>CAZEVP010000007.1:0-73479 GCA_964515735.1 uncultured Verrucomicrobiaceae bacterium | reverse complement strand
AGAACGGATCGCGCACCGGGAAGCGCTCGCTGCCGCACAGCGCGGTGTGTTCGAGGATGTGGGCGACGCCGGTGGAGTCGTGCGGCACCGTGCGCAGCGCCACCAGAAAAACGTTCTCGTCGTAGTCGGCGGCGAGGTGGTAGTGCATCGCGCCGGTGCTGCGGTGGCGGTACTCCTCGACGGTCAGGTTCAGCGACTCCAGCGGATGCGAGCGCAGCCATTCGAAGGCGGGGTGGAGTACGGAGGGGCGAGCGGTCACGGGCGCATTCCTGTCGACGGCAAAGATGGTCGGGATTGTACCGGCGCTTGCCGCCGGCCTGACAGGTGTACCGGCGCCCGGCGCCGGCTTCACAGTCGGCACCGGCGATGGCGGTGATAGCCGGCGGCGATCAGCGCGGCGACAGCCGCAACCGATACAGGCGCGGCCAGCGTTTGCCGGTCACCAGCAGCGTGCCGTCGCGGGCATCCCAGGCGATGCCGTTCAGCACGTCGGCGCCGGGTGCACGCTGTGGGTAGAGTTCGGCGAGGTCGAGTTCGGCGGTGACCTCACCGCTGGCGGGATCGATGACGACGATGCGGTCGCGCTGCCAGACGTTGGCCAGCAGCCGCGGTTCGGCGTCGAGACTGCCGGCCGGCAGCCACTCCAGTTCGTTCAGCCAGCGCAGCGGCCGGCCGCCGTCGCGCACGGTCAGCCGGTGTGTCTCCTGCAATGTGGCCGGATCGATGAAGCGCAGCTGCGCGCTGCCGTCGCTCATGATCAGCCGCTCGCCGTCGTTGGTCAGGCCCCAGCCCTCGCCGTCGTAGTGGAAATCGCCGACCGGCTGCAGCGTGGCGGCGTCGATCACCAGCCCGCGCCGTTCGCGCCAGGTCAGCAGGTAGATACGCTCGCCGAGGCGGGTCAGCCCTTCGGCGAACAGCTCGGCGGCGAGTGGTGCGATGTGTGGCGGCTGGTCGTCGTCGAGGCGCCAGCGGGCGATGAAGGAGCGGCCGTAGAGGCCGGAGCTCTCCAGCAGCGTGTCGCCATCGAATTCGAGCCCCTGTGTGAAGGCCTCGGTGCGGTGCGGGTAGTCGGCGATCAGTTTCCAGCCGAGCTGTGGTGCGGCGCTCGCGAGCGCGGCGCCGAGCAGCAGGACGCCCGTGAGCAGCAGCTGAAGCGCGAGCGGATGGGAGTGGTCGGAGAGGTAACGAGTCGGAATGACGGTGGGCCCCTCAGCTGTCGTCGCGCTGGCGACCGCGTTCGAGCACGAAGGCGGCCGCCTCGCGCACGGCGGTCTCGACCTTCTGCTCCATCTCCTCGCGCTCCTTCGGCGACAGATAGAACGACATGTCGACGTCGTAGCGGATGTAGCGCGGCGGCAGGTGATTCAACGCGACGCAGGCGATGTCGGCCAGCGTGTCGGCGTCGAGCTGGTGTTCGCCGAGCTGGCGCCCCATCTCGTCGCGCACCATCTGCTCGTAATAGTTGTGGAACTCTTCGGCCGTGATGCTGTGGCCGGCGCGGGGGGAGATCAGCATGGGCACTCCTGCACAGATCGCTGCCGGTAGGGGTGCGAGTGAGTGTAGAGGTAGTGTCCGTTGCGTCAACGGCCGCGAACCAGATCGCGAATCACAAACCGCGCCGGCGACAGTGCCCGCTGCAGTTCGCGCGGCAGCGGCCGCGGTTCGCCGCAAATCAGTGCCGCCAGCAGTTCGGCGCACAGCGGTGTCGAAGTCAGCCCGCGCGAGCCGTGACCGACGTTGACGTAAAGGCTGGGCAGCCAGGCCGGTTCGGCGGCGATGACCTTGCGCGCGTTGCCGGCCAGCGCGCCGAAGCGTTCGCGCAGCGCGGCGACGTCGGCGACGGCGCCGGCGATCGGCAGGTAGTCCGGCGTTGCGGCGCGAAAGCCGGTGCGGCCGTGCAGAGAGTCGCAGTCGATGGCGTCGGGCGATTCGGCCAGCAGTGCGGGCAGCGCGTCGGCCTGCTGTTGCAGGTTGCGGCGGTGGTCGTCGGCGCGCACCGCCGGATTGTCGTCGCGCAGGTCGAAGGTGGCTCCGACGGTCAGCCCGTCGCCGTGCGGGGCGAGGTAGCCGTCGTGGCAGATGACGCAGCGCGGCGTGTGGCGCAGCAGTGTGCTTGGCAGTTCGGTGATCTGGCCGCGGATCGGTTTGGTCGGCAGCGCCTGGTTCATGAACGAAGAGTCCGGCAGTGACTTTACGTTCTCGTAAGCGGTGCAGAGGATGACGGTATCGGCCTCGATGTCGCCGTCGCTGGTCTGCAGCAGCCAGCGGTCGTCCGTGCGCTGCAGGGTGTCGACGTTGCACTGCAGCCGCACTTCGATCAGCGGGTGCCGCAGGTTGCGCTCGCACAGCGCGGCCGGTGCCAGCCAGCCGGCGCCGGCGAACCACAGTGCCGGTCGCGGCACCGGGCAGCCGGCGATGGCGCTGGCGGCGGCCGCGTCGACGAAGCGCAGCCAGTCGCCGTGCCGGTCGTCACCGAAGGCCTGTCGCAGCTTTTCCCATTCGTCGGCCTCGACCAGCTGCAACACACCGCACAGGTCGCCGGCGCCGGCCAGATCGGTGCCAAGGCGCGTCTGGTAATGGGCGACGGCGTGCTGGAAGCTGCCGAGCGCGAAGCGGCTCAGTGTCGAATCCTGCGTCGACAGCCGTGTGTAGAGAATGCCCTGCGGGTTGCCGGAGGCGGCTGCGGCGATGCGCCCGGCGCGCTCCAGCACGGTCACCCGCCAGCCGCGCCGGGCCAGCGCGCGCGCGGTGTGGCTGCCGGCCAGTCCGGCGCCGACGACGACGGCGTGGCGCGCGCTGCGCGCGGCTGGTGGCGTCGCCCAGTGATCGGCGGCGGTGAAGCCATCGACGCTGCGCTGCGTGTCGGCACCGACGAAGCGGCCGCGCAGCATCTCGCGCTTGCTGCCGAAGCCCGGCGCGCGCTCGACCGCGAAGCCGGCCGCCTGCAGGCCGCGCCGGACGAAACCGGCGGCGGTGAAGGTGGCGAAGGTCGCGCCCGGCCGGCTGAGGCGGGCGAGGGCGGCGAACAGTTCGTCGCTCCACATCTGCGGGTTCTTCGCCGGCGCGAAACCATCGAGGAACCAGCAGTCGACCTGCGTGCCGGCCGGCAGCAGCGGTGCGCGCGTGTCGGCCAGCGCGTCGAACTGGTCGATGGCGTCGCCGAACAGCAGCTGCACGGCGATGTCGTCGTCGAGTTCGCGGCGGTGGAAGCCGGGCAGTGGCGGCGGCCAGGCGGCGATCAGGCGCGCGCCGAATTCGGCGTACTGCGGCCACTGCGCCAGCGCGCGTTCGAGTTCGCCGCGCGTCAGCGGGAAGCGCTCGGCCGAGATGAACAGCAGCCGCCAGCCGCGCGGTGCGCAGCGGCGCCACAGCGCGCAGGCGGCGAGGAAGTTGAGGCCGGTGCCGAAGCCGGTCTCGCCGATGACGAACAGGCCCGGGCTGTGCGGGTCGAGCGCGCGCCAGCGCGTTTCGAGGTCGTTCTGCTGCAGGAACACGTACTCGGTTTCGGCGCTGCCGCCGGCGCGCGAGAAATAGATGTCGTCGAAACGGCCCGAGTGCGGCGAGCCCTGTTCGTCCCACTGCAGGTCGGGGGTCGGCAGCTGCCACGGGCTGGCGGCCGGGCTGGTGATCGGATTGGCGCGGTCGGGCACGGCTGTCGTCGGGAGGGCTGGCGAAGAGGGCGGCCAGTGTAGCGGTTCGTTGCGGTGGGGGCGCGGTCGTCGGTAGCATGGCGAATCTCTTAAGAAGCCGCTCCATGTCCCTGTCGCATCTCTCTTTCCGTGCCGTCATCGCCATTCGCGTCGCGCTCGTCGTCGCGCTGCTGGCGGCCGTGTCGCCGCTGCACGCGGCGCGCGCCGTCGATGCCGACAAGCAGCGCATCCGGCTGTCGCTGAAAGCCGAGCCGCCGAACCTGAACAGCCTGCTGACCACCGACCAGATCAGCAGCTTCGTGCTGAGCCACGTCATGGAGGGGCTGCTGACCTACGACGAGCGCGGCGAGCTGGCGCCCGGCGTGGCGCAGCGCTGGCAGCTGCGCGACGGCGGCGCCACGTTCTGGCTGCGGCGCAACGCGCGCTGGAGCGACGGCCGTCCGGTCACGGCGCGCGATTTCGTCTTCGCCTGGCGGCAGGTGGTCAGCCCGGCGACCGGCAGCCCGTATGCGTCGGCGCTGTTTCCGATCAAGAACGCCGAGCGCATCAACCGCGGCGAGATGCCGAGCACCGCGCTCGGCGTGCGCGCCGTCGACGACTACCGGCTCGACGTGCAGTTCGAGCGTCCGTGCCCCTATTTTCTCGGCCTGACCGCGCTTTTCACCTACTACCCGGTGCGCGCCGATTTCTACCAGCAGCGCGGCGAGCGCTATGCCGCCGATGCCGGTGACCTGCTCTACAACGGCGCCTTCACGCTGACCCGCTGGGTGCACGGCGCGCGGCTGACGCTGACGAAGAATCCGCACTACTGGGATCGCGACGCGGTGAAGCTGCAGGAGATCGACATTCCGTACATCACCGCCGACCCCGGCGCCAACCTGAACCTCTACAAGGACGGCAGCATCGCGCTGGCGCCGCTCGACAGCGAGACGCTCGGCGATGCGCTGACCAGTGGTCACCAGATCCGCCAGTTCAACGACGGTTCGCTGTTCTACCTGCTGTTCAACCTGCGCGACGGCCGCGTCACGGCGAACCGGAACCTGCGCAAGGCGATTCAGGCGGTGTTCGATCCGGCGTCGCTGGTCAACAAGGTGGTCGGGCTGCCGGGTAACGTCGCCACCGATTCGATGTTTCCGCGCACGCTGAACGGCGGACAGCTGCGCGATGAACATCCGCCGCTGCCGCCGCAGCGCGGCCTCGGCATCGCGCGGCACTATCTTGAACTGGCGAAGAGCGAGCTCGGCGTCGAACGCATTCCGCCGATCGTGCTGCTGGCCAGCGACAGCTCGCGGCTCGGCAAGGAGGCGGAGTACTTCCAGCAGCTGCTGGCGGCCGGTCTCGGCCTCGACGTGCGCATCGACCGCCAGATCGCCAAGCAGCGCCTCGACAGGATGCAGCGCGGCCAGTTCGACATCGTCGCCGCCGGCTGGGGGCCGGACTACGACGACCCGATGACCTTCGCCGAGCTGTTCGCCAGCTGGAACGAGAACAACCGCGGCCGTTACCGCGACCCGGATTACGACGCGCTGGTGCAGCGCGCCAACGTCAGCACCGATGCCGGCGAGCGGATGGCGCTGTTCGCGCAGATGCAGCAGCGGCTGATCGACGACGTGCCGGCGCTGCCGACCTACGAGAGCGGGCAGGTCTACGTGCAGCACCCGCAGCTGCGCGGCGTTGCGCGCGCGGTCTTCGGCGGCGATCCCAATTTCCGCCACGCTTACGTGGTCGACAAGAGCGTCATCGAGCGCGAAGCCGCGGCAGCGGCGGAGGCGGCACAGTGACCGGTTACATCCTGCGCCGGCTGCTCTCCGGCATCGTCACGATCTGGTTCATCGCCACCGCGACCTTCTTCGCGATGCACGCGGTGCCGGGCGACCCGCTCGCCAGCGAGAAGGCGGTGTCGCCGGAGATTCGCCGCAACCTGGAAGCGCGCTACGGTCTCGACAAGCCGCTGCTGACGCAGTACGGCATCTTCCTGCGCAACATGGTGCAGGGCGATTTCGGCATCTCGTTCACGCAGCAGAACCGCCGCGTCAACGACATCATCCGCGAACACTTTCCGGTGTCGGCGCTGCTCGGCGTCGTCGCGCTGGTGATCGCGACGCTGGGCGCGGTGCTGTTCGGCGCGCTGGCGGCGCGCTTTCGCGACCGCTGGCCCGACCTCGCCATCACCGCCACGGTGATCCTTGGCATCTCGGTGCCGTCGTTCGTCATCGCCGCGCTGGCGCAGCTCGGCATCCTGAAACTGAACGACTGGCTCGGCATCAACCTGCTGCCGGTGGCCGGCTGGGGCGAGCCGCGCCACATCGTGGTGCCGGCGCTGGTGCTCGGCCTCGGCACGATGGCCTACATGACGCGGCTGATGCGCTCGTCGATGCTCGAAGTGGCGCAGGCCGATTTCGTGCGCACGGCGCGCGCCAAGGGTTTGCCGTCGTCGCGCATCTTCTTCCGCCACCAGCTGCGCAACGCGCTGCTGCCGGTGGTGACGGTGCTGGGGCCGGCGGTGGCGGCGATCACCACCGGCGGCTTCGTCGTCGAGCTGATCTTCGCCATTCCCGGCCTCGGCCGTTACTTCGTGCAGGCGGTGCAGCAGTCCGATTACACCGTGATCATGGGCACCACCACCTTCTACGGCGCCTTCCTGGTGCTGATGGTGCTGCTGGTCGACATCCTCTACGGCGCGATCGACCCGCGCATCCGGGTGAGGTAGCGATGAGCGAGACCGGTATCGCCGTTTCCGATCGCCTCGACCCGGCGCTGCTGACGCCGGCAGGCGAGCGCGCCGCGCTGGAGCAGATGGCGCGGCCGTCGCGCAGCTACTGGTCGCAGGTGGGCGGGCGCTTGCGGCGCAACCCGCGCGCGCTGCTCGGCGGCGGCGTCATTGTGCTGATGGTGATCGCGGTGATCGTCGGGCCGTGGCTGTGGCCGCTCGACCCGGCGCGGCAGTCGCTGAACGCGACATCGCAGACAGCGAGCGGCGCGCGGCCGGCGCGGCTGGTCATCCATGATGGCGACTGGCGCGCGCAGGTCGAGCTGCCGACCGAACAGTTGCTGCCGGCGTCGCGGCTGGCGGCGCCGCAGGAACTGGAAGTGGTGGAGGCGAATACCGAGTGGGTGCGGCTGCGCTGGCAGCCGGTGCCGGGGGCGCTGCGCTACCAGATCTACCGCCATCTGCGCGAACCGCGCGACCGCACCGATCTCGGCCTGCCACTGGGCCAGACCTTCGGCCACGAGCAGGTCGGCTTCGAGGACCGGTTGCAGCTGCAGTCGCGTACCTACTTCTACACCGTCGTCGCCAGCGACGGCGTCGACGAGGCGCCGCTGTACGCCACCGTCAGTGCCGCACCGGAGCCGGCGATCGCGCTGCTCGACGCGCAGATCCAGGGCATCGTACCGGCCGACGCCGACCCGTTGCTGTGGCGCGACCGCGCGGTCGAGCTGCCGGCGCACCCGCTCGGCACCGATTACCTCGGCCGCGACCTGCTGGCGCGGCTGCTGCACGGCGGCCGCACCTCGCTGTTCATCGGCCTGACCGCGCCGCTGCTGTTCATCACGCTCGGCGTCATCTACGGCGCCACCGCCGGTTTCGTCGGCGGCCGCGTCGACAACTGGATGATGCGCTTCGCCGATTTCGTCGTCGCGCTGCCGTTCCTGCTGTTCATGATCCTGCTGCGCATCGCCTTCGGCATCGGCCCCGGCGAGAGCGGCATCATGCCGCTGGTGCTGGCGATGTTGCTGATGAGCTGGCCCGCCAGTGCGCGCCTCGTGCGCGGGCAGGTGCTGCAGCTGCGCGAGGAGGGCTACGTCAGCGCCGCGCGCCTCGCCGGCGGCGGCAACTTCTACATCATCGTCCGCCACATGCTGCCGAACCTGCTCGGCGTGGTGCTGGTGGCGCTGACCTTCGCGGTGCCGAGCGCGATCTTCACCGAGGCGTTCCTGTCGTTCATCGGCATGGGCGTGACGCCGCCGACGCCGTCGTGGGGCTCGATGAGCAACGACGGCGTGCGCAACCTGCTGGTGCATCCGCAGGAGCTGCTGTGGCCGGCGCTGTGCATCAGCCTGACCGTGTTCGCGTTCAACATGTTCGGCGACGCGCTGCGCGATGCGCTCGACGTGACGCTGAAGGAGCAGCCATGAGCGACGCAGTGCTGGCCCTCGACGACCTGCAGGTCGAGATTCCGACCCGCGACGGTGTGGTGCGGCCGGTGCGCGGCGTGTCGCTGCGCGTCGAGGCCGGCGAGACGCTGGCGCTGGTCGGCGAATCGGGCTGCGGCAAGTCGATGACGGCGCTGGCCGTGATCGGCCTGCTGCCGCACGGCGCCCGCATCAGCGGCGGCGAGATGCGGTTGCGCGAGCGCCGCCTGAACGATCTCGGCGAGGCCGACTGGAACCGGCTGCGCGGCTCGCGTGTCGGCATGGTGTTCCAGAACCCGATGTCGTCGTTCAACCCGACCATGCGCGTCGGCGCGCAGATCGCCGAGACGTTGGTGGCGCATCGCGGCCTGAGCTGGCGCGAGGCCGAGTTGCGCGCGGTGGCGCTGCTCGACCGTATGCAGATTCCGTCGGCGGCGAGCCGCGCGCGACAGTTTCCGTTCGAGTTCTCCGGCGGCATGTTGCAGCGGGCGATGATCGCGATGGCGGTGGCGTGCGAGCCGACGCTGCTGATCGCCGACGAGCCGACCACGGCGCTCGACGTCACCGTGCAGGTCGAGGTGCTGGCGCTGCTGCGTGACCTGCAGCGCGAGCGCGGAATGGCGCTGCTGCTGATCACGCACGATCTCGGCGTGGTGGCGCAGGTGGCCGACCGCGTCGCCGTCATGTATGCCGGTCAGGTGGTGGAGCAGGGGCCGGTCGACGCCATCTTCCACGCCACCGCGCATCCCTACACCGCCGGCCTGAAACGCTCGCTGCCGGCGCAGCACGTTTCGCGAGGCGCCGGGGGCTCGGAGCCGCTGGCGGTGATTCACGGCACGCCGCCCGATCTGATCGCGCCGCCACCGGGCTGCGGTTTCTATGCGCGCTGCGAGCGGGCGCTGCGGCTGTGCGAGGTGGGCGCCGTGCCGATGTTCGAGACCGGCTCGCGGCACGATGCGCGCTGCTGGCTGCATCACCCGCAGGTCGCCGCCGCGATCGACGACGATGAGGTGCCGGCATGAGCGCGCGCGATGCCTCGCCGCTGCTGCAGGCGCGCGATCTCGGCAAGCAGTTCCGGCTGCCGGGCGGGCGCCGGGTGATGGCGGTCGAGCACATTGATCTCGAACTGGCGCGCGGCGAGGCGCTCGGCCTCGTCGGCGAGAGCGGCTCCGGCAAGTCGACGCTCGGCAAGCTGCTGCTCGGCCTGCATGACAAGAGCTGCGGCGAAGTGATCTTCGACGGCGAGCGGTTGCCGCAGCGCTACGGCAAGCGCGATTTCCAGCGCTGGGCGAAGTCGATGCAGATGGTGTTCCAGGACCCGTACACGACGCTGAACCCGCGCCTGACCATCGGCGAGAGCCTGAGCGAGCCGCTGCGGCTGCAGGGGAAGCGCCGCGGGCTGGACGAGAAGGTGGCGCAGTGGCTGGCGCGGGTCGGTCTGATGCCGGCGATGGCGTCGCGCTACCCGCACGAGTTCTCCGGCGGCCAGCGCCAGCGCATCGGCATCGCGCGCGCGCTGATCGGCGAGCCGCAGCTGCTGATCTGCGACGAACCGGTATCGGCGCTCGACGTGTCGGTGCAGGCGCAGGTGATCAACCTGCTGGCGGAGCTGCGGCGCGAGATGGGGCTGTCGATGATCTTCATCGCCCACGATCTGGCGGTGGTGCGCTACCTGTGCGACCGCGTCGCGGTGATGCAGCAGGGGCACATCGTCGAGATCGGCGAGACCGGGACGCTGTTCGAGGCGCCGCGCCATCCGTTCACGAAACGATTGCTGGCGGCGCGCCATGTCGCTGATCCGCGCCAGCGGCGGGAGTGATTGACGGGAGGAGGCGGTACCTGTTCCCTCTCCCTTCAGGGAGAGGGAGGTACGGAGTCAGCCGCCTTCCAGCGCCTTCTTGTAGACCTTCAGCTGCGGCGCCTTGTCGTTGCTGTAGTCGAGCAGGAACACCACGCGGCCGCTGTCGTTGGCGGCGAAATCCATCTTCCAGTACTTCAGGCCGACCACCAGCTGGTAGCTGCCCGGCTGCACGTCGGTTTCGCCGCGGAACTGGCCGCTGCCGAGCGCGTTCATCGTGACGCGGCGCTTGGCCACCTCGGTGTCGCCCTGCATCTGCTTGAAGTGCAGGATTTCGTTGACCGGGCGGTCGCGGCGGTCGGAGTCGCTGTCGACCCGGCCGGCCAGCGCCTTCAGGGCTCCCAGTACCTCGCTCTGCGTCGTCAGCCTGGCGATGCTCGGATCGCCGCCACCGGCGGTGGTCGTGGCAGGGGTGGCCGGCTGGGCGGCAGGCGCAGGGGCCGCGGCGGCGACCGGTTGGGCAGCGGGAGCGGGAGCCGCGGCCGGCACCGGTTTCGGCGCGGCCGGCTTGGCGGCGGCAGGTGCGGCCTTGGCGGCGGTGGCGGCCGCGGCCTCTTTCTGCGCCAGCATCGCCTTCAGCCGCTCGATCTCCTTCTGTGCCTCTTCGGCCTCGCGTTTGGTCTGCTCCAGCTCCCTGGCCTGTGATTCGCGCTGCGAGCGCTCGCGGGCGAGGCGCTGTTCGAGCTGGGCGTTGGCCGCGGTCTGGGTGCTGATCTGCTGGTTGATGGTGCCGATCTGCGACTGGCGGCTGGCGAGCTGGCGCTGCAGCTGCTCGATCTGATTGCCGAGCGCGCTGGCCTCGGCGCTGCCCTTGGCGAACTTGCGCTCGGCCAGCGTGTACTTGAACTCGGCGTTCTTCAGCCTGGCGTCGTTCTCCGGCGAGGGACTGGCGGCGTTTTCGGCGCGCGCCTCGTCGACCTGCCGCTGCGCTTCGGCCAGTTCGGCCTGCTCCGGCGACGGCCGGTTGCGCAGGGCCTCCAGCTCGCGCTGCTTGACGGCGATCTGCTGGCGCAGCTCGCCCTCTTCGCGCTGCAGCGCGCCGAGCTGGGTGCGGTAGTCGTTCAGCTTCTGTTGTTCCGCCTGCATGTTCTGGGCGCCGGCGGGCGTCGTCGCCGCGGCGATGGCCGTCAGCAGGAGGGCGGCAAGGGATTTTCTCGGGTGAACCATGGGATGTGTGAAGCCTCGTGCTGTCGGGCGAAGGTTGGCGACACCGGCCGGGTGTCCGCCATGACGCCTGCGCCGCCGGCCGCTCTCCGGCGGTGGCGCGGGCGTCAGAGTAATAGCTGGAATGCCGGATCCAAAGCGCCGGAAATATGGCAGAGAACCCCGGATCGGTCAAAACGGCGGGGCGTATCCGGTGCCGGTGGGAGACGGGTGGCAGGCGACAGCCAATGCTTTTACCGGGCGCCCCGGCCCATTAGACTGGCCCGCTGAAACGTATTCGCCTCGAAAATAAGGATTACGACATCGCCATGGCCGCCACCCGGTTCCGCTCCCGCAAGATGACCACGGCGCAGATGCTCACCATCGGCGCCAACCTGCTGCACAAGGCCTTCTACGACACGCCACGCGACGACGCCAAGCGCCGCTTCCGCGCGCTGGAGGAGGGCAGGAAGGTACTGCTCTCCGAGATCGGCACCGGGGAGGGCGACCGGATGCGGGCGATCCTGAGCCTCGACCGCAGCGAACTGCGCGGCAAGCTCAACTTCTCGCTGCTGCGCTCGCTGGTCGGCGAGCTGCTGAACGGCTACGCGCAGTTCCTGAATGAGAAGAAGCCGCTGAACACCTTCAGCGACGAGCAGCGGCAGCGCTGCGTTTACCTGCTGCCGGCCGTCGCCCGCGTCGATGACGTCGTCGACATGCTGGTGCTGTCGATCGACCTCAGTGCGCCCGGCGACTTCGAGCTGGCGCTGATGTTCATCGACCCCGAACAGTTCCGCCAGCCGACGGCCGCGACGGCCTGAACCGGCGACCACCGCGCGGCGCGAAAGCCTCGCGGAACATCGCCAGAGCCTCACAAGGCACTGTCGCCTCACTAAAGACACTAAGGGTGCCCATGGATCAGTCAGTCATCGCGGCGGCGCGCGCGCGTCTCGGCATTCCGCAACAGCTCGACCGGCTCGGCGAGTACCACAGCGTGCTCGACCTGTTCGAGCGCGCCGTGCAGAACTACCCGCAGCAGCCGGCCTTCACCAGCCTCGGCCACACGCTGACCTTCGCCGAGCTGGACCGGCTGGTCGACCGCTTTGCCGCATACCTCCAGCAGTGCCCCGAGCTGGAGCCGGGCGATCGCATCGCCATCCAGCTGCCGAACCTGACGCAGTACCCGGTGGCGCTGTTCGGCGCGATGCGCGCCGGCCTCGTCGTCATCAACACCAACCCGCTGTACACGCCGAAGGAGCTGGAGCACCAGCTCAACGACGCCGGCGCCAAGGCGCTGATCGTGCTGGCCAACGTCGCCCACACCGCCGAACACGTGCTGCCGCGCACCCGTGTGCGAGTGGTCATCGTCACCGAGGTGGCCGACCTGCACCCGCCGCTGCAGCGCTGGTTCATCAACGGCGCCGCCCGCTACCTCAAGCGCATGGTGCCGCGCTTCCGGATACCCGGCGCGGTGTCGCTGCGGCGCGCGCTGCAGGTGCGCGGCGAGGTCAAACGCCATCCGGTGGCGGTCGACGATCTGGCCATCCTGCAGTACACCGGCGGCACCACCGGCGTCGCCAAGGGGGCGATGCTGAGCCACCGTAACCTGATCGCCAACACGCTGCAGAGCGAGGCGATGTTCTCCACCTACGGCGTGCAGCCGGGGCGCGAGATCTTCGTGCTGCCGCTGCCGCTGTACCACATCTATTCGTTCATCCTCAGCATGGTGATGCTGAGCGCCGGCAACCACTGCATCCTGATTCCGAACCCGCGTGACCTGCCGTCGCTGGTGCGCGAGATGAAGCGCTGGAAGTTCACCGGCTTCGCCGGCCTCAACACGCTGTTCGTCGCGCTCGAACAGCACGACGGTTTTCGTCACCTCGACTTCAGCCACCTGAAAGTGACCATCTCCGGTGGCATGGCGCTGGCGACCAGCACCGCGCACCGCTGGCAGCAGCTGACCGGCCACCCGATCTACGAGGGCTACGGCCTGACCGAGACCTCGCCGGTGGTGTCGATCAACCCCGGCAACGACAACCAGATCGGCACCATCGGCCTGCCGGTGCCGGGCACCGAAGTGCGGGTGGTCGATGACGACGGCAGGGAGATGCCGCCCGGCGAACCCGGCGAGCTGTGCGTGCGCGGCCCGCAGGTGATGCTCGGCTACTGGCAGCGCGCCGACGAGACGCGCAAGGTGATCGACGCCGACGGCTGGCTGCGTACCGGCGACATCGCCGTGATCCGCGACGACGGCTACCTGAAGATCGTCGACCGCAAGAAGGACATGATCGTCGTCTCCGGCTTCAAGGTTTACCCGGGCGAGGTCGAGGAGGTGCTGAGCCAGCACCCGGACGTGCGCGAGGCGGCGGTGATCGGCGTGCCGGACGAGCACTCCGGCGAGGCGGTGCTGGCGGTGGTGGTGCCGCGCCGCGACGGCGTCACCGAGGAGTCGATCCGCAGCTTCTGCCACGAGCGGCTGACCGGCTACAAGGTGCCGCGCCGCGTCGAGTTCCGCAAAGAGCTGCCGAAGTCGGCGGTCGGCAAGGTGCTGCGGCGTGAGCTGCGCGACGCCATCGCCGCCGGCAGCGACAAGTAGCCGCCCGTCGCATCGAAATCGTCGGCGCGGGCGGGCGGCTCCGTATAATGCCGCCCCTTCGAATCGTCGAGCCGTGTCCGTGTCCCGCCGTTCCCGTTCCCCGCACAGCGCCGCCAGTGGCCCGATACCGGAGCCGCTGGCGGCGCTGCGT
Organism: uncultured Verrucomicrobiaceae bacterium; assembly: GCA_964515735.1. Classification (GTDB taxonomy): domain Bacteria; phylum Pseudomonadota; class Gammaproteobacteria; order Pseudomonadales; family CAMLJR01; genus CAMLJR01. The sequence goes on along the minus strand of CAZEVP010000007.1, from coordinate 59,947 downwards.
CCGCTGTTCGGGCAGGGGCTGCTGCGCCAGCGCCAGCCGCTGTGGCGGCGCTGGCAGCAGCTGGTCGAGGCGGCGCGGCGCGGCGAGGTGATCGACGAGGCCGTCGCACAACTGCACGAGCAGCTGCGGCAGTCGGTCGACGCCGTCGCGCAGCGGCTGCAGGTGCGACCGGCGATCGACTATCCCGAGGAGCTGCCGGTATCGGCGCGGCGCGACGACATCGCCGCCGCCATTCGCGACCATCAGGTGGTCGTCATCGCCGGCGAGACCGGCTCCGGCAAGACCACGCAGATTCCGAAGATCTGTCTCGAACTGGGGCGCGGCGCGCGCGGGCTGATCGGTCACACGCAGCCGCGCCGCCTCGCCGCCCGCAGCGTCGCCCAGCGCATCGCCGACGAGCTGAAATCGCCGCTCGGGCAGGCGGTCGGCTGTCAGGTTCGCTTCTCGGATCAGACCTCGGAGGCGAGCTACATCAAGCTGATGACCGACGGCATCCTGCTGGCCGAGATCCAGCAGGACCGTTTCCTCAGCCGCTACGACACGCTGATCATCGACGAGGCGCACGAGCGCAGCCTCAACATCGATTTCCTGCTCGGCTACCTGAAGCAGCTGCTGCCGCGCCGCCCCGACCTGAAACTGATCATCACCTCGGCCACCATCGACGTCGCCAGCTTCTCGCGCCATTTCGGCGATGCGCCGGTGATCGAGGTGTCGGGCCGCACCTGGCCGGTCGAGGTGCGCTACCGGCCGATCGACGAGCTGGTCGCCGACAACGACCTGCCGGCGGCCATCGAGGCGGCGCTGGCCGAGCTGGTGGCGGCCGAGCGCGGCCTCAAGGGCGATGTGCTGGTGTTCCTGCCGGGCGAGCGCGAGATTCGCGAGACGGCATTGCAGCTGCGCCGCAGCGAACTGCAGCATCTCGACGTCATTCCTCTGTATGCGCGGCTGTCGCTGAGCGAGCAACAGCGCGTGTTCGATCTCGGCAAGCGCCGTGGCACGCGCATCGTGCTGGCCACCAACGTCGCCGAAACGTCGCTGACGGTGCCGGGCATCCGCTACGTCATCGACTCCGGGCTGGCGCGCATCAGCCGCTACAGTTTCCGCTCGAAACTGCAGCGGCTGCCGGTCGAGCCGGTGTCGCAGGCCAGCGCCGACCAGCGCAAGGGGCGCTGTGGCCGCGTCGGCCCCGGCATCTGCGTGCGGCTCTACGGCGAGACCGATTTCCAGGGGCGGGCGCCGTTCACCGATGCCGAGATCCTGCGCACCAACCTCGCCTCGGTGATCCTGCAACTGTTGTCGCTGCGGCTCGGCGACATCGACGATTTCCCGTTCCTCGACCGCCCCGATTCGCGTCAGATCGGCGACGGCTTCACGCTGCTCGACGAACTCGGCGCCGTCGACGACAAACGGCAACTGACCGCCGACGGTCGCCTGCTGGCGAAACTGCCGGTCGACCCGCGCATCGGCCGCATGTTGCTGGAGGCGAGCAGGCGCGGCGCTCTGCGCGAGGTGCTGATCGTCGCCAGTGCGCTCAGCGTGCAGGAGCCGCGCGAGCGCCCGGCCGACAAACAGCAGGCCGCTGACGAACAGCACAGGCGCTTTACCAATCCCGACTCCGATTTCCTCGCTTACGTGTCGCTATGGAACTACGTCGAGGAACAGCGTCAGGCACTGAGCCAGAACCAGTGGCGCAAACAGTGCGAGCGCGAGTTTCTGAATTTCATGCGGCTGCGCGAGTGGCGCGACGTGCACCACCAGCTGCGGCTGGCGACGCAGGGGCTCGGCTGGCGTGAGAACCACGAGCCGGCCGGCTTCGAATCCGTGCATCGCGCACTGCTGGCCGGGCTGCTGAGCCATGTCGCCACGCTCGACGAGAACCGCGAATACCTCGGTACGCGCAATCGCAAGCTGCGCATCTTTCCCGGCTCGGCGCTGGCGAAGAAGCCGCCGAAGTGGATCGTCGCCGGCGAGATCGTCGAGACCTCGCAGGTGTTCGCGCGCAATGTCGCGAAGATCGAGCCGGGCTGGGTGCTCGGCATCAACGACCGGCTGCTGAAGCGGCGCCACAGCGAACCAGCCTGGCATGCCAAGAGCGGCCGTGTCACCGCGCTGGAGACGGTGGCGCTGTACGGCCTCGTCATCAGCGACCGCGAGCGCGTCCACTACGGTCCGGTCGACCCGGTGGCATCGCGCGAGATCTTCATCCGCTCCGCGCTGGTGGCCGGCGACTACCGGAGCAATGCGCCGTTCCTCGCCCACAACCACGCCGTCGTCGCCGGTATCGAAGAACTGGAAGAGAAGGTGCGCCGGCGCGACATCCTCGCCGACGAGGAGGAGCTGTTCCGCTTCTACGACGAGCGCATCCCGGCCGAGATCACCACCGCCCATGCCTTCGAACGCTGGCGCCGCGACGCCGAGCGCGACCGGCCGCAGCTGCTGTTCATCGACCGCGAGCGGCTGATGCGCCGCGCCGCCGCCGACGTCACCGAAGCGCAGTTCCCGGACAGCATCGCCTGCGGCGACGTCGTGTTCGCGCTGCGCTACCAGTTCGAGCCGGGCAGCGCCGGCGATGGCGTCAACGTCGTGGTGCCGATCGCGCTGCTGAACCGGGTGCCGGCACACCGCTTCGACTGGCTGGTGCCGGGCCTTCTGCGCGACAAGTGCATCGCCATGCTGAAGGGGCTGCCGAAGCAGTGGCGCAAGCCGCTGGTGCCGGTGCCGGAGACGGTCGACCGGCTGCTGCCGCAGCTGGTGCCGGCCGAGCGGTCGCTCGATGAGGCGCTGGCCGAGGTTCTGCAGAAGCAGCTGCGGCTGCAGATTCCGGCCGAGGCCTGGCGCGAGGTCGAGCTCGAATCGTTCTATCGTGCCAACTTTCGTGTACTTGACGTCAACGGCAAGCTGCTCGATCAGGATCGCGATCTGGCGGCCCTGAAGGAGCGGCTGCACGCGCCGATGACACAGAGCCTGCAGCAGGAGACGCGCGCCGAGTTCCGGCGCGAGGCCGTCGCGCGCTGGGATTTCGGCGCACTGCCACAGAAACATCAGTTCAAACAGGCTGGCGTCACCGTCACCGCTTATCCGGCGCTGGAGGATCGCGGCGACAGCGTTGCCATTACGTTAAGGGAAAGCCCGGAGGTGGCCGAGCGCGAGAGCGAGCGCGGCGTGATCCGGCTGCTGCAGCTGCAGAGCGCCGACAAGGTCAAGCAGCTGCGCAAGGACCTGCTGCGCGGCAACAGCGTCAACCTGCAGCTGGCCGGCATCTCGCAGCGGCGCGACGAGTGGATCGACGAGATCCTCGCCGCCACCTACCGCGAGCTCTTCATCGCCGGCCAGCCGCTGCCGCGCAGCGAGGCGGAGTTCGACGCCCGCCTGCGCGCCGGCCAGTCGAGCATCATCGCCACGGCGCAGCGCTACGCCGCACTGATGCAGCGCATCGCGCAGGAGTACGCGGCCGTGCGCGGCGCGCGCCGCGGCGGCTCCGAGCTGGCGTGGCTGCCGGTGCTGCAGGAGATCGATGCCCAGCTCGACCTGCTGTTTCGCCCCGGCTTCATCTCGGCGACGCCGTGGCCGCAGTTGCAGCACTACCCGCGCTACCTGCAGGCGATCTCCGCGCGGCTCGACAAGCTGCGCGGCCACTTCGCCCGCGACCGCGAGCTGGCGCGAGAACTGGCGCCGCTGCAGGCACAGCTGTTGCAGCTGCTGCAGCGCGAACCGGGGCTGCTGCAAAGCTGTGCGGTGCTGGCGCGCTACCGCTGGCTGCTGGAGGAGCTGCGCGTGTCGCTGTTCGCGCAGACGCTCGGCACGGCCGAGCCGGTGTCGGTGAAGCGGCTGCGCGACCAGTGGCAGCAGGTGCAGGCGGAGTGCGGTGCACGCGGCCGTTGAACGAGCGCCGTTTGTTGCGCTATCGGCCGGGCGTTATAGTGCCCGACCATTGTGGTGACGAACCATTTTTCCCGGCTTTTCAATGGCTCATGTAAATGACTCATGCGGCGTCGTTGCGCCGCTGTCGACGATCGATCAGGAGGGCGCATGTTGATCTTTTCGGTGATGCGGCGGTTTGCGGCCGCTCCGCTCGGTGTGGTGCTGAGTCTGCTGACGCTGTCGGCCTGCGCCGCCAGACCGGTCGCCGATGATGGCGTCGCCAGCGAGGCGGAGGTGGCGGAGCACAACGTCGATCCGTGGGAGTCCTTCAACCGGCCGGTCTACGAGTTCAACGATTTTCTGGACCGCTGGCTGCTGCGGCCGGTGGCGAAGGGCTATCAGAAGATCACCCCGGACCCGGTCGAGCGCAGCGTCAGCAACTTCTTCGGCAACCTGCGCGAGCCGTTCAACCTGGTCAACAACCTGCTGCAGGGCAAGTGGAGCGCTGGTGCCAGCGATGGCGGGCGGCTGCTGATCAACACCACCATCGGCATTGCCGGCCTGTTCGACGTCGCGCAGCACTGGGGGCTGGAGCGCAGCGACGAGGACCTGGGGCAGACGCTCGGCCGCTGGGGCGTCGGCCCTGGCCCTTATCTGGTGGTACCGCTGCTGGGGCCGCGCACGCTGCGCGACGCCGGCACCGGCGGGGTCGAGAGCTTCGCCGACCCGGTCCTGATGGTCGACCACATCCGCACCCGCAACCAGCTGCTCGGGCTGCGCGTGGTCGACACCCGCGCCCAGCTGCTGGCGGCCGATGAACTGATGAGTGGCGATCGCTACACCTTCCTGCGCGACGCCTACCTGCAGCGGCGCCAGTTCCTGGTCAACGACGGCGTGGTCGAGGATGACTTCGGCAGCGACGATTTCGATGCCTGGGACGAGGAGTGACAGGCGGGGATGCGCGCCGGACCGCAAGGGTCCGGCGGGTGGGAGTCAGTGGTGCGGGCGGGTGTCAGTCATGAATGTCGATCAGCGCCAGACCGACGATGAAAGCGCCGTCGGCGGCATCGACGCGGACCACACGGGCGCTGGCGTTGAACGGCTGGCGGTTCTCGCCCTCCTGGGCGATGTGCACCTCGACTTCGGCATCGAGCGGCAGCGACCGGGTGCAGGTCAGCAGCAGGCCTGAGCCGCTGAGATCGCGACACTGCGCGGTCTGCGTCTCGCCGTTGCAGCGCAGCTGTACCGGCGTGTCGATCTTCATGCGGATGAAGTTGCGTTTCTCGCTGTAGGCGCGGGGCTCTAGAACCATCTCGATCTCCCTGTGGTGGTGCCGTCCGGTGCGGCGGCTGATTATTTCGCGCTGAACGCCGGCAAGAATAGCCGCCGCGGACGGTGTGACGCCAACATTTGCACCGCATGCGCGGCGAGCCGGTCCAGGGTTGATCGCAACCGGTGATCGGTTTAGTGTGGCCGCCTTCAGCTGTCGCCCCAGACCTTGCAAGGTCTTGTCACAGGGGCGAAACAGCGCCGGCAGCAGCTTTGCAGAGCGGTGCCGCACAACGGGCCAACTGGGTGCAGGGCGCATCGGGGTCGCATCACGTGTGTACAGCGTTGAACGGCGGAAGTCGCGCCGCGATGGGTGGTGGAGCTGATCGCGATGACCGCTGAGGTGGCGCGACTGTTGGTGATCGATGACGACGCCGCAGTGCGCGACAGTCTGATCGCCTATCTGGAGCAGGCCGGCTACGCGGCGACCGGTGCCGCCGATGGCCGCGAGGGGCTGGCCCGGTTCGAGGCCTGCCCGCCCGATCTCGTGTTGCTCGACATCAAATTGCCGCGGATGGACGGTCTCGAGGTGCTGAGGGCGATCGACGACCATCCGGCGGACGTTCCCGTCATCGTCATCTCCGGCGCCGGCGTCATGAGCGACGTCGTGCAGGCGCTGCGCTACGGCGCTTCCGACTATCTGATCAAGCCGATCGGCGACATGGCGGTGCTGGAGCACTCGATCGAACGCTGCCTGCAGCAGGGGCGGCTGCAGCGCGAGAACCGCCGCTACCGGCAGCAGCTGGAAGAGGCCAACCGCGAATTGCAGCAGAGCCTGACGCTGCTGCAGCAGGACCAGCAGGCCGGCCGCCACGTGCAGCTGAAGATGCTGCCGGCGACGCCGTTCCACATCGGCCCCTACGAATTCAGCCACCGCATCCTGCCGTCGCTGGTGCTCTCCGGCGATCTGGTCGACTACTACACGGTCGGCGATCGCCACGTCGTTTTCTTCATCGCCGACGTCTCCGGCCACGGCGCCTCGTCGGCCTTCGTCACCGTGCTGCTGAAGAACCTGTTCGCGCGCAAGCGCAGCGACTTCACCCACCGCCGCGACCGCGCCGTGCTGTCGCCGCCGGCGATGCTGGAGCGCGCCAACCGCGAGCTGCTCGACACCGGCATCGGCAAGTACGCGACGCTGTGCGTCTGCGTGCTCGATCTGGCCGAGAACACGCTGCGCTACAGCGTTGCCGGCCACCTGCCGACGCCGGTGCTGTGCAGCGACGGGGCGTGCCGCTTCCTGGAGGGCTCGGGTCCGCCGGTAGGTCTTTTCGCGGATGCCCAATACGGGGAAGAGTGGCTACAATTGCCGCCCCATTTCACCCTCGCCCTGTTCTCCGACGGGGTGCTGGAGATGGTGCCCGGGGAGGGTCTCATCGCCAGGGAGGCGAGCCTGCTGCAGCGTCTGGCGCCGCAGGCCGACAGTGTCGACGCGGCGGTTGCTGCGCTCGGTCTGGAGGGCGCGGAGGGACTGCCCGACGACGTTGCGATCCTGATGGTTCGCCGCGCCGCCGGCAGTCATGGTTCGGAGAGTCTGAAAGGTACGGGGTAATGCAGCCCGGTAAAATTCTGGTCGCCGATTGCGACGGGGCGTTCGCCCTGAAGCTGGTCGGCGATGTGCGCCTGACCTTCTGCACGGCGCTGGATACTTTCCTCGAGCGCATGTTCTGTGCGCCCGATTTCGCCGGCGTGGTCATCGATCTGACCGAGGCCGACAACATCGACAGCACCACGCTGGGGCAGCTGGCGAAGGTCGCGATCCTGTCGCGCCAGCGTTTTCAGCGGGTGCCGGTCGTCGTCTCCACCAATCCCAACATCTCGCGCGTGCTCGACAGCATGGGCTTCGGCCAGGTGTTCGACATTCGTCACGCGCCGCTCGACAGCGAGCAGCAGCTCGGCGAGCTGTCGGCGGTGCAGGAGAGCGAGAGCGGCGTGCGCGAGCGCGTGATCAACGCTCACCGTGTGCTGATGGGGATGAACGAGCACAACCGCGCGCAGTTCCAGGAGCTGGTCTGCGCGCTGGAGTCCTCGCGCTAGCAGGGCCTTAAAACCTTCCGGACTCAGCGTCCGTCATTCTGCGCGTAGTCGCAGAATCCATGGTCGTCGCGCCCAGCCACATGGATGACTCGCAACTGCGTTGCTCGCCCTTCGGGTCAGCCTTCGGCTGCTCTGCGCTTCGCTTGTCTGCGACTGCGCTTTGCTCCGCGCAGAATGACATTTGGGTCAGCCGACCACATCCAGTTTGGTGCGAATGAACTGCGAGTGGCTGACGTAGAGCAGTTCGGCGACCTTGCGGATCAGGTGATCCTCGTACCTGTCGATGGCGCCATCGGCGAAGGCGACGCGCCATAGCTGCCGTACCAGCTCGACTTTCTCGTCCTCGCTGAAATACCGGTTGATCTGCGACGTGAACTGGTGGGTTGACGTTGCGTCGTCGGCGTGACGGCGCGCCTCCTCGACCAGCTCCGCCACCGTCTCCGCATCGAGATCGAAGGTGGCGCGCACGGCGTCCGCGATTACCTGCTGCTCGCGCTCGTCGTCGCGGTAGTCGGCGCGCGCCAGTTCGATCAGCAGCGCGGCGGCGGCCAGCTGCAGCTGGCGCTCGGAGTGCGGGGCCGCATCCTGCTGCGGCTGGAACAGCGCCTTCAGCTTCGCCAGCATCAGCCGCGCTCCGCCAGCAGTTTCTCCAGCGCGATCTGGTCGTCGGCGAATTTGCGGATGCCGTCGGCCAGCTTCTCGGTCGCCATCGCATCGCTGTTCATCGCGTAGCGGAAGCTGGCCTCGCCGTCGTGCTGCGCGGCGATCGGCGCGCCGGTATTGGCCGGGTCGAGCCGGCGCACCAGTTCACCATCATCGGCGGCCAGCTGCTCCAGCAGCTGCGGGCTGATCGTCAGCCGGTCGCAGCCGGCCAGCTGCTCGACCTCGCCGGTGTTGCGGAAACTGGCGCCCATGACGATGGTCGGGTAGCCGTGCTGCTTGTAGTAGTTGTAGATGCGCGTCACCGACAGCACGCCGGGATCCTCCTCCGGCGCGTAGCTGGCGCGGCCGGTGCTGGCCAGATACCAGTCGAGGATGCGGCCGACGAACGGCGAGATCAGCGTGACGCCGGCATCGGCGCAGGCGGCAGCCTGGGCGAAGCCGAACAGCAGCGTCAGGTTGCAGTTGATGCCTTCCTTTTCCAGCACCTCGGCGGCGCGGATGCCCTCCCAGGTGCTGGCGATCTTGATCAGCACGCGCTCGCGGCCGATGCCGGCCGCCTCGTACAGGTCGATCAGCCGGCGCGCCTTTTCCAGCATCGCGCGGCTGTCGAACGACAGGCGGGCATCGACCTCGGTCGAGACGCGGCCCGGAATGATCTTCAGGATCTCGCCGCCGATCGCCACGGCGAGCCAGTCGGTGCAGGCGGCCAGCTGCTCGGCGGCGCTGCCGGGCTGGCCGGCGGCGAAGGCGCGCGCCTGCGTCAGCAGCGGCTGGTAGGCGGGCAGGGCGGCCGCCTTCAGCAGCAGCGAAGGGTTGGTGGTCGCATCCAGCGGCTGAAAGCGTCTGATGGCATCGATGTCGCCGGTATCGGCGACGACGGCGGTGAACTGTTTCAGCTGTTCCAGTTTGTTCGGCATGGTGATCTTGCGTCGCGTTCGCGGATTGAGTGAGAGGCCCGCAGTTGTAGCAGGCCACCGTTGCAAAAGGAAATCAGGCGCTCTCCCTGTGGGGGCGCATCATGGCCACGGCTTCGCGCAGCGTTTCGACACCGGCACCGCGACGCACACCGGCGGTGCTGAGATGGCGGCGGAAAGCGCGCGAGCCGGGCTGGTCGTGGTAGAGGCCGAGGATGTGGCGGGTGACATGGTGCAGCGTGCCGCCGGCTGCGATGTGGCGCTCGATGTACGGGATCAGCTGTTCGACGATCTCGTCGCGTGTCAGTTCACTGCTCTCGGCATTGAACAGCCGCTGGTCGACCTCGGCCAGCAGCCACGGGTTGTGGTAGGCGCTGCGGCCGAGCATGACGCCGTCCAATTGCCGCAGATGGGGTTCGCAGCTGTCGAGATCGGTGATGCCGCCGTTGATGACGACGGTCAGCTGCGGGAAATCGCGTTTCAGGCGATAGACCTCGTCGTAGCGCAGCGGCGGAATCTCGCGATTCTCTTTCGGGCTCAGACCGCTGAGCCACGCCTTGCGCGCATGCACGATGAACGTCGTGCAGCCGGTGGCGGCGACGGTTTCGACGAAAGCGGCCATCGCCTCGTAACTGTCGAGTTCGTCGATGCCGATGCGGTGCTTGATCGTCACCGGAATCGAGCAGGCGTCCTGCATCGCCTTGATGCAGTCGGCCACCAGCGGTGCGTGCGCCATCAGGCAGGCGCCGATCAGGTTGTTCTGCACGCGGTCGCTCGGGCAGCCGCAGTTCAGGTTCACCTCGTCGTAGCCCCACTGTTCGGCCAGCTTCGCGCAGGCGGCGAGTGCTGTCGGGTCGGAACCGCCGAGCTGCAGCGCTAGCGGGTGTTCGCAGGCATCGAAATCGAGAAAGCGCGCGCGGTCGCCGTGCAGCACGGCGCCGGTGGTGACCATCTCGGTGTACAGCAGCGCCTGTTCGCTCAGCAGCCGCCAGAAATAGCGGCAGTGACGATCCGACCACTCCATCATCGGGGCGACGCAGAAACGGTGGGAGAGCTCAGGCATTGGCTGCGAATTTCGTCATCGGGGCAGGGTGGGCGCGGTGCGGCGGGGCCGTATAATCGCGGGTCCGGATTATAGGCCACCTTCCTTCTCGGACGCTTCATGACCATTCGCACCCGCATCGCGCCATCGCCCACCGGCGACCCCCACGTCGGCACCGCCTACATCGCCCTGTTCAACCTCTGTTTCGCCAAAAGTCAGGGCGGCCAGTTCATCCTGCGCATCGAGGACACCGACCGCGTGCGTTCGACGCCGCAGTCGGAGCAGGCGATTCTCGACTCGCTGCGCTGGCTCGGGCTGAGCTGGGACGAAGGCCCCGACGTTGGCGGCCCGCACGGTCCGTACCGGCAGAGCGAGCGCGGCGACATCTACCGCGAGCACGCCGACAAGCTGCTGGAGAGCGGCCACGCCTTCCGCTGTTTCTGCACCAGCGAGCGGCTCGACGCGCTGCGCGCCGAACAGATGGCCAACCAGCAGCCGCTCGGCTACGACGGCCACTGCCTGCAACTGACGCAGGACGAGATCGCCGAAAAGCTCAACTCGTGCCACCCCTACGTGGTGCGGATGAAGGTGCCGCGCGAGGGCATCTGCATCATCGACGACCTGCTGCGCGGCCGCATCGAGATCGACTGGGCGCAGGTCGACATGCAGGTGCTGCTGAAGGCCGACGGCATGCCGACCTACCACCTCGCCAACGTCGTCGATGACCACCTGATGCAGATCACCCACGTCATCCGCGGCGAGGAGTGGATCAGCTCGGCGCCGAAGCACCTGCTGCTCTACCAGTATTTCGGCTGGATGGCGCCGGTGCTGTGCCACTTGCCGCTGCTGCGCAACCCCGACAAGAGCAAGCTCAGCAAGCGCAAGAACCCGACCAGCATCCTCTACTACAAGGCGATGGGCTTCCTGCCCGAGGCGCTGCTGAACTACCTCGGCCGCATGGGCTGGTCGATGCCGGACGAGCGCGAGAAATTCGCGCTGGCGCAGATGCTGGATGCCTTCGACATCACCCGCGTCAGCCTCGGCGGCCCGATCTTCGACGTCGAGAAACTGCGCTGGCTGAACGGGCTGTGGATTCGCGAGGATCTGTCGCTGGAGCAGCTCGCCGACCGCCTGCACGACTGGGCCTACAACCGCGAGCGGCTGCTGCAGCTACTGCCGCACGCGCGTTCGCGCATCGAGACGATGAGCGACCTGGCGCCGCTGGCGGCGTTCCTGTTCTCCGGCATGTTGCCGGTGCTGAAGGCCGACGATCTTCGCACCACCGGCTTCGACGACGACAGGCTGGTCGAGCTGCTGCAGTTCGCGCTGTGGCGGCTGGAGGCGTTGCAGGATTGGCAGCGCGACAATCTCTTCGCCGAAATGAAATTGCTGGCTTCGCAGCTGAACCTGAAGATCAAGGATTTCTTCGGGCCGCTGTTCGTCGCCATCGCCGGCACCACGGCATCGGTATCGGTGGTCGATTCGATGGCGATGCTCGGCGCCGACCTGAGCCGCGCGCGGCTGCGCCACGCCATCGAGCTGCTCGGCGGTGTCGGCAAGAAACGGCTGAAGGCGCTGGAAAAAAGCTACGCCGAACTGGCGCGGGCGGCAGCGGGCGATTGAGTGTTGACAAGGCGGGAGGCGGAAAATATGATGCGCGCCTCCCGACACCTGCGGTCACAGATGGCGACCGGCGCGGTGCAAGAGTTTGGGGCTATAGCTCAGCTGGGAGAGCGCTTGCATGGCATGCAAGAGGTCGGCGGTTCGATCCCGCCTAGCTCCACCAAATACCCTTCCGGGCAGTTCTCAGGAAGGTCGAAAAACCCGCAGAGATGCGGGTTTTTTTATGGCTTGCCATCCATGGCGGCCACCCTTCGGGTCGTCGCTGACGCGACGCTGAAAATGATTCCCGGCCATTTTTTATGCCCGTTCCACTCCCCCCAGACGGATAGTCGAACGGTCTACACCAGTCCCTCGCCGATCCAGTGGTGTATCGCCGCCCAGATCACGGACAGAGGCAGGGACAGGGTTTCGGCCAGATCCATCGCCAGCGTCAGCATCGCGTCGTCATCGATCAGTGCGATGTCGCGTTTTTCGACGGCGAGCCGCCACTGTTTCCACAGCGTGGTCTCCTGTTCCTCACTGAGGACCGGGTAGCGGCCCTTGCGTTTGGGAAGCCCGATGATGTCGCGGCGCAGAGCGACTTCCTGATGCGACAGGCCGTGGAACTGGCCGACCATGTCGGTGCTGGCCCCCAGACGCAACATGCGCTCGACCCGGATGGCCTCCCGATTGGCATCGCGTACCCGGTTGACCAGACGCCAGAACGCATTTCTGTTCACCGACACGGAACACCAGGGTACCTGTGTGTGGGCCAGCAGCGCGGTGACCTCCGGCTGTCGCATGGCGCCCAGCTCGCGCGTGCCGAACCCCATCGAGCGGCAGTGGCGCAATTGGCCGTTGTGAAAGTTGTACAGCACCTCGGCGACGACAGCCTGGTTCAGTGGGTGAAGTGACGGCATGGTTATCTCCGGTCCGTTCGGTGGGTGGGTCGACCCGGGGTTCGTGCCGCAGTTCAGCCCCTGGCCAGCGGCGGTCCCGACAGCAGCGTCTCGGTGTTCTGCTGAATGATCTCGCAGGCGGTTTCATAGAACGCGCCGATCAGGTTTGAGTAGGAGAGCTGGAACGGATAGATCATGTAGACGTCCGCCGCCTCCAGCCGCCAGTCCGGCAGCACCGGGACGATGCTGCCCTCGTGCAGCTCGCCGCTGCAGATGATCTGGTTCGGCATGACGCCGATGCCGAGCCCCTGCAGCAGATACTGTTTGCACACCTGAAAATTGTTGGCGCGCGCCCGGATCAGCGGCGACAGCTCGTGGACCTTCCTGCCTTTCTTCAATTGCAGCTTGCGCGGCCCATGGTAGAAACCGGAGTCGATGAACGGCAGCTGGTTCAGCTGCGCCGGCGAGGTGATCGGCTCGGGCAGCTGGCGGATGAAATCGGCCGATGCGCACAGGAAGAATTCGAGGCCGAACACGCGGCGGGCGATCAGCGTGGAGTCCTGCAGCGGCCCGGTGCCGAACGCGACGTCGAAGCCGTCCCTGACCGGGTGCACCATGTTGTCGACCAGCCGGATGTCGAGCCGCGAGTGCGGGTAGCGCCGCAGGAAGGTGGCGCCGACGCGCGAGGCGTAGTCGATGCCGACGAACACCGGTATCGCGACGCGCAGCTCGCCCTGCGGCTGCTGTTTGCTGCCCTCCACCAATGCGCGGATGTCGTTGGCCTCGGCCAGGATGTTGAGGGCATGGCCATAAATCTGCTCTCCGAGGTCGGTGACGGTCAGCTGATGGGTGTTCTTGCGCAGCAGACGCAGGCCGAGGTCAGCTTCCAGCCGGGCGATCTTGCGGCTGACGGTGGACTTGGGCATGCCGAGCAGTGCCGCCGCCTTCGACAGGCTGCGGCACTCGACCACCTTGCCGAAGACCAGCAGAGCGTCGAGTTCGAAGGGGAGAGTCTGTTCCACGGCCGGTGTTCCAAATTTGCAACTCCATGTTGAAGATCAGGCTCTATTTTCACTATTTGGTCAAGTGCTAGAGTCCGTCGCTCGTCAGTCACAACAATAACGAGGGCGAAGCCGTGAGCCGGGAACCGATTGTCACCAAGCCCGCGAGCGGGCACTGGAGCGATGCCTATCCGGAACTGGGCCGGGGGCCGGTGTCGTTCGACGACTGCGTCTCCGCCGGGTTCTACGAGAAGGAGCGCGAACACGTCTTCGGCAAGAGCTGGCTCTACGTCGGGCGCGTCGAGCAGGTGCCGCAGAAGGGCAGTTATTTCACCCGCGAACTGAGCGTCGCCAACACCTCGATCATCGTCGTGCGCGGCAAGGATGACGTCGTGCGAGCCTTCCACAACATCTGCCCGCACCGCGGCAACAAGCTGGTCTGGCGCGACGATCCGTTCCAGGAGGTGCAGGGACAGATGCCGATGCTCTACTGCCGCTTCCACGGCTGGAAGTTCGATCTCGACGGCTCGCTGATCGCGCCGACGCGCCGCGATCTGCTGCTCGATTTCGATGCCGGCAGCTGCCGTGTACCGGCGATCCAGTGCGAGGTGTGGGAGGGGTTCATCTTCATCAACCTGAACCCGGACAACCGCGAGCCGCTGCGCGATTTCCTCGGCGAGCTGGCACACGGCATCGAGGGTTATCCGTTCGCCGGCCCGCATCAGGTCTACCGCTTTCGCGCCGAGCTGCAGTGCAACTGGAAGGTGTTCGTCGATGGTTTCGCCGAGAGCTATCACGGCCCGTACCTGCACGCGTCGTCGTTCGGCAACCTGACGGCGGCGGCCCGCGAGATGCTGGAGGCGCCGAACCCGTTCACCGATGCGCTGGCCTACCAGCTCAAGGGGCCGCACCGGATGTTCTCGTTCGCCGGCGAGCCGTCGCGCAGGACGCCCTACTCGAAACCGATCGAGTGCGTGATGGAGGCGAGCGCGGCGGGGCCGTGGAACAAGCGCGACGACCTCGGGCCGATGCCGCCGGGGCTGAACCCGACGCGCTCGGAGCGCTACGGTTTCGACTCGTTCCAGTTCTTCCCGAACTTCGTGCTGATCTTCGGCGCCTCCGGTTTCACCACGCACACGCACTGGCCGACCGGCCCGCATTCGCACGTCATCGAGGTGGAGATGTTCTACCGGCCGCCGCGAAGCCATAAGGAGCGGCTCGGGCAGGAGCTGACGGTGACGCTGCTCAACGACATCATCCTTGAGGATGCGAGCCCGTCGGAGGGGCTGCAGGCGATGTTGAACAGCGGCGCGCTCAGGGAGTTCCACCTCAACGACGAGGAGATTCTGGTGCGTCACCTGCACAAGGTGGTGGCCGACCGCGTGCGCGACGGCGAAGCGGAAAAACAGCGGGCGCAGGAGGTGATCAAATGAGCGGATTGTTGCCGGAGCCGTTCGCCGAGCTGGAGCCACTGGTCGCCGAATGGGCGATCGAGGATGGTCACCAGCGCTACGTGAAGCGCGTCAACAGCACGATGGCCGAGCTGCGGGCGTTCTACGAGCGCGTGTTTCCGCACGCCGAGGCGGCGGTCGCTTACGTCGACCGCTTCGACTACGACGAGCCGTTGCCAATTGATGTCGCCAACCTGCGCAACCTGCTCTATTCGCTGATCACCGTGTCGCCGGCGATCGAGATGTGGAAGCAGCCGCGCGTGCGGCACTCCGCCAACACCATCCTGACGCGCCTGAGCTGAGCGGAGAGCGCAGATGACACTGCAGACCATCGACATGACGCCGCGCATCGGCAGCGAGATCCGCGTCGATCCCGACACGCTGCTGAACGGATCGCAGGCCGACACCATCCGCGCAGTTCTCGAACGGCGCGGCGTGGTTTTCTTCCGCGGGCTCGACATCGACGATGAGCAGCAGGTCGCCATCGCCCGCACGCTCGGCAACATCGTCGCCGGCGAAGGCGAGGGCGGCATCTACAAGATCTCGCTGGACAAGGGCGTCAACCAGCGCGCCGAGTATCTGAAGGGTTCGCTGTTCTGGCACTTCGACGGTTCGCTGCAGCCGTACCCGAACCTGGCGGCGCTGCTGCGCGCGATCAGGCTCTCCGAAACCGGTGGCCAGACCGAGTTCTGCAATACCTACGCCGCTTACGACGACCTGCCGGATGACGACAAGCGGGAGATCGACGGGCTGCGTGTGGTGCACAGCGCCGAGCGCTCGCAGTACTACGTCAACCCCGAGATGAGTTACGACGAGATCGCGTTCTGGCAGAAATCGCCGACCAAGGAGTGCCCGCTGGTGTGGACGCACCGCTCGGGGCGCAAGTCGCTGCTGCTCGGGGCGACTGCCGATTACGTCGTCGGTCTGCCGGTCGAGCGCAGCCGGGCGCTGCTCGCTCGCCTGCGCGACTGGGCCACGCAGCCGCAGTACGTCTACCGGCACGAGTGGCAGGTCGGCGATCTGCTGATCTGGAGCAATACCGGCACGATGCACCGGGCGTTGCCGTATCCTGCCGACAGCGGCCGTCTGATGCACCGGACGATACTGGCCGGCGAGGAACCGCTGCAGTGAGGCGATACAGCGTCGCGGCGCACACAGAAGCGTGTTCGATGGAGAACATTCAGATGAGGCAGAGAAAATTCCGATGACGGGAAGTGATACTCCAATGGGCCGGCTGCTGACCGATCAGGTCGCCATCGTCACCGGCGGTGCCAGCGGCATCGGCCGCGCCACGGTCGAACTGTTCGTCGAGCAGGGGGCGCGCGTCGTTATCGCCGACGTCAACGTCGAGCAGGGCGAGGCGCTGGCCGCCGTGCTCGGCGACGCGGCGCTGTTCAGGCGAACCGACGTCGCCAGTGCCGATGAGGTGCAGGCGCTGGTCGATTTCGCGCTTGACCGTTTCGGTGACCTGCACGTGATGTTCAACAACGCCGGCATCAGCGGCGCCGTTCACGACAGTTTCCTCGAGGATGATCTGGCTGACTTTCGCCGCGTCATCGACGTCAACCTGTACGGCGTCATGGTCGGCAGCCGCGCGGCGGGGCGCTACATGGCGAAGCGGCAGCGCGGTTCGATCATCAACACCGCGTCGATCGCCGGCCTCAAGCCGGGCCTGCCGCTGATCACCTACCGCGCCGCCAAGGCCGGTGTCATCCACTACACGAAATCGATCGCCAAGGAGCTCGGCCAGTACGGCGTGCGCGCGAACTGCATTGCGCCCGGCCACATCCCGGCCGGGCAGACCTTCTACGACATGGCGGAGATGGTGCGGCGGATGCAGCCGCTGCACCGGCAGGGGATGCCGCGCGACGTGGCCAATGCCGCGCTCTATCTGGCGAGCGAGCTGTCGGCGCAGGTGACCGGTCTGGTGCTGCCGGTCGACGGCGGCTCGAATCTCGGCAAATGAACGAACGCAATGACGGGAGAGGTGAGGCAGTGAGCGAACAGAACAAACAGGTGGTGCTGACCTTCATCGCGGCGATGGGGCGGGGCGATGCCGACGCCGCGGCGCCGTGCATCGCCGAGGATACCTTCACGCTGGCCAAGGGGTTCGGCAAGTTCGCCGGCGTGCGCCGGCACGACACGATTCTGGCGACGATCGCGGCGTTCCACCAGCTGATGCCCGGCGGCATGGAGCCGACCATCCACAGCGTCATCGCCGAGGGCGACAAGGTCGTCGTCGAGTTCGAGGGTAACGGCACGCTGGTCAACGGCGAGCGCTACGGCAACCAGTACTGCATGGTGTTCACGCTGCGCGACGGCCGCATCCGGCAGGTCAACGAATACTTCTGCACGCTGCTGGCCGACAAGGTGCTGTGGCCGCTGGTGGCCGGTATGACGCTGTAGTTGAATAAAGCAGCCGTTGAATGAGTCTGTAGAAAATTGCGCCGCGTGGCGCTTCACGAAACCAGTCGCAGCGCCACGCGGGTGCCGTCGCCGGGGTCGGAGTCGACCGACAGGCTCCAGTCGAGGTGTTCGCACAGCCGTGCGATCAGCGTCAGCCCGATGCCGCCGCCGTGCAGCCCCTCGCCGCGTGCCAGCCGGGTGTAGATCTCGGTGATCTTTTCGGGCGGAATGCCCGGCCCGCAATCCTCGATGACGACCACGCCGCCCTCGCGCAGCGAGACCCGGACGTCGCCGTGGTGGGTGTTCTCGACCGCGTTGCGCAGCAGGTTGCCGATCGCGGATTTCGCCAGCTGCAGTGGAACCGGCGCCACGCATTCGGCCAGCTCGCCGATGACGATGGAAACCTCCTTGCCGTGCGCCAGATGTTCGTGGTCGCGTACGATCTGCGGCAGCAGCGCGTGCAGGGCGACCGGCTCGCGCGAATCGGCCAGCCGCGCCGGCTCCTTCGCCAGTGCCAGCAGCAGCGTCACCAGTTCGTTGATGTCATTGGCCGTCTCCCGAATCCGCAGTAGGCGTTTGCGCACCGCTTCGGGCGTTCCGGGCTCGTTCAGCGCCAGCCCGGCGGCACCGGTGATGACCGAGATCGGCGTTCGCAATTCGTGGCTGGCGACGCGGATGAAGGATTGCTCGCGTTTCATGAAGGCCGTGTTGCGCTCGATGTAACGGTTGATGGCCTGCGTGATCAGGGCCAGCTCGGTGCTGGCGTTGGCGGGCAGATCGACATGCGGGTCATCCTTGCCGGGGTTCAGCGCGGCGATGCGATCGGACAGCTCCCGCAGCGGAAGCAGCAGCCGGTTGGCGCCCCAGACGGCGAAGCAGCCCAGCAGTGCCACCACGACGAAGGCGGAGATCAGGATGATCGTTCGCAGGTGGGCTTCGCGCCCCTCCAGATCCGCGATGTCCAGCGCGATGACGAAACGCTGGCCGTCCTGGTCGCGGATCTTGATCACCTTCTCGCGGCCGTCGAGGACGATTTCGTCGTGAACGCCGACGGCCAGCGCCAGCAGCGGGTCGTCCGGCGTCTGCGCGGGGTCGATGGTGAACAGATGCAGCGTTTCCGTCTCCGGCCACGAATAGGAGGGGTCCTGCTTGCGCCGGTTCAGGAAGTGATCGAGTTCGGCCTTCAGCAGCGATTCCCACGCCAGCTTCTCGGCACTTTCGTTGACGATGAAGTCGTTGGCGAGCACCCCCAGCGTCAGCAGGACCGCATAGCCGAGCAGGCCCATCGCCAGCTGTCGCCTGAGGCTGTAGGTGCGAACGGTTGTGAGGTTTTCGTTCTCTTCTGACATTTTTATCATGGCGCGATGCGATAGCCGCAGCGCGGCACGGTATGGATCAGCTTGTGGTCGAACGGCGCATCGACGTGGCGGCGCAGTTCGTAGATGTAGGCGCGCAGGCGATCGCTTTCCGGCGGCTGGTCGCCCCACAGCGCCTCCTCCAGCCGTTCGTGGGAAACCACGGCCGGGCTCGCCTCCATCAGCACCTGCAGCAATGTCCGCAGTGCGCGGAACAGCGGCAGCCGGGTGCCGGCCCGGGTTACCTCCTGCGTCTCCAGATCGAACGTCAGATCGGCCACCGTCAGGCGGCGCTGTCGCCGCGCGCGGTTCGCACGCGCGACGATGGTCTGCAGGCGCGCTTCCAGTTCGGGGAATTCGAAGGGCTTGGTCAGGTAGTCGTCGGCGCCGGCGCGAAATCCACTGAGCTTGTCCGGCAATTCGTCGCGCGCGGTCAGCATGATGATCGGGGTGTCGACGCCTTCCTCGTCGCGCAGACATTTCAGCAGCTGATATCCGTCGAGGCGCGGCAGCATCCAGTCCAGCACGATGGCGTCGTAGCGCTGGGTCAGCGCCAGCCGCTTGCCGATCACGCCGTCGGGCGCGGCGTCGAGCACGTGGCCGCAACCCTCCAGATACTCGAACAGATTGACCAGCAGCCGGCGATTGTCCTCGACGATCAGCAGCCGCATCGCAGTGTCCGCAATGGCATCGGGGCGCCGGCAGTGGCGCGGGAATCAGGACAAAAATAGGACACGCAAAAACCTATAGTGAGGCTAATCGTTCTCATTACCATATCGAAGTGTCGCTGCCGGCGTAAACACGGCAGCGGCGATAACCGGGTGAGGCCGCAACCGCGCGGACAGTATCACCGCGAAGCGAGATGGGTGCGAACGGGGGCAGCGCGGCGGCAGCGCCGATGCGACGGCAAGGTCACATCGCGCCATGCGGACCGGGCGATTTTTTACCGCGATTTTTCGTTTGCGGTTTTTTCCTCTGCGACAGGGTGACAATCTCATGCACGACATTTTCACGTCTCGACTCTTTGCCCGGGCTCCGCGCCGCAGCGCGCTGTTTCTGGCGATCGCGGCGGCCAGTCTGGGTACTGTGCCGGCGCTGGCCCAGCAGCAGGCCGCGGATGATGGCGCCAACCGCCAGGCGCCGGTACTGAGTGCGTTCCGCGTCATCTCCAATGCCGAGGACCCGCAGTCGACGATGGGCTCGGCCTACATCCTCTCCGAGCAGGAGCTGGAGAAATTCGAGTACACCAACGTCAACAACATCCTGCGCAACGTGCCGGGTGTTTACGTGCGCGAGGAGGATGGTCTGGGTACCTACCCGCGTATCGGCATTCGCGCATCGTCCGCTGGTCGCAGCGACAGGATCTCGATTCTCGAGGACGGTATTCCGGCGGCGATGTCGGTCTACGCCAACACCTCGGCCTATTTCTTCCCGCCGGTGGGCCGGATGCAGGGCATCGAGGTGCTGAAGGGGCCTGAGACGCTGCTGCACGGCCCGCACACCACGGCTGGTGTCGTGAACCTGTTGTCGACCGCGATTCCGGAGCAGGCCGGCGGTATGGTCAACGTCGAGCTGTCCGAGTTCAACACGCGCAAACTCCACGCCTATTACGGCGCCACCGTCGGCCAGTGGGGTTTCCTGCTGGAGACCTATCAGGTCGACAGCGACGGCTTCCAGGATATCGAGCGCTCGAAGCACACCGCCGGCAACGACATCAGTGACTTCGTCGGCAAGCTGCGCTGGAAGAGCGCTGCCGATGCGAAATACGCGCAGCAGCTGGACATCAAGCTGCAGTACGACGAGGAGACGGCCGATGTCAGCTATCTCGGCCTGACCGATGCGGATTACCGTTCCGACTCGAACCGGCGCTACGGCCTGAGCGAGCTGGAGCGCATGGATCGCGGCCGCAAGACCGCCAGCGTGCGCCACCAGTTCCATTTCAACGACACCACCCGGCTGACCTCCACCGCCTACTGGGGCGACACCTACCGCTATTACAACCGCCTGAACCAGATCAACGGCACCAACCTCGGCGGTATCACCGACATCATCAACAACAACATCGCCGGCACCACGGCCCACAACGACGCGGCGCTGCTCGACGGCATCCTGAAGGGCACCGCTGACACCACCCACGCCAACGGCGTGCGCTACGGCCACAACCACCAGGACTTCGAGGCGCGCGGGCTGCAGTTCGAACTGAACACGCAGTTCTCCACCGGTGCGCTCGATCACGATCTGATCGTCGGCGTGCGCCGGCATGAAGACATCACCGGCAACGCGGTCAAGCGCAAGGCCAACAGCATCTACAACCAGGTCAATGGCAGCCTCGTCTACGTTCGCACCGACCGCGCCACACCGACCGAGGGCGAAGCCGAGGCGACGTCGATCTGGCTGGCCGACTACATCGCCATTGGCCCGTGGACGCTGATGCCGATCGTGCGCTACGAGGACATCGACAGCCGTGGCAACGTCGCCTCGGGCGTGGCCCACACCGATGCCAACAGGAACAGCCTGAACAACACCAGCTTCGGTCTCGGTGTGAACTACGCGGTCAATGCCAACTGGACCGTGCTGGGCGGCGTGCACGAGGGCTTCGCACCGCCGGGCAACGGCGTCAGCAAGGGTACGAAGGGCGAGGAGAGCCTGAACTTCGAGGGCGGCGTGCGCTATCGCAGCAACGACGGCAGCTTCGGTGTCGATGCGATCGGCTTCTACAGCGACTTCGACACCACGATTCGCCAGTGCCTGTTCGCCAACCCCTGCAATATCAATGGCGGCTCGATCGCCGATGGCCGCACCATCCAGACCGGCTCCAAGGAAGTGCAGGGTCTCGAGCTCGGCGTGTTCGCCAATCTGTACGATTCGGGGTCGATCCGTGTGCCGCTGCGGCTGGCCTACACCTACACCGACGGTGAGTACACCGGCAGCTCGGATCTGGTGGGCGGCGTTCTGAAGGGCGATGTTCTCGAGTACACGCCGGACAACATCCTCGCGCTGCAGGTCGGCGTCGAGAGCGACCGCAACTGGCGCGGCTATGCGGCGTTCAACTACACCGACGGCTCCTACACCAGCAACACGGCCGGCCGCTCGGGTGTCGATGACACCTACCTGAAGACGCAGGATCTGTTCACGGTGGACCTGAACGTGGCTTACCAGCTGAACGCCGATACCGAGGTGTACGCCAAGGTCGACAACCTGTTCGACCAGCAGCGCATCACGCACCGCGGTGCCGACGGCGCGCGCGGCAATGCGCCGCGCTGGGCCGGCGTCGGTCTGCGACTGAAGTTCTGAGTCGATGGCCCCGGGAGCAGGGACGCTCCGATAGACGTTCCAGCCGATCTGAAAAGGCCGGGGTTTCGACCCCGGCCTTTTTCATGGCCTGCCATCCATGGCGGCCACCCTTTGGGGCGTCGCTGAGCGACGCTGAAAATCGCTCCCGGCGATTTTTCATTCTGCCGTCGTATTGCGGGTGGCCGTCAGGCGGCGAGATCGGGGTTGCCCTGATGCGCGGTTGCGAAGGCGACCAGCTCGGCGCTGCGCTGCCGCGTCAGCCACTGCAGCAGCTGCGCCAGCGTCATGCCCTTGCGGCCTTCGTCGATCGGGGTCAGCACCGCGCCATTGCCATCGGTGACGTAGTAGCGCAGGTCGCCGCAATCGCAGCGGCGGCAGTGGTGCAGCCGCCAGCCTTGTCGTTCGAGCAGTCGATTGGCGCGATACAGCACGGTGTAGAACCCCATGGTGGCGATCTCCGGCGGGCAGGCCCGGTGTTTATACGCCGGTCGCCGGGGCCGGCGCAATTGATCTGGTCGGGGTTTGTCGTCGATTGCGGGGCGGGCGGTTTCGGGCCAGGTCAGACCGGCTTGCCGAGGCAGCGCTGGTAGGCACGCACGGTCTCGGCGAGGCCGAGGCGGATCGCGTCGACGGTGAAGGCGTGGCCGATCGAGACCTCCAGCAGCTGCGGCACGGTGGCGAACAGCGGCAGGTTGTCGAGGTTCAGGTCGTGGCCGGCGTTGAGGCCGAGGTCGACTTCGGCGGCGCATTCGGCGGCGGTGACGAAGCGTTTGAATACCGCGTCGCGCTCGCTGCCACCGCGCGCGAAGGCCTCGGCGTAGGGGCCGGTGTAGAGCTCGATGCGGTCGGCGCCGAGCTGTTTCGCGAGGCGAATCTGCTGCGGCTCCGGGTCCATGAACAGGCTGACGCGCACGCCCCAGCCGTGCAGCCGCTCGATCACCGGCAGCAGTTTGTCGCCGCTGCGGGTCAGGTCGAAGCCGTGGTCGGAGGTGAGCTGGTCGTCGCTGTCGGGCACCAGCGTGCACTGTGCCGGGCGGATCGCCTCGACGATCGGCAGGAAGCCGGGGTAGTCGCCGACACCATCGCGGTTGCTCGCCATCGGTCCGGCGAACGGGTTGCCCTCGATGTTGAACTCGACGCTCAGCATCTTCGCCAGCGCGAAACAGTCGCCGACGCGGATGTGGCGCTGGTCCGGGCGCGGGTGCACGGTGATGCCGTCGCAGCCGGCGTCGATGCACATCCGCGCGTGGTCGGTGACGCTCGGGTAGTCGGTGTCGCGCGAATTGCGGATCAGCGCGATCTTGTTCAGGTTGATGCTGAGGGCGGTGGTGTTGGCGGCGTGGTTCATGGCGCGGCCACGATCTCGACGTGCTCGATCAGCACCGGCTCCACCGGCACGTCGTCGAAGCCGTTGGTGCTGTGGGTTCTGACCAGCGAGATGTCGCGCACCACAGCCTGGCCGTCGGTGACGATGCCGAACACCGTGTAGCCGGGCTTGCCGAAGCGGGGGTCGAATTCGAAGTTCATGCCGACGTTGATGTAGAACTGCGAGGTGGCGCTGTCCGGGTCGGCGCGGCGCGCGGCGCCGACGCTCCAGCGCGTGTTGCGCAGGCCGTTGTCGGACTCGTTGGCCACCGGCTCGCCGACCGGTTTCTCGATGCCGCTGGCGTCGAAGCCGCCGCCCTGGATCAGCGAGCGCGATTTGACGCGGTGGAACAGCGTGCCGTCATAGAAGCCGCTGCGCGCGTAGTCGAGGAAGTTGGCGACGGCCTTCGGCGCCTTGTCCGGGTACAGGGCGATCGTGATCGCCCCCTTGCTGGTGTGCAGGATCACCCGCTCGCCGGAGGGCTGCGGGTCGTCGGCGATGGCGAACGGCGCCAGCAGCGCCAGCGCGGTCAACAGCAGGGTGCGGAACAGTCGCGGCATCAGGCCCACTCCGAACGCTTCTTGCGCGGCTTCAGCCACGGCACGACGAGTGCGATCAGCACGCCGATGACCACGGCGAACGCGCCTTCGCGGAAATACTGCTGCCGGCTCTCGCCCTGCAGCGCGTCGACCTCGCGCCGCATCCGCGCGCTGTCGTCCTTCAGCGCGCTGTTCTCCCGGCTCAGCTCGGCGTTCTCGGCGCGCAGTTGCTGCGCCTGATCGCCGACGTTGGCGAGCTGTTCGAGATTGTTCTTCAGCGTCGTGTTCTCGGCTTCCAGCTGTTTGATCATCCGCGTCGCCGAGCTGCTGTCGAGCATCGAGCGCAGTTTGGTGATCTCCTCGCGGGCTTCCTTCAGCTGGTCGCGCGCGATCGGCTCGCTCTGCAGGTAGGCGGTCGGCAGCCAGCCCTCGGCGCCGCGGTCGGTGCGGATCTTCGCGGAGGCGCCGCTGCGCTCGAGGACGGTGACCGGCGTGCCGCTGCTGACGCCGGCGTTGACCACGCTGCTGTCGGGCGCGGCGTCGGCGCGCAGCTTCACGGTCAGCATGTCGCGGATGTAGAAGGTCTCCGCGGCGACACCGCAGAGTGGTAACCCGAGCAGGCAGAGCAGGGCGATTCGGGTCAGGCGGGTCGGTTGCACTGTTAAACCCTTTTGTCAGGAGTGTTGACTAAGGGCCTAATCTAACGGGCGATCAGGTCAAGTCAACCATGCCATTCGGAAGATGGCTATCAGGTCGCGCTCCGGCTGCTCAGGGCAGCACTCGCCGGAACGGGCGCACGTCGACCGAGGCGTAGACGCCGGCGGCGACATAGGGGTCGGCGTCGGCCCAGGCTTTCGCCTCGGCGAGGCTGGCGAAGCTGGCGACGATCAGGCTGCCGCTGAAGCCGGCCGGGCCGGGGTCCTCGCTGTCGATGGCCGGGAACGGGCCGGCCAGCAGCAGCCGCCCCTCCTGCTGCAGCGCCTCGACGCGGGCCAGATGGTCCGGGCGCGCCTGCAGCCGCTGCGCCAGTGTGCCGGGGGCGTCGTTGCCGACGATTGCATACCACATGCCGTACAGCCTCCTGGAGTTTCGCGAGTCAGATTTCCTGGAACAGGTCTTCGAGCTGCAGGTGGGTCAGCTTCTGCACCCCCTGCAGCAGGTAGAACAGCGCCGCCACCAGCACCACCGTGCTCGGCAGCGCGATCACCGGGAAACTCAGCGCCGTCATCTTGCCCAGCTCCTCGGTGAAGGCGGGGGTGCCGGGCGGGCTGACCAGCAGGTATCTGGCCAGCCCGTAGTTCAGTACCGACGACAGGAAGAACGAACCGGCCACCATCCACGACGCGACCTGCAGCCGCCGCTCGAACTGGCGCTCGGTGCCGTGCTGGCGCAGCGCCTCGTGCACGACGTCGACCCGCATCACCTGCTCGTTGAACAGGAAGGTGCGCACCAGCGGCCAGCGCGTCCAGGTCGAGGCCAGCGTCGCCAGCCCGAGCAGGCCGGGAATCGTCGCTTCCTTGATCGCGATGTACCGCGGGTCGAGCTGCAGCAGGCTCATGCCGCCGGTCAGCAGCACGCTGACGATGCCGAGCAGCGAGAAGAAGTTGGGCTTGTGCGCCCGCAGGTAGTCGCGGATGCCGTAGGCGACCGGGAACGCCAGCGCCACGACGATGCTGAACAGCGGCCCGAGCCGGTCCTCGCCGCTGAGCTTGGTCATGATCAGCGTCGGGATGACGATGTTGAAGGCGAGGTTGGCGAGCACCCCCGGCCGGCGTTTCGGGGCGGCACTCTGTTCCGTCGGTTCTGGTCTGTTCACGGTGGTTCTTCGGTCGGAGGCGGGCGTGGAAAAGGCGACGATTGTACTGGTGCAAACGCGGTGAATATACTGCCGCCCCGCCCGATGTCAGCCCACCGGCGGGACGATTTCTGCAGCCGGCGCCGTTCGGGCCGGCCCACGCCACCCGAATGGAACGGCTTGCGCGTTCTGGAGAGCCGCTTGCGCATAGACCTGCACTGCCACACCACCGCCTCGGACGGCGCACTGACGCCGGCGGCGTTGTGCGGGCGTGCCATCGAGCGCGGCGTCGGGTTGCTGGCGATCACCGATCACGACACCTTCGACGGCTATCGCGCCGCCGCCGACTGGCTGCGCGGGCAGCCGGCGGCGCTGACGCTGCTGCCGGCGGTCGAGTACTCGTCGCTGTGGCAGGGGGTCAACATCCACGTCGTCGGGCTCGGTATCGATATCGACAGTGCGCCGTCGCAGGCGGCCGCCGCCTTCCTGCAGAGCGCCCGCACCGAACGCGCGGTGGTGATCGGCGAGCGGCTGGAGAAGCTCGGTTTTCATGGCGCCTGGGCCGGCGCGCGTGAACTGGCCGGCGAGTCGCAGATCGGCCGCCCCCATTTCGCCCGCTTCCTGGTGCAGCAGGGGCACGTCGCCAGCGCCGACGAGGCCTTCGACCGCTACCTCGGCGCCGGCAAGCCCGGCGACGTCAAGCTGATGTGGCCGCTGCTGGCGCAGGTGATCGAGTGGGTGGTGGCGGCCGGCGGTGTCGCCGTGCTGGCGCATCCGCTGAAGTACAAGATGACCGGCGCCAAACTGCGGCGGCTGGTGACGGCCTTTCGCGATGCCGGCGGCGGCGCGCTGGAGGTGGTCAGCAGCAGCCAGTCGGCCGATGGCACCGCGCAGCTGGCGCGGCTGTGCACCGAGTTCGGTCTGGAGGCATCGCTCGGCAGCGATTTTCATGCGCCGCTGTTTTACGCACCCGATCTCGGCGGTTGCGCGCCGCTGCCGGCCGGCTGCCGGCCGGTGTGGCAGCGCTGGCTCGGCGCGGTGGCGGCCGAACGGGAGACGTCTCTTGGCAGAGGGTGAGATGAGTCAGTTTTTCCAGGTACACCCGGTCAACCCGCAGACGCGGCTGATCCGTCAGGCGGTCGAGATCGTGCGTCGCGGCGGCGTCATCGCCTACCCGACCGACTCGGCCTACGCGCTCGGTTGCCAGCTCGGCGACAAGGGGGCGCTGGAGCGCATCCGCCGCATCCGCCGCCTCGACGACGACCACAACTTCACGCTGGTCTGCCGCGACCTGTCGGAGCTTGGCACTTACGCGCAGGTCGACAACCAGGTCTACCGGCTGCTGCGCAACCATACGCCGGGGCCGTACACCTTCATTCTGCCGGCCACCGGCGAGGTACCGCGCCGGCTGCTGCACCCGAAGCGCAAGACCATCGGCCTGCGCGTGCCGGAGAACAAGATCGCGCTAGCGCTGCTGGAGGAGCTCGGCGAGCCGCTGATGAGCGTGACGCTGATCCTGCCCGCTGACGAGCTGCCGCTGACCGACCCCTACGACATCCGCGAGACGCTGCAGCACGAGCTCGACCTCGTCATCGACGGCGGCTACTGCGGCATGGAGCCGACCACGGTGATCGACCTCTCCGGCGAGCGGCCGCAGGTGCTGCGCCGCGGCCTCGGCGACCCGGCGGCGTTCGAGGCCGACTGATCCCCTCCCTGGCGCCTCCCCCGGGAAGCAGGGGGAGGACGCGCCTGCGGCGACGCACTTATAATGCCGCCCTTTCCGCGCCCGCCCGGCGATGCCGGCGGTCGATTCCAACGATTCCAGACGAGCAGCGCGTGACCCAGGACCCCGTTTCCGATCCGTCGACCCCCGATCTGCCGGTGCCCGACAGCGCCGAAACCGCCGGCGCGACGGTGGCGGGTGATGCCCCGGCTGATACCGTCGTCGAGACTCCCGCCGAGCCGCTGCACCTCGACGACCTGCGCCGCGCCGCGGCGGCCCGGCAGGAGATGGGCGCGCAGCAGGGCGAGATGCCGTTCGCCATCGTGCAGGGCAAGGCGATCACCGAGCTACCGAAGGATCTCTACATCCCGCCGGAGGCGCTCGAGGTCTTTCTGGAGGCATTCGAGGGGCCGCTCGACCTGCTGCTCTACCTGATCCGCCGGCAGAACATCGACATCCTCGAAATCAACGTCCGCGCCATCACCGAGCAGTACATGCAGTACGTCAACATGATGAGCGCGATGCAGTTCGAGCTGGCCGCCGAGTACCTGCTGATGGCGGCGATGCTGGCCGAGATCAAGTCGCGGATGCTGCTGCCGCGCTCCAGCGAGATCGAAGAAGAGGAGGAGGATCCGCGCGCCCAGCTGATCCGCCGCCTGCAGGAGTACGAGCGCTTCAAGACCGCCGCCGAGAACATCGACGAGATGCCTCGCATCGGCCGCGAGATCCACGTCGCCAGCGCGGCGCTGCCCGACCTCAACCGCACCCGCCCCGAACCGCACGTCGACCTGCGCGAGCTGATGGTGGCGCTGGCCGAGGTGCTGCGCCGCGCCGATCTGTTCGAGAGCCACCACGTACAGCGGGAGAAACTGTCGACGCGCGAGCGCATGACCGAGGTGCTGGCGCGGCTGTCGCCGCACCGCTTCACGCCGTTCGTGTCGCTGTTCCGCGCCGAGGAGGGGCGGCTCGGCGTCGTCGTCACGTTCCTGGCGGTGATGGAGCTGATCAAGGAATCCCTGATCGAAATCGTCCAGACCGAGGCGTTCGGTCCCATTCACGTCAAGGCGAGATCCGCATGAGCGAGCAGGAGTCCCTCGAAGAGCTGGAACGTCAGGCCCGGAGCGAGCCGCTGCCCGACGCGGCCGACGATGATGACGGCGCCGGCGAGGCGGTCGGTGAAACGCGCCGCCGCGGCATCGCGCGTGGCGAGGCGCCGGTGGCCGACGAACTGCTGGTACAGATCGTCGAGGGCGCGCTGCTGGCCGCCGGCAAACCGCTGACGGTGGCCGATATCGCCGGCCTGTTCGAGGAGCACGAGCAGCCGGGCAGCGATGCCATCCGCGCCGCGCTGACCACCATCGGCGACAACTGCGCCGGGCGCGGTTTCGAACTGCGCGAAGTGGCCAGCGGCTTCCGCCTGCAGGTGATTCAGAGCGTGGCGCCGTGGATCGCGCGGCTGTGGGAGGAGAAGCCGCAGCGCTACAGCCGCGCCTTGCTGGAGACGCTGGCGCTGATCGCCTACCGTCAGCCGATCACGCGCGGCGACATCGAGGACATCCGCGGCGTCGCCGTCGCCTCCAACATCGTCAAGACGCTGCTCGAACGCGACTGGGTGCGCATCGTCGGTCACAAGGACGTTCCGGGGCGGCCGGCGCTGTATGCAACGACGCGCAAGTTCCTCGACTACTTCAACCTGAAGAACCTCGACGACCTGCCGCCGCTGGCCGAGCTGCGCGACCTCGAGTCACTGAACACCGAACTGGCGCTGGAAGGCGCCGACACACCGTCGATCGACAGCATCGATGCGGCGGTGGAAGAGAACGAGACGATCGCCGCCGAGGCGACCGATACCGATACCGCCGGGATGGCGGATGGCGATGCCGACGCGGTGCCCGCACTGTCTGCGGACGATGGCGTCGATTCCGATGAAGCCGAGCAGGAGCCGCTGCCTTGACCCACCCTCCCGCCGACACGCCGGATACCGCGCAGGGCGAAAAACTGCAGAAAGTGCTGGCGCGCGCCGGTCTCGGTTCGCGCCGCGACATGGAAAAGCTGATCGCCGACGGCCGCGTCACGATCAACGAGAAACCGGCGCAGCTCGGTGACCGCGTCGGCGAGCGCGACCGCATCGCCGTCGATGGCCGCGCCGTGCACCTGAAGCCGGAGCGCGAGCGGCTGCCGCGCGTGATCATGTATCACAAGCCGGAAGGCGAGATCAGCAGCGCGCGCGACCCCGAGGGGCGTCCGACCGTGTTCGACCGGTTGCCGAAGCTGCGCGGCGAGCGCTGGATCGGCATCGGTCGGCTCGACTACAACACCTCCGGCCTGCTGTTGTTCACCAACGACGGCGAGCTGGCCAACCAGCTGATGCACCCGTCCAGCGGCATCGACCGCGAATACCTGTGCCGCGTGCTCGGCGAGGTCGACAACGACGCGCTGCAGCGGCTGCGCGACGGCGTGCAGCTCGAAGACGGCACGGCGCGTTTCACCGACATCACCGACGGCGGCGGCAGTGGCGCCAACCACTGGTACTACGTCTGCCTGATGGAGGGGCGCAACCGCGAGGTGCGCCGGCTGTGGGAGTCGCAGCAGGTCAAGGTCAGCCGGCTCAAGCGGGTGCGCTATGGGCCGGTGTTCCTGCCGGCGCGACTGAAGCAGGGGCGCTGGGAAGATCTGCTGCCGCAGGAGATCGTCGGCCTCTACCGCATGGTCGGGCTGAAGCCGCCGGCGCTGGCGCCGCTGAAACCGCAGCAGAAAATCGACCGCGTGCGCGAACTCGGCAAGAACCCGCAGGCGCGTCGTCCGCAACCGAAAGCGGAGCGCGGGCAGGGCGCCGAGCCCGCCGGCAAGCGCTCCTCCGCCGGCCGGTTCGCGTCGGCAGACAGATCGCCGGCAGCGAACAGGTCGGCCGCGAAGCGCGAATCGCCGGCGGCGAAACGGTCGCCGTCTTTTTCCGGCAAACCCGCTGCCTCCGGCAAACCGGCCGCCGCGCACAAGTCGCGCGGGCGGGCGGCGTCGCCAGCCACTCCCCGCCGCACGCCGCCGCGCTGATCCGGCGCCGCCAACCGCGACGGCGCTATCGCGCCGCGTCCGGTTTCCCTTCCCGCAGCCGCTGCACGGTGTGCGCTTTGTGCTGTTCCCAGCGCGCCGCCGGCAGGCGCCGGTCGTCGCGCGCCGCGCGCCGCGTGTCCTTGTAGTACGGCACATCCGCCCAGCCGACATCGACGACGATCTCGTCGACGTCGTCGAGCGCGTGCTGCTCGAAGGCGATCTCTCCCGGTGGCGCGTTGCGCGACAGTTTGACGATGCGCAGCGGTACCCGAAGCGTCAGCTCGGCGCTGCCGCCAGGGTCGACGTGGCGGAATTGCGGCAGTTTGGCGATGGCGCCGGGAATGACTTCGCGCCCCTCGTCACTGAGCGCCAGCGTCAGGCGCCGCGTCGTCGGGTCGTAGCGGGTGGCGCGGACGTCGGCGATGTAGTGCAGCGCGCGCGGTGCGCTGTTGTGAATGGCGAGCACCAGCGTCGCCTCGCTGTCGCGCCGCACCAGTTGTTTGACCTTTGCCCGCAGTGCGTCGGGCTTCACATCATCCGTGGCCATGGGCACCTCCCGGCGCGCGGCTCTCCTGTAGTGGGGCGAAACCGTCGTTCAGCACCGCGACGATCGACGTCACCTCAGTGAAGCGCTTGCGCAGACGATCGCGGAAGCGGCTGCGTCCGCGCCGGCTCTGCATCAGCGCCGATTCGCAGAACGCCAGTTCCCGCACCACCTCGTCGGCCGACAGCGCACCCCAGACCGGTACCAGCGGAAAACGCGGCGCCCAGTCGTCCAGCGCCTCGGCGAACTGTTCGCCGAGCGCGGCCGCTGTCGCGCCCTGACAGTGGGCGTTCAGCAGGCGGCGATAGATCCGCACCGGCTCGATCAGCGCCCACTGCATGTACTCGCTCGGCCAGGCGTGCTCGGCCAGCAGGTTCATCAGCGCCTCGGTGGCCGGGCTGTCGCTCTGTTGCGTCAGCCAGCGTTCGACGATGTCTCCGATCGCCAGCAGCCGGTCGCGCGCCTGTCCGATATCGGTGTGGCGCGACGCGAACAGCGTGCCGAGCGCTGCCGTGTCGCACGGCGCGCGCGAGCGCAGGATCATCATCTGCCAGAACTCCAGCAGCGGGTGGATGTAGCCGTCCAGCAGCGCCTCCGGCACGCCCGGGCTCTGTTCCATCAGCGTGCAGACCTGCGGCGAAAACGAGTAGTAGTCGCGGAAGAACTGCTCGAAGAAGGCGAAGCCGACCTCGGTGCTGCGCACGAAGTGGTCGCGCACGTCGCGCAGTGCCTGCACCTGACGCGAACTCCACGAGCGCGAGGCGACGCTGGCGATGATGCAACAGCCGCCACTGCAGCCGACCTGACCGCAGTGGATGTTCGGGTCGCGCAGCTCCGGCGTCGCGCCGATGCGGTTGGCGATCTGCGTGCGCAGGTCATTCTCGTCGACGATCGCGGCGTTCTCCTCGGGTGAGGCCGGGTCGCAGCCGCCGCCGAGAGAGAGCAGCGTGTTGTTGACGATGCGGAACGCGTGCGAGAACTCGTGGTAGAGCACGACCGGGTTGGAGATCGACAGGTCGATGTCGCCGCCGCTGCCGTCGCGCGCCACGCAGATGTTCTGCTGCGTGTCGTAGATGACGAGGCAGTTCTCCGTCGTGTTCAGGCTGGCGCCGCCGAGCCCGCTGCTCGCCGGCGGCAGCGCGGTGCCGTTGTCGGCGAACGAGCTGCCGTCGTCGAGCACGAAATCCTTCAGCCCGGCGATGACGATGGTGTCGACGTTCTGCGGTCCGGCGCCGTAGTCGGGGGTGAAGGCGGTGTTGACCAGATCGTCGAGGCGCAGCTGCGGTGCGCCATTCTGCGTGCGGTTGTAGGTGACGCGCTGCAGGCCGCCGACCGGGTCGTCCATGCCGATGCCGTCGTCGTTGGCGATGATGACGAGATCGACGAAGGCCTGCAGCGGATCGAGATCGTCCGAGCCGATGCCGCTGGCATCGCTGAGTATGAACATGGCCATGGCATCACCCCACCGGATTCGGCTGTTTCGGGGCCGGCAGCGGCTTCCACTCCTGACTGCCGGGGCGACGCTCCTTGTACGCGGGCGCCTTGCACGGTTCGGGGCAGGGTTCTTCCGGCTGTGGGCGCGGCGGGCAGCAGGCCTCCATGCGCTGTTGCAGCGCGAGGTTGCGGTCGTAGTCCGCGGCCTCGCCGGCACGCGCGCGTTCGGCGATGCCCTCGATGCGTTCGACCGCTTCGAGTTCGGCCGCGCTGAGCGCGACCTGCCTGCCGAGCTTGCGCATGATGTTGCAGAGCAGGCCGTTGCCGCTGGCCAGCTCGCAGATGATGGTGTCGTTCTGTCTGCGGTTGTGGTCGAGCAGATCGAGCGCGACGCTCTGTATCTGCAGCAGTGCGAACAGCCCCTGCGACAGGTTGGCGAAGCCGGTGCCGAGCGTGTTGTCGATCTGGGCGAGGCGGGTATTGCTCTGCGTCGCCTGCACCAGCAGGTCGGCGGTGTTCTGCGCGGTAGCGGCGCTGTGGGTGTTGATCTGGTCGAGCCGGGCGTTGATCTGGTCGGCGACATCTTGAATGGATGGCATGACGATGCTCCCGTTGACGAATGGATTGTCAGGGGATTGACGAGGCGGCCGGCAGCGAGCCGGATGCTCGTCATGTCGTCGGGACGGCCAGGCGGTCGACGTCGGGCAGCGCGACCGTGCGCTGCGCTACAGCAGTGATCGAAACAGCGGGTGGAGATGGCCGAAACCGTTCGACATGTTTTCCTCCCTGAAGCGGTGTGGTGCCAGGTTATTTGAACGCAATGGCGATGCGCTGGCAGTGGCGTACTGCGCACGGAATTTGTGAAGAATTTGGAGTGTGCCGGCAGGCGGTGCTGGCGGGCGGCCCATTGCGGGCCGCCTTGCGGTGATCTGTCTCAGGCGCCCTTGCGCTGCAGCTGCGATGCGACCCGGACGCAGTTGCGGCCGGCGCGTTTGCCTTCGTAGAGCGCGACGTCCGCGCGCTCGAGCCAGGAGAGCAGGTTGTCTTCGCCGGTCAGTTCGGCGACGCCGATGCTGACGGTGATCTGCAGCGAATGCGCCCAGCGCCGCGCCACCTGCTGGCGCAGACGCTCGGCGATCACTGCCGCGCCAGCGGCGTCGGTGCCGCTCAGCAGCAGCACGAACTCCTCGCCGCCGAAGCGGAACAGGTCGTCGGTGCCGCGGCTGATCTGGCGCAGCAGCTGTGCCGTCTCGCGCAGGGCGTGGTCGCCGGCGAGGTGGCCGAGGGTGTCGTTGATCGCCTTGAAGTGGTCGATGTCGATGATCAGCAGCGATGACGGCGAGCCGTGGCGGCGGGCGACGGCGATCTCGTGCGTGGCGGCCAGCTCCAGCGCGGCGCGGTTGCCGACGCCGGTCAGCGCGTCGCGGGTGACGTTGCGCAGCACGTCGCGGTGGGTCATCGCGTTCAGCAGTGCCGGCACCATGCAGCCGATCATCAGTTCGATCTTCTCCATCTCCTGGTCGCCGAAGCGGCGGCGGCGCTGCAGCAGCAGTTCGCCGAGCGGGTATTCGCCGTGGTGCAGGTGATAGCTGCAGCTGTGCGGGCGCTCGTTGCCGTGCTCGACGCGCAGGTCGCCGCTCTCGCTGGTGAAACGCAGGGCGACCTTGCCGATCTCCCGCTGCAGCTCCTGTGCGAAACGCTCCAGCAGCTCGACCGGATCGAGTGTCGTGTGCAGCCGCTCGGCCAGCCGCAGGCGCAGCGCGAGGCGCTGTTCCGGGACGATGGCCGGGGGGTTGCTGGCGACGATGTTCAGCACGGGCGGCGACGTTTCGTTGGGGACCATGTGGGCTCTCGCTGGGCTCGGTCTCGGACGAAGTGGACCGGTTCGCCATGCTCGAAGCGAATGCTGTGCCATCGAGAAATAAGTTATTTAAAACAACTGGTTGTGTTATCAGTTTTGCGCCGTGACCAGGATTTGCCACAGGGGTGTCAAGAAAGCGACGGGAAAGCGGCAAATGCTTGCCGCCACGGCTCAGCGCCGCCCGATCAGCAGTGCCGCCCGCAGCCGCTGCTGGCCGAACTGCATGCTCTTCAGGAACGGGGCGATCTCGATTGGCAGGTACTGGCAGTCGAAGGCGTTGCGGTCGGTCTGCTCGTCGCAGTCGGGGTCGTGGATGTAGACGAAGCGCTCGTCGATGGCGGTGACGACGACCCAGTGCGGTGACTTCTTGCGGTCGTAGCGCCAGGTGCTGATCAGCACCAGCGGCACCCACTCCGCGGCGATCGCCCGGCGCAGCGTGGCGAGGTCGGCGGCGGCGTAGTGCAGCTCGACGTCGGTCGCCTGCAGCTGCGTCAGGAAGTCGCCGTGCACCTGCTCCATGACCGATTTCTTCTCGGCGCGCCGCACCCCCTCGACGAACAGCGGGCCGCGCTGGCTGATGTGGATGCGGGCGCGCAAGCCGCGCCGCCACGCCGCCAGCGCCAGCCCGTGCGGGCCGCAGCCACCGTGGCCGGAGGTCATGTAGATCGTCGTCGCCTCGCGCCACAGCTGCAGCTCCTCGCTGCGCGACGGCTGGTAGCCGGGGTTCAGCGCCGCCATCGCCATCATCAGCGCCGCCGGCCCGCAGGTGAACTCGGTGGTCTGCGCGTAGTACGGCAGCGAGCGGTGGCTGGCGTCGTGCGGGTAGTGGGCTATCCGCTTCTGCATCCGCAGCGCATCGGCGTGGTCGGCGTAGTAGTCGACGTAGACGCCGAAGCGCTGGTAGCCGAGTTTCTCGTAGAGGCGGATGGCGCCGTGGTTGCCGGCGTTGACCTCCAGCCGCATGAACACGCGCCCGCGCGCCGCGGCTGCCTCCTCGGCGCGCTGCAGCAGCACCTCGGCGACGCCGCGGCCGCGCGCGGCCGGGTCGACCGCGATCGAGTAGAGGCGGGCGAGACTGGTGCCGCGGTGGAACAGCACCAGCGCGTAGCCGAGCAGTTCGCCGTCGCCGCGCTCGGCCACCAGCAGCCAGGCGCGGTCGGTGGCGACCATGCGCAGGAAGCTGCGCCGGCTGAGGCGGTCGCTGCTGAAGCAGCGCTCCTCCAGTTCGGTCAGCGCGGTGACGTCGGTGCGATCGGCGAGGCGGTAGCGCAGCGGTTCGCTCATGGAGTGGCCCGGTTGGCGCGCGATGGATGCCGCGGTAGCGGAGAGGGCGTCCGCACTTCGACGCGGTCGCCGCGTCCGGTCGCTGGAGCGGCGAAAACGTCGCGTCTATTATCGACGGCGAATTTTCCGTTCGACAACTCGTCCGACATCGGCTGACGCATCGCGCAGGGGATGGGCATCGCGTGTCTACGCTCTATCTGGTGGTCGAGAACCGCAGGGACTGGGGGCCGTTCTTTCCGAGCGAGCAGGTGATCACCTTCAACGACTACCTCGCTCTCGACGACAAGAGCGATGGCCGCGGCGTTCGCGTCATCAACCTGTGCCCGCAGTCGCGCTACCTGTCGAAGGGGTACTACTGCTCGCTGCTGGCCGAGGCGCGCGGCCACAAGGTGATTCCCGAGGTGCGCACGCTGAACGACCTGCGTTCGCGCACGCTCTATTCGCTGGCGCTGCCCGATTTCAACCGCGAGGCCGACGCGCTGGCGCGGCAGCGCGACATCGCCATCGAGAGTGGCGCGCGGCTCAACGTCAAGGTCTACTTCGGCGAATCGCCGGAGCCGGGGTTGCAGCCGCTGGCGCGGCTGCTGTTCGAGCGTTTTCCGGCGCCGATCCTCGACATCGAGCTGAAGCGGCGCAAGGGCTGGATGATCTCGCGCATCAAGCCGCTGACGCCGGCCAAGCTGACCGACGACGAGCAGACCGCGTTCGCCGACGCGCTCGACCATTTCAGCCGCAAGATCTGGCGCGCGCCGAAGACACGGCGCCGCTACCGCTTCGACCTGGCGATGCTGGTCAACCCGACCGAACAGCTGCCGCCGAGCGACGCCTCTGCGCTGAAGCAGTTCATCCGCGCCGGCCGCGAACTGCAGATCAACGTCGAGCTGATCCAGAAGAAGGACTACATGCGGCTGACCGAGTACGACGGTCTGTTCATCCGCGAGACCACGGCGATCGACCACCACACCTACCACTTCGCCAAGAAGGCCGAGGCCGAGGGCATGGTGGTGATCGACGACCCGACCTCGATCCTGCGCTGCACCAACAAGATCTATCTCGCCGACCTGTTCCGCGCGCACAAGGTGCCGGCGCCGAAGACGCTGATCCTGGCCCGCGACCAGAGCGACATCGAACGGCAGGTGAGCGAGCAGCTCGGCTTCCCGCACGTGCTGAAGATTCCCGACGGTGCCTTTTCGCGCGGCATGGCCAAGGTCGAGAGCATCGAGCAGTTCCGCGCCGAAGCCGAGCGCCTGTTCGAGGATTCGGCGCTGCTGCTGGCGCAGGAGTTCATGTACACCGAGTACGACTGGCGCATCGGCGTGCTGAACCACAAGCCGATCTACGCCTGCCGCTACTACATGGTGAAAAAGCACTGGCAGATCTACAAACACGGCGCCGGCGGCAGCGCGCAGAGCGGCGGCTTCGACACGCTGCCGACCTTCGAGGTGCCGCGCCCGGTGCTCGACGCGGCGGTGAAGGCGACGCAGCTGATCGGCGACGGCCTCTACGGCGTCGACGTCAAGCAGCACGGCAACCGCGCCGTGGTCATCGAGGTCAACGACAACCCGAGCATCGATCGCGGCGTCGAGGACCGCTTTCTCGGCGACGAGCTCTATCGCCTCGTCATGCAGGAGTTTCTGCGCCGGCTCGAAATGCAGCGCAGTCGCTAGTCCACCTGCACTCCCAACCGCTTCAACAACCGGAAGAAATTACTGCGATCCATGCCGGCGCGGCGCGCGGCGGCGGCGAGGTTGCCGTCGCTGGCCGCCAGCGCGCGCTGCAGCCACTGGCGCTGGAACGCGCGCGTCGCCTCGGCCAGCGTCGACTGCGGCACCAAGCTCTCGGTCAGTGTCGGCTCCGCCGCCTCGGTCGCGGCGTGCAGGCCGAGATGGCGGTTCTCGACCGTGATCCAGCGCTGCTGACGCCCCTGCTCGGCGGTGGCGAGCAGCGTCGCCCGGCTCATCACATGCTCCAGCTCGCGCACGTTGCCGGGCCAGTCGTAGCGCAGTAGCGCATCGCGCGCCTCGGCGGCGAGCCGCACGTTGCGCACGTTCAGCCGCTGCAGGTTGCGTTCGAGGAAGAAGCCGGCCAGCGCCAGCACGTCGCGGCCGCGCTCGCGTAGCGGCGGCACCTGCAGCGGAAACACCGACAGGCGGTGATAGAGGTCGGCGCGGAAGCGGCCGGCCGCCACCTCCTGTTTCAGATCGCGGTTGGTGGCGGCGACGATGCGCACGTCGACGTGCAGTGTGGCGTCGCTGCCGGGGCGCTGGATCTCGCCGCTCTGCAGCGCGCGCAGCAGCTTGGCCTGGATCGCCAGCGGCAGCTCGCCGACCTCGTCGAGGAACAGCGTGCCGCCGTCGGCCAGTTCGAACTTGCCGGGGCGGTCGCTGAGCGCGCCGGTGAAGGCGCCCTTGCGGTGGCCGAACAGCTCGCTCTCGGCCAGCGTCTCCGGCAGCGCGGCGCAGTTGACGTAGACCATCGGCCGTTCGGCCCGCGTCGAGCACACGTGCAGCTGGCGCGCCACCAGCTCCTTGCCGACGCCGGTCTCGCCGAGGATCAGCACCACCAGGTCGGAGGCGGCGACGGTGTCGAGCTCGCGCCGCAGCTGCTGCATCGCGGCGCTCTTGCCGATCATTTCGTCGCCGGCCTGCTGCGCCTCCTGCAGTGCCTGATTGACCTGATGCTCGCGCGCGACCTGGGCGCGCAGCGTGTCGATCGTGCGCGTCACCTTCACCGTCGCCTCGGCCAGACCGAGGAAACCGCGCAGCGCGCCGTGGTCGATCGCGTCGAAACTGCCGGGGCGCAGCGCATCCATCGTCACCACACCCCACGGCTGGCCGTCGACGTAGAGCGCGGCGCCCATGCAGTCGTGCACCGGCAGCGTGTCGCTCTCACCCTCGATCAGGCCGTCGTACGGATCGGGCAGGCTGCTGTCGGTCAGCCGCACCGGCTCGCGGCTGAGCAGGATGCGCGACAGCCGCGGTTGCTCGGCGACGGCGAAGCGGCGGCCGAGCGTGTCCTCGCTGAGACCGCTGACGGCGATCGGCTTCAGCAGGTCGCCCTGCAGCTGCAGCAGCGCGCAGGCGTCGCACGCCATGATGCGGCGCAGCGCGGCCAGCAGGCGGCGGTAGCGCTCCTCCTCGGTGAGGTCGGCCGACAGGTCGGCCAGCAGCTCCAGCAACAGTTGGTCGAAGGCTGAGTTGCGTGCCGGTGATGTTGTCGATTTGACCTTTCTGTTGTTCATAAGACCCGATCCATCCTTGTGTCAAAGTGACAACTTAGTTTCCAAGTGGCCTTTACTCAAGGAGTTTTTGCTTGGCACGAAGATTGGATTGCATTGGGTGAAGTACAAGGTGGCATCGCGCCGCCGATCACCCGAGGAGAACACCATGCTGTCGGAACAGACCATCGCCATCATCAAAGCCACCGTGCCCGTGCTGCAGCAGTACGGTGAGCAGATCACCCGCCACTTCTACAACAAGATGTTCAGCGAGTATCCCGAGGTGAAGGCCTATTTCAACGAGGCGCATCAGGCGGCCGGCACGCAGGCGCGGGCGCTGGCCAACGCGGTGCTGGCCTATGCCGCCCACATCGACCGGCTGGAGGCGCTGAAGGATGCGCTGCCGGTGATCGTGCAGAAGCACGCCGCACTCGACATTCGCCCCGAGCAGTACCCGATCGTTGGCACCTGCCTGCTGGCGGCGATTCGCGATGTGCTCGGCGAGGCCGCCACCGACGAGATCATCGATGCCTGGGCCGCCGCCTACGGTCAGCTCGCCGACATCCTGATCGCGGCCGAGGAGCAGGTCTATCGCGAGAACGCGGCGCGGCCCGGCGGCTGGCGCGGCCCGCGCGCCTTCCGGGTGGCGCGCAAGCAGCGCGAGAGCGCGGTGATCACCTCGTTCTATTTCGAGCCGGTCGACGGTGGCCAGCTGATGACGTTCCAGCCGGGCCAGTACACCACGGTGCTGCTGAACATCGACGGCCAGCCACTGCGCCGCAACTACTCGCTGTCGGATGCACCGGGCAAGCCCTACTACCGCATCAGCGTCAAGCGCGAGCCGAGCGGGCTGGCGTCGAATTACCTGCACGACAAGGTGCAGGTCGGCGACGTGGTCGAGCTGCTGGCACCGTGTGGCGAGTTCGTGCTGCAGGAGTCGGAGAAGCCGTTGGTACTGGTCAGCGGCGGTGTCGGCATCACGCCGGCGCTGGCGATGCTGAATGCCGCCGCCGCCAGCGGGCGCCAGATCGAGTTCATCCACGCGGCGCTGAACAGCGACGTGCACGCCTTCCGCGATCACGTCGACGCCACCGCGCTGCAACACAGCAACGTGCGGCCGTTCTACCTCTACAACGAAGCGCTGCCGGACGACAAACCGCACGTGCGCGGCCTGATCACGACCGAGCTGCTGGCGTCGCGGCTGCCGTCCGACCGCGATGTCGATCTCTACTTCCTCGGGCCGAAGCCGTTCATGCAGTCGGTCTACCGCATCGCGCGCGAGCTCGGTGTGCCGGAAGGGCAGACCCGCTTCGAGTTCTTCGGTCCGAAGGAGGAGCTCGCCGTCGCCTGACGGGGGACTCTCCTCGATTCCCGACGATTTTCCGTGGTGGTGATTGGCGCGGAGCCCGCGAGGGTTCCGCGCATTTTTGTTTTTCCGGAATGCGCATTTCTGTTTTTCGCGTTTCTGTTTTTGCAGAAAAGGTGTCAGATTCGCGCGCTTCGAATCCGGAGTGGAAGGGGAAGTCCGATGTCGTTGCCGTTGTCGGCCTGGCTGCGCCGGTTGAAGCCCGCGCCGTTGACCATCGGTGTCGCGGAGCGGGTGAGGGTGTCGATCGGTGCGCTGCTCGGTGTCGGTGCCACGGCCTGGGTGATGTCGCAGCTGCTGCCGCACACGGTGGGGGCGATGCCGTGGCTGATCGGGCCGATGGGCGCCTCGGCGGTGCTGCTGTTCGTGCTGCCGGCGAGTCCGCTGGCGCAGCCGTGGTCGATGCTCGGCGGCAACACGCTGTCGGCATTGGTCGGCGTGCTGTGCGCGCAGTGGCTCGGCGAGAGCTGGCCGGCGGCGGCGCTGGCGGCGGCCTCTGCCATCGCACTGATGCTGACGCTGCGCTGCCTGCACCCGCCCGGCGGCGCGATGGCGCTGACGGCGGTGCTCGGCGGCCCGGAGATCCAGCAGGCCGGTTTCGAGTTCGTGCTGGCGCCGGTGGCGCTGAATTCGCTGTTGCTGCTGGGCGCGGCGGCGCTGTACCACAACCTGACGCGCCATCGTTATCCGCGCCTGCCGGAACCGGTGTCGGGCACGGCGGCACCGGCGGCCCGTGGGCCGGGCGTGACGGCGGAGGATATCGACTACGCGCTGCAGGGTGGCGACGAGCTGCTCGACATCGCGCGCGAGGATCTGGAGGCGCTGCTGCTGCGCGCCGAACGCCACGCCTGGCAGCGCCGGCTCGGCGGCCTGACCTGTGGCGATCTGGTGATGCAGCCGGTGTCGGCGGTCAGCTACGGCACCTCGCTCGAAGAGGCGTGGCACCTGCTGCAGCGCCAGCGGCTGAAGGCGGTGCCGGTGATCGATCCGGCGCGTCGCGTCGTCGGCATCGTCACCGCGGCCGATTTCATGAAGCACGCCGGTGTCGGCGATCACGTCTCGCTGGCGCGGCGGCTGCGCCGTTTCGTGCGGCGCATCCACGCCGTCGCCACCGATCGCCCGGAGGTGGTCGGCCAGATCATGACGGCGCCGGTGCAGGTGGCGCGCTGCGACGATTCGGTGATGGAGCTGGTGCCGCTGTTCGCGGCCTCCGGTCACCGTCAGCTGCCGGTGGTCGACGATGAACAGCGGCTGTTCGGCATGGTCAGCCAGTTCGATCTGATCACGGCGCTCTACAACCAGGGGCTGCAGGCGCGCGCCATCGCCGGGGGGTGACGCCGGCGCTGGCCGGTCAGCGCCGTTGCAGCAGCACGCCGCACTCGGTGTGGTGGGTGTAGGGGAACTGGTCGAACAGCGCGAAACGGGCGACGCGGTGCGTCTGCGTCAGCGTTCGCAGGTTGGCGTGCAGCGTCTGCGGGTTGCAGGAGATGTAGAGGATGTTGTCGAAGCGCGCCGCCAGCGCCAGCGTGCCGTCGTCGAGCCCGCTGCGCGGCGGGTCGACGAACAGCGTGCCGAAGTCGTAGCCGCTGAGGTCGATCTCCTTCAGCCGGAAGAATTCGCGCTCGCCGTGCAGCGCGCTGCTGAACTCCTCGCTCGACATTCGCACCAGCGTCACGTTGTCGATGCCGTTGGCGGCGAGGTTGTGCGTTGCCACCTGCACCGATGACTTGCTGATCTCGGTGGCCAGCACGCGCCGGAACTGCGGCGCCAGCGCGACGGTGAAGTTGCCGTTGCCGCAGTAGAGTTCGAGCAGGTCGCCGCCGAGCCCGCGCGCACTGTCGCAGGCCCAGCCGAGCATCTGCTGGTTCACGCCGCCGTTCGGCTGCGTGAAACTTCCTTCGATCTGCCGGTAGCGCAGCCGGCGCTCGCCGACCGTCAGCACCTCTTCGACGTGATCGCGCTGCAGCACGATCTTCTGTCCGCGCGAGCGGCCGATGACCATGATGTTCAGCTGCCCGGCCAGCGCGCGCGCCGCACTTTCCCAGCCGGCGTCCAGCCTGCGGTGATAGATCAGCGTCACCAGTACCTCGCCGCTCAGCGTGGTCAGGAATTCGAGCTGGAACAGCTTGCGTTTCAGGGTGTCGCTGTCGTTGAGCCGTTCGCGCAGCGGCGCCATCAGTGCATTGATGGCGGCGCTGCCGGCGGGGAAGTCGTCGAGCCGGACCGGCACCTGTGGCGCCTGCGGATCGAACATCACGTAGTCGAGCCTGCCGCCGTCATGCCACAGCCGGAACTCGGCGCGCAGCCGGTAGTGCTCCGGCGCCGAGCGGTGCAGCTGCGGCACGCCGGCGCCGAACTCGGCGAACGCAGTCCCCAGCTGCGCCGCCTTCTGCTGCAGCTGTTCCTCGTAACGGGCCGGGTCGATGACGGGGAGGGGCATTGGCGGGACACGGTGTCTGGAAAATGGGCGCGCATTATATCCATGGAGCGCATTGAGGGCGGGCGTTGTGCGGGTCGACCGTGCCGGGGCGCGCTTCAGCACCGGCGCAAGTACATCCCTGTAGCCTGCGTCGGAGACGTCCTGTCTCCGACGCTGCTGAAGCGCGCCCCGGCACGGTCTCCCTCCAGCGTGGTGCCATTCAAAAGAAGTTCACGGGTTTTTCCGCCGGACCCACTAGAATTGCCGGGCTTTGATGGATTCGCGGTCGAGGAGAGGTCAATGAAGGTTCTGGTCACCGGCGGTGCGGGCT
The DNA here is from genome assembly GCA_964515735.1 of uncultured Verrucomicrobiaceae bacterium. Taxonomy (GTDB): domain Bacteria; phylum Pseudomonadota; class Gammaproteobacteria; order Pseudomonadales; family CAMLJR01; genus CAMLJR01. The sequence goes on along the minus strand of CAZEVP010000007.1, from coordinate 17,166 downwards.
ATATCGGCAGCCACACCTGCGTCGAACTGCTGAATGCCGGTCACGACGTCATCGTCGTCGACAACCTGAGCAACAGTCGACGCGAGAGCCTGCGCCGTGTCGCGCAGATCACCGGCCGCGAGGTGGCGCTGGAGGTGGCCGATATCCGCGATCGCGCCGCGTTGCGTCGCATCTTCTCGGCACAGCCGGTCGATGCCGTGATCCACTTCGCCGGCCTGAAGGCGGTTGGCGAATCGGTGCAGCAGCCGCTGCGCTATTACCAGAACAACGTCGAGGGCACGCTGACGCTGCTCGACGTGATGCGTGAGCACGCTGTTCACAACCTCGTCTTCAGCTCGTCGGCAACGGTCTATGGCGATCCGCACACGGTGCCGATTCGCGAGGATTTCCCGCTGTCGGCCACCAACCCCTACGGCCGCTCGAAGCTGATGATCGAGGAGATCCTGCGCGATCTCGGCCACACCGATGAGCCGTGGCGCATCGCGCTGCTGCGCTACTTCAACCCGGTTGGCGCGCACACCAGCGGCCTGATCGGCGAGGATCCGAACGGCATTCCGAACAACCTGATGCCGTACGTCACGCAGGTCGCCGTCGGCAAGCTGACGCAGCTGTCGGTGTTCGGCGATGACTACCCGACGCCGGATGGCACCGGCGTGCGCGACTACATCCACGTCGTCGATCTCGCCATCGGCCACCTGCGCGCGCTCGACAAGCTGGCGACGCAGCCCGGTGTCGTCGCCTACAACCTCGGCACCGGCAATGGCTATTCGGTGTTGCAGATGATTGCCGCGCTGGAGAAGGCGTCCGGTCGTACCGTCAGCTATACGGTCGTCGGTCGTCGCCCCGGCGACGTTGCCTCTTGTTATGCCGATCCGGCGTTCGCTTCAAATGAGTTGGGATGGCGTGCCGAGCGCGGTGTCGACGAGATGGCGCGCGATGCGTGGAGCTGGCAGAGCAGGAATCCGCAGGGGTATGGCGAGGCGGATTGATGCCGTTGTGCCGTGTCCGTGGCGCCGTGCCGGAGGGGCCGCCGGGACACGCAAAGACGTACATCCATGCACAGGCTCGGGTGTCGCCGTCCCTGGCGACACACGGTCCCGGCAACCCCTCCGGCACTGCGCCTCGGGGTTGGTGCTGAGCTAAAACCTTTCTTTGTCGCGTTGCCGCCAGACTTCATCGGCAACCTGCATCGCACTGTCCGGATCGTCGGCTCGCCCCAGCAGCCGCAACGCAATCGCCAGCGTGCCACGCAATGCCAGTTCGCCATATTCATCGATGGCATCGCCGCGCCAGACGTCGCGCAGATGATCGAGGCGCTGCACATCCTCGTGCTCCTGCCGGCCTTCGATCATTCGCGGCCACTGCTCTTCGCATGGCACGCCGTTGACGATGCGATGGACCGTGCAGGTCGCCTCCGGCCGCCGTTCCACTTCGCCGCCTTCGCCCTTGAATACAGCCGTGTTGGCGTAACCGAGATCGGCCGCCGCCTGCTGGTGGCGCGGTGCGTAGGGCGGATGAAAGATGCTCTGGATGGCGCAGCGCGCATCGAGCGGGTTCAGCAGCCGCACCAGCGAATGTGCCGGCGAGCGCAGGCCGAGAATGTTGCGCAGGTCGATCAGCTGCTGCAGCGGCGGACACAGCGTCGGCAGCGCCATGAAGGCGAAACGCTCGCGGTCGAGCTGCTGGCGTACTTCGTCCCAGTTGGCGCAGGCCGGCACGCCGAGCCACTGCAGCGCTGCTTCGGTGTAGAGCCGGCCGCTGGTGTGGCCGGTGCTGCCGTGCAGGAAGACGCGATGGCCGGCATCGGCCAGTGCGAAGATCGCCAGCAGGAACCACGGCAGCTGGCGGCGCTTGCCGGCGTAGCTCGACCAGTCGAGATCGACGGCGATGTCGCCAGGTGCGGAAATCACATCGCGCGCTGCTTGCACGAAACCGGCCAGCTCGTCCGAACTCTCCTCCTTGACCCGCAGCAACATCAGGAAGGCGCCGATCTGTTCCGGCATCGCCTCGCCGCGCAGGATCATTCCCATCGCCTGGCGCGCCTCGTCGCGACTCAGCGAGCGCGAACCGGTCCTGCCCTTGCCGAGAATGCGGATGAACGGCGCGAACGGATGTTCGTCAGGTTTGGCGATCAGTTCGATCGGCTTCATTGGGCAACCTCTGATACCGGCGTGAGCGAAGTCATGACTTCGCGGTATCCGAAAAAATCATTCTGATTTTTTCGGATCACAAACAGTGCTCGGGGCGGGGCAGGCCGGCGATGCGCGCGGCCAGTTTGGCCGGGCTGCCGGAGAACAGCTGCATCAGATAGATGCTGTTGCCCTTGTCCGGTCCGAGTTCGCGCTTGACGTAGTTGACGAACGGGCGCATCGCCGGCGACTGCCCGAACTCGCGGTAGTAGCGGCGCAGCAGCGTGAGAATCTCGCGATGGGCATCGCCGAGAACGATGTCGGCATCGGCGGCGAAAGCCTCGGCGATGGCGTCGTTCCACTGGTCGAAATCGCGCAGGAAACCGTCGCCGTCGAGTTCGATGTCGCGATCGCCGACGCGCATCTCAGAACCAGCTCTGGATCGGCTGGTGATCGCAGCACAGCTGCACGAAGCCGGCGTAGTCGACGATGCCGATGCCGGCATCGACCCGCGCGGCCACGCCGCGCGCCTCCAGATCCTCGCGCAGCGCGCGCACGTTCGGCGTCGCCGCCAGCAGCTGTCGGCCGGCGTCGCCGAGCGCAGCGTAGACGCCATCCTCGATCAGCAGCACGACGTCGTCGCGGCGGCACAGCCGCAGGCAGTCGCGCAGGGCGGCGCTGTGCGGTGGCTTGTTGACGATATGCAGCATCGAAATCCCCGGCGCGATCAGAACGAGAGCACCACGTCCTGCCGTCGCAGCAGTGCGGCGATGGCATCGCCGTCGAGCGCTTCGACCGGCAGCGACAGGTCACCGCTGCCGAGCCCGCGCTGTCGCAGCGCATCGGCATCGGCGTAGAGGCGGTCGACGTCGTACAGCGGCAGCGTCGCCAGCTGCTGCTCCAGCGAGCGCTGGCCGATCGCCTCGGCCCGCTGCCGGCGGCACAGCTGCCAGACGCCGTCGCCGAGGAAGATCAGCGACACCTGCTGATCGAACGCCGCCGCCGCCATCGCCGCGTCCAGCGCCTCGCGCGCCAGCGAGCTGCCGTAGGGCGGCTGGCGGCAGACGACGGCGATTCGTTTCGAGGTGCTCATACGCTCATCGTCCTCCGCAGGCGCTCACGAACCGAAGGTGACGACGCGGTCGGCGAGGATGCAGGCCTCGACCCACTGGCCGAGGCCGGAGAGATCGAAACCGTCGGCGAGGTTGCCGGCGCCGAGCTGGTGCCGCTCCGCCTCGTCGGCATTGGCGACGCCGCGCTTCAGCGCGCTGGCGACACAGACCACCAGATCGACGTGATGATCGCGCGCCAGCTGCTGCCAGCGCGCCGGCACGCCGTTCTCCTGCGGCGCCGGCAACTGCAGCGCGTTGCCGCACTGCACGCCGTCGTGGAAGAAAAAGACGCGGAACAGCCGATGGCCGGCCGCCACCGCCGCCTGCGCGAACTGCCACGCACTGCGCTCCGCCTGCGTCGAGTGCGGGGCGCCGAGCACCATCAGCGCGAACGTCGCCATCGCCGGCTCCGCGTCAGGCCAGGCTCTTCTCGCCCGACTCGACCGACTGCTGGATCAGCGTGTTGATCGTCATCGGGCCGACGCCGCCCGGCACCGGTGTATAGGCGGCGACGCGATCGATTACCGCACTCAGCTCGACATCGCCGACACCGCCCGGGTGATAGCCGGCATCGACGACGACGGCGCCGTCCTTGATCCACTCGCCCTTGATGAACTCCGGCTTGCCGACCGCGCCGACCAGAATGTCGGCCTGCTTGATCAGCGCCGGCAGGTCGCGCGTTCTGGAGTGGCAGATCGTCACGGTGGCGTCGGCGGCCAGCAGCATCATCGCCATCGGCTTGCCGAGGATCGGGCTGCGGCCGACGACGACCGCGTGCCTGCCGGCGATCTCGACGCCGTAGTCCTGCAGCAGCCGCATGATTCCCTTCGGCGTGGCGCAGCCATAGGCGGCCTCGCCCATCGCCATGCGGCCGAAGCCGAGGCAGGTGACGCCGTCGACGTCCTTCTCCAGTGCGATCGCGTCGAAGCAGGCGCGCTCGTCGATCTGGTGCGGCACCGGGTGCTGCAACAGGATGCCGTGCACGTCCGGGTTGCGATTCAGTTCGTCGATCCTGGCCAGCAGCTGCTCCGTCGTGGTGGAAGAGGGCAGCTCGACCGCCATCGAATCCATGCCGACGCGGCGGCAGGCGTTGCCCTTCATCTTGACGTAGGTGGCGGAGGCGGGGTCGTCGCCGACCAGAATGGTGGCGAGGATCGGCGTCTTGCCGCCGCTGCGCGCCTTCAGCGCCACGACGCGCTGGCTCAGCTCCGCCTCGGTTTTCGCCGCCAGAGCCTTGCCGTCCAGAACCAGTGCCGTCATCGGGAACCTCGGAAAAGTGGGGGGAATAAAAGCGGGCGGTATTTTCGCATATCGACTTGCGGGGCGGCGAGTTTGTCGGTGGAAAACGGCCATTTCGGCGATTGACGACCCCAGAGGCGATGCGTAAGATGCACGCCTCCCGCATCGGGGCATCTGACGATGTATCCGGGGTATAGCGCAGTCCGGTAGCGCGCCTGCTTTGGGAGCAGGATGTCGGGGGTTCGAATCCCTCTACCCCGACCAGTTCGATGCCGGCAGCCCGGCACTCCTGGCGCCCATAGCTCAGCTGGATAGAGCAACGGCCTTCTAAGCCGTGGGTCGCAGGTTCGAATCCTGCTGGGCGCGCCAATCGATGCCGGTCCGGTAACAGCTTTTCATGGTGGCTGTAGCTCAGTTGGTAGAGCACAGGATTGTGATTCCTGTGGTCGCGGGTTCGATCCCCGTCAGCCACCCCATTTCTCATATGAATCAGAGCCTTGTGATCCGTAGTCGGGATCAGTGATAAGGCTCGCCCGCCAATTCTCCAGCTCTGCCTCTCGTTGCGTGAAATATGCAGGCCTCAGGGAGCGTGTCTTGCCGGTCCGGCTCCAGTACTATGCTCCAGCGGTTGCGGGCAGGACTGGCTGGTCGCGGGGGGTTGCCGATTCAGACAGGGACCAGCAGTGCCGCCAGAGTCAGATTCAGGGAACATGGAGCGGTTTGAATACTCTCTAGTCCCTCCTTCGTTTATCAGAAAATTATCGAGTTCTGATAACTCATCCGGATTCAAGACCCAAATGGACAAATTGGTTCTCAATCTGAAAGTTTTTTCTGGCTGGTTTCTCTCAAAAATATTTGCCGCGAAGTTTGCACAGATTCAGCAGACTTTCACGCTTCCCTACTGGGGACGACATCGATCGAACAATGCCTTGGTTCGCCTGGTCGAGCGCTTGATGCGCTTTTATCTGGCGCATTCCGATCAGGGCAATACCGGCGGCGAAACGCTGGAAAATATTCATAAGAAATTCTGGAGAAGCCAGATCGAAGAGCGATGGTTCGACCACTCGTCCAAGGCATTTGACGAATCAATTCCCGCGCTTGAGGAGCCAGTCAACGAGCTCAAGCAGCTTCTGAAGCAGCGCTCGCATACTGTTGTGTGCGAGATTGGTACCGGCGATGGTCGTTTTCTCGACTATCTGAGAACTCAGCTTGATGGGATCGAACGTTTCATCGGCCTGGATTTGAGTGGACGCAGAATCGCGCTAAATCAGCATCTGTACGAAGGCTTGGAATTCGTGGCTGGAGATGCACAGGAGTGGGTGGCGAGCCAGGATCTCCGGCAATTTCTCTTTGTAACCAACGGTGGCGTTCTGGAGTATTTCAGGCCGGAATCCCTTGAGGCATTTGTGCGATTGGTGGCGAAGAGCGGCAGCTCTCTGGCGCTTTTTTACGAGCCTCTGGTTGCAGATCACGATCTCGACAATGAGCCAGAGGCGAAGTTGACCACGGCGGGCGAATACTCCTTCAGTCATAACTATCCAGCCGTATGCCGGCGTACAGGGCTGAACATAATCTCCCTGCATGTGGATGGAAAAGCCGGTTATCGTGGGATATGTATGATTGCTCACAGCCTCACTCCCCCCTGAAGCGAGCTTCCTGGGCATCGATCGATTGCCGGAAAACTTGTATTTGACGCGCCGTTACCGGTGCAGGACTGACAGGTAAAAAAGAATGGAAGTAAAGCGAGTGGATCAATTGTTCGAGATTCAGGCCGCAAAGACTCCGGAGGCGATCGCCATCGAATTCGGCGCGGAGAAGGTTACCTACCGCGCCTTGAATTCCAGAGCCAATCAGGTGGCGAATGGCTTGATAGAACAGGGCGTGAAGCCGGGCGATTTTGTTGGCTTGTGCATGGATCGCTCTCCTGCGCTGATCGCGTCCATTTTCGGAGTGCTCAAGGCCGGAGCCGTCTATGTGCCGCTGGACCCCGAATATCCTCGCGAGCGCCTGCTGTACATGATCGAAGATTCGGGCATCCGGGTATTGTTGCTGGATAGCTCCGCTCGTCGCTGCATTGAGAACGATCTGTCGCAGCATTCGGTCTGCGCGCTCGATGTCGATGAGGCTTTTTCCTCCTTCAGCGATGAAGGGCCGGATCTGAAAGCGCTCGACGATCCGTTGATTTACATGATCTACACCTCTGGTTCTACCGGAAAACCAAAAGGCTCTCTCGTTTATCACCGGGGCTTTTCCAATCTGGTGCACTGGTATGTGAACGAGTTGGGAATGGGGCCGGAGACACGTGTTCTGCACATGACATCTCCGGCCTTCGACCTGACCCAGAAGAATGTATTTGCGCCGCTGGTATCAGGCGGTTGCCTCTGTCTGCTGGACCAGCGCTTTTATGATGCATCTGTGATCATCGATCACATCGAAAGCCATCGGATCAACGTGGTGAATTGCACACCCAGCGCCTTTTCGCGGCTCCTGAGCTTCGGCAACGAAGCGCTGTTCGAGCGGCTGAAAACCTTGCGCCATGTAGTCCTGGGTGGCGAGCCGATTTTGATGAGCCGTTTGATCGACTGGTTGAGCAATCCGCTCTGCCGGGCCCGGATCGTCAACAGCTATGGGCCGACCGAATGCACGGATGTTGTCTGTGCCTATCGAGTGATGACTCCCTCCGATTTCGTCGATCGCAATGTGCCGATAGGCTCGGCGCTGCCCGGCTTCGAGCTGCGTATCGTCGACGAGGGTTTGCAGCGCCTGCCGCAGGGGGCGAGTGGGCAGATCGCCATTGCCGGGGTTGGCGTTGGTGCCGGTTACTACAAGAAGCCGGAAATGACGGCAAAAGTGTTTGTCGATGATCCCGAAAATCCGGGCGAGAAAATCTATCTGACCGGTGATTCCGGCAGGGTTCTCGAGGATGGCAGCATCGACTACCACGGACGCATCGACAATCAGGTGAAGATACGTGGATTTCGCATTGAGCTCGGTGAGATCGAGCGTACGCTGGAGTCCCATGAGGCAATCAAGGAGGCGGCTTGTTCCACGTATAAGGATCTGAGTGGCGACAATAAGCTGTCCGCCTTTCTGGTCTACAAGGATCCCGGTTCTGCGCCCGCCAATTCGGAAATTCGTCGATTCCTTCAGCAAACCTTGCCGGATTTCATGATGCCGACCGCTTGGGTTGCGCTGGATAAACTTCCGCTGACGCCCAACGGCAAGCTCGATCGCAAGAGCCTGCCGGAACCGATTGCGAAACGTCCGGCGCTGGATGTCTCCTTTGTGGCACCCGTCACCGAAGTTCAGAAATTCATCGAGAGCGTGTGGCTGGAACTTCTGGGGCTGGATCGAGTCGGGATCGACGATCGCTTTTTCGAACTGGGCGGGAGCTCGCTGAACGCGGTCGATTTCATCGCGCGGCTCTCTGCGGAAATCGGAGATCGAATCGCCATCGCATCATTCTTCGATACGCCGACGATTCGAGGTTTCGAGAAGACGCTGTGGACGGATCATGCCGATGCGATGAGCCGGAAATTTCCGGATAGCCGCAATCCGAACGCTGAACCAGCGAGCCCCGCTTCGGATGCAAGGGGCGAGGGTGCCGATCTGCGCTCGCCCGGCATGCACGAGGACATTGCCATCATCGGCATGGCCGGGCGCTTTCCCGGCGCTGAAGATATTGATGAGCTGTGGGAGATGCTTCTCCAGGGCGAGGAGGCGGTGCGTTTCGCCTCGGACGCCGAACTGCGCGAGGCGGGCGTCTCTGAAGAGGAGATCGCTGATCCGGACTATGTCCGCGCCTATTTTTCCATGGATGATGTCGAGTATTTCGACGCGGAGTTCTTTGGCTATCAGCCTCGTGACGTGGTGGCGATGGATCCGCAGCATCGACTGTTTCTGGAGCTGGCGTGGGCCTGTCTCGATAACGCAGGCTACGCGAAGAGTCAGGAGTATCCCGGCAAGATCGGTGTGTTCGGCGGCATAGCCCGCGATGCGTATCTCGCCAATTTCATTGCCAGACATCCCGATTTCAGGGACAGCCTGCACGAGTTCTCCGTCAACATGGGGAATGACAAGAACTTCCCCAGCTCTAGGGTCTCCTACAAGTTCGACCTCAAAGGTCCCGCGATCAATATCCAGACCGCCTGCTCCAGCTCAGGCGTTGCCTTGCATGTAGCCTGTCAGAGCCTGCTCAGCGGCGATTCCGACATGGCGCTCGTGGGCGGGTGCCGGGTGCTGGTGCCGACCAAATCGGGATACCGCTATGTGGAGGGCAGCGCCTTATCGAAAGATGGACATATCTATGCCTTCGACAAGCGCGGTACGGGCATGGTCCGTGGCAGCGGTGGTGCTTTCGTTCTGATCAAGCGCTTGAGCGATGCCGTGCGGGACGGAGATTCGATTCGAGCCGTGATCAAGGGTACTGCCATCAACAATGATGGTAGCGACAAGATCGGTTACACCGCGCCGAGCGTCGAGGGGCAGTCGCGAGTCATCAATCAGGCACTCAGGCTGGCCGGTATCGAGGCGGAAACCATCTCTTACGTCGAAACCCATGGCACTGCGACGGCCTTGGGCGATCCCATTGAGATGCGGGCCTTGACGCGCGCTTACCGCCAGCACACGAATGCCCGGCAGTTCTGCAAGGTCGGCTCCATAAAAACCAACATCGGGCACCTTGATGCAGGTGCTGCCGTTGCCGGGATCGTCAAGGTCGTGAAGGCAATGGAGCAGGGAGTATTGCCGGCCAGCATCAATTACGAAGGGGCCAATCCGGACATCGATTTTGAATCCAGTCCTTTCGATGTCAACGCGAAGCAGAGTGTCTGGACCGGGCAGCCTGATGTGCCGCTCAGGGCCGGTGTCAGCTCCTTTGGGCTGGGTGGCACCAACTTTCACGCGATATTGGAGGCTCCATCCTTCAAGGATTCGGTTCAGGAAGATAGCGGGCAGGAATTCGAAGATGTGGTTCTGGCTGTATCGACGAAATCCGAGCGCTCGCTGCAACTCAACATGGCCGCGCTGAAAAAATACCTGGCGAAACGAACGGATGATTGTTTTTCACTGCTGGATTTTTCCTACAGCCTGAATTGCTTCCGCCCCCAGTATTCGTGCCGGGCCATGATCATTCTTGGGCGTGGCGCTTCGATTTCTGAAGCCCTTGCTTGCGCAAAATTTGTGCGTGGCTGTGAAGCGCTCGATGCGGCCCTGCAGACGATTCAACTCCCCAATCCCTTGCGAGAGGATGTCAGGCGTTGGCTGGCAGGGGAGAGCGTGGACTGGCGCACCCACTACGCTGCATTGCCTGTCAGGAAGGTTCCGCTACCGCCGTTCAAATTCGACAGGCGACGTTTCTGGGCCGATCTTCCCAAGCAAGGTGGACGCCTGATTCTGCTGGGTAACAGCGATTCAGCACAGCTGGCGCAGTCGCTGGAGCAGTGGGGCCAGTTTCTCGACAAACATCCCGGCTATGAATTACCCGAGTTGTCCGTCGGGACTTCGCCAGAGGGGATGGCTCGATGCGCTGCCGTTGCTGTCGACAATGCGCAACTATCAGCCGGCCTGAAGGCCGCGTTGAAACGTGCGGCGAAGGATGTGCCGGATGTCGTGATGATGTTCCCCGGCGGGGGCGCTCAATACGTGAACATGGGGCGAGGCCTGTACGAGCGCTTTGCAGTATTTCGTGAAGTTCTCGATCACGGCTTCAGCCTGCACTATCTGAATACCGGGGTTGATCTCAAATCGATCTGCTTCGCCAATGACGGTAAGAAAGAGTGGGCGCGTCAGGAAATGATGCGCCCCTCCATACAACTGCCGTCACTTTGCATCATCGAATATGCAATGTTCCGGCTTTGGGAGTCCTGGGGAATCAAGCCGAAGGCGCTGGTGGGCCACAGCGCTGGCGAAAACGTGGCAGCCTGTGTCGCGGGCGTGATGAGCTTCGAGGCGTGCCTGAGGCTCATGACGCTGCGGGGTGAACTGTTCGAACGTGTTGAAAACAGCGGCATGCTCAGTGTCAGTCTGCCCGCAGACGAGGTGAAGCCCTATCTCGGCGACGATCTGGATCTGGCGACAATCAATGCGCCGGGGCAGTCGACGATTGCCGGTCATCACGAGGCATTGGCTCGTCTCAAGGATGCACTTGAGCGGGATGGCGTGGATTGTCAGGTAGTGCCGATCAACATCGCCGCACACTCCCGTTGGCTGGAGCCGATTCTGCAGGAGTTCGAGGATTTCGCAGCGACGCTTGAGCTGAAGACGCCATCGATCCCCTTTGTGAGCAACCTGACGGGAACATGGATCAGCGACGAGCTGGCGACTGATCCTGCGTACTTCGCCAGGCATTTGCGCAATACCGTCCGCTTTGCCGACGACATCCGCTGTCTCAATGAACTCGGAAAACCTGTCTACCTCGAATGCGGCCCCGGCAAAATCCTGAGCTCACTGGTGAACATGCAGGTCGACGAAGGCGTGTCAGTCATTCCTTCGATGCGGCATGCTCAGGAGCAGGTGCTCGATATCGATTTTTCCCTCAATGCGGCGGGGCAGTTGTGGGCGGCCGGTGTGAAGATCGAGTGGGCGGCTTTCCTGCGGGAAATTCCCGGCAGCGTCTGTGTGCTTCCTCAGGCGGCGCCAGATCTGTCGGTGGAATTCAGCGAAGAGGCACAGGAGGTGGTGCCTGCCAGGCAGTATGAGAGCAGGGTCGAATACATCAACGACACCATTTGCGCGATCCTGCAGGAGTTGTCGGGAATTCCCGCCTCCAGCCTGAATCAGGAGAGCAGCTTCCTGGAGCTGGGATTTGATTCCCTCTTCCTGACGCAAGCCAATCTGCGTTTCAAGAAGGCCTTTGCCGCCAAGGTATCTCTGAGAACCCTGTTCAAGGACGCGCCGTCCATCAGCAGCCTGGCATCGTTCATCGACGAACAGCTGCCCGATGGGGCGTTGTCGCTGGAGATGTCCGGGCTGGCACCACAGAGTGCAGCGACGGGCGACGGATCGGCAGCCAACGTGCAGCTCGTTGCACCTGACCAGAAGAAAACGTCATCGAAAATCACGGGTGATCAAGTTGTGGCAGGGCCATTCCGGGCCTTGCAGATCAATATGAGTTCCGAGCTCGATGCGGAGCAGAAGCAGTATCTGGACGATTTCAAGGTCCGCTACATCGCGAAGACGAAAAAATCCCAGGCCTTCAACGAAGAGCACCGTGGTCACTATGCAGATCCGCGGACGGTCATGGGGTTCAAACAGGCCTGGAAAGATCTGACCTATACCCTGGTGGGCGAGCGCTCCAAGGGCAGTCACATCATTGATATCGATGGCAATGAGTATGTCGACTGCATGAATGGATTCGGGGCCATTTTCTTCGGCCACAACCCCGATTTCGTTCGCGAGGCCGTGATGGCCCAGATGGAGAAGACGCTGGACTACGGCCCTCAGTCCCAGCTGGCAGGCCCGACGGCGAAGATGATTTGCGAGCTGACCGGAATGGAGCGGGCCTCATTCTGCAACACCGGCTCCGAAGCGGTATTGGCGGCGATTCGCATTTCTCGCACCGTGACCGGGAACGATTTGATCGTGACCTTCTCGGGGGATTATCACGGCATCTTTGATGAAGTGCTGGTGAAGTCGCAGGTCGCGGGAAACACCCGCAAGAATATGCCGGTTGCGCCGGGGATTCCCGAAAGCTCGAACCAGCACGTTCTGGTGCTGGAATACGGCGAGCCGGAATCGATAGAGATCATCCGGCAGCGTGCGCATGAGATCGCCGCGATCATCGTGGAGCCGGTTCAGAGCCGCCGGCCCGAGCTACAGCCCAAAGCGTTCCTGAAGAACCTGCGGAAGGTCACTGCCGAGACCGATATTCCACTGATTTTCGACGAGATGATTACCGGCTTCCGCCTGCACCAGAAGGGCGCTCAGGGCTGGTTCGATGTGGATGTCGATATCGCCTGCTACGGCAAGGTGATCGGCGGCGGTTATCCCGTGGGTGTGATTGCGGGCAAATCGAAGTACATGGATGCCCTGGATGGCGGTGAATGGCATTTCGGGGATAACTCTTTCCCGGAAGTGGGCGTGACCTACTTTGCCGGAACGTTCATTCGTCACCCGATCGCCATTGCGGCGGTCAATGCAGTCGCGAAATTTCTGCTCGAAGCCGGCCCTCAGCTGCAGCAGCAGGTCAATGGACGCTCAGCGCTGTTTGCGGAGCGCGTCAATCGCGCCTATCGGGAAAGAGGCATCCCGGTACTTCTCACCTATTTTGGCAGTGTTTATTTCCCCCGCTTCTACGGAAACCCTGAGTTCGAGGGACTGTACGCACACCATCTTCGCTATTTCGGTGCCCATCATATCTGGGGTGGACGTCCGGGCTTCCTGACCATGGCCCATACCGATGAAGATATTGACTTTCTGGTGGATGCCTTCGTCAAGGCGGGGGAGGCCATGCAGGTCGGCGGGTTCCTGCCGAGGTTCAAGGAGGTTCAGGCGCAGTATCCCTGGACCGATCAGCAGGAAGAGTTGTGGCTCGCCTACCAGGTCAGCGACAAGGCAGGGCTTGCTTACAACGAGCAGGTGGTCTTCGAGATCGACGCGGCTCTGAGTCCGACAGTGCTGGAGCTGGCGCTGGATACCGTGATCAATCGACATGAAAGCCTGAAGTCAGTGGTGGCCCGGGATGAAAGCGGCCTGATCGTAAAGAGCTATGCGAAGCCCCAGCTGACCATTTGCGAGATAGCCGGCTCTGGACAACAGGATGAGGAAATTCGCCACATTCTTCAGAAACAGATCGATACGGCGTTTGACCTGTTCAATGGTCCCTTGATCAAAACAGTGCTTATCCAGCGCGATGAGGGGAGATCGATTCTGGCTGTCTGCGCCAGCCATCTGATCATCGATGGATGGTCCCTTGAGAAGATCATGGAAGAGGTCTGTGGTTACTACACGGCGATAGCGCAAGGAAGGTATTACGACGCGGCAGAGCTGCCGCCGATGTCGGCCTATTTCGATGATCTTGCGACAAGGCGCGAGCGCGGAGATATTCGATCTGCGGAATCCTTCTGGCGCAGTCGATATGAAACGATTCCTCCGGTCATGGAGCTGCCTCGCGATTATCGTCGTCCCGGGTTGAAAACTTACTCCGGAGAGCGCTTCGAAGTGAAACTGCGCGGTGCCTGGCTCAATGAGCTGCGGAGTGTCGCCAGTCAGTCCGGCTCCACCACTTTCGTCGTATTGTTAAGCGCGTTCTATCTGCTGCTGAACAGGCTCAGTGGTGAAAATGACCTTGTCGTGGGCATTCCCGCTGCGGGACAGCCACATACGGGTTTGACCAGATTGTGTACGCACATGGTCAGCTTCCTTCCGGTGCGCGTATGTGTGAATCCCGAGGAGAGCTTCCAGACGTTCCTGCACAAGATCAACGATGAGTTTCTCGAGGCCAAGGAAAATCAGGATGTTGGTTATGGCGCCTTGTTGAAGCTGTTGAGGCTGCCGCGGGATTCGAGCCGGATGCCGCTGTTGGCGACCTGCTTCAACATGGACATGCCTTACAACGAGATCAGATTCGACGGTCATCCGGCGCGTTTCAGAATGACGCCGCGAGGCTACGTCAAATATGAGCTGTACTTCAATGTGACGGACATGGGGGACCATCTCGCACTCGAAGTCGATTACAACAGTGACCTGTATCGCCGGGATTCCGTGGAGAAATGGGTAGAGCTTTACCAGAGTACTCTGGAGGCCATCTCGAACGATGCGAGTGCGGAGATACACCGAATGTCGGGAGCAATGTCTCAATCACAGTTGGATATGCTGAACAGCTGGAACGATACCTGGCGGGATTACGATCTCGATCACTGCACCCTGGATGATCTTGTCTCGAAGGCTTGCGAGCGTTTTGCCGGGAAAACCGCAGTTCGCTTTGTCGACCGGACGCTGAGTTTCGCTGAGGTGGAGCAGCAGGCCTCCAGGCTGGCTCAGATGCTGGTCGATGAGGGTGTCGGGTTCGAGCAGCCCGTTGCGCTGATGATGCATCGGTCGGAAAAGCTCCCGGTTGTTTTGCTGGCGATTCAGAAGGCAGGCGGAGCTTATCTGCCACTGGATCCGGATCATCCACATGACCGGCTGGCCTTCATTCTGGAAGAGTCCGGGGCTGCGCTGGTGATTGCTGATGACGCTCTTGTGAGCCGGGTATCGGGTGCCGCGAAAGTGCTCTCCATCAGCGAATGCTGGGATAGATTGAGTTCCGCAGGGGATGGAATCGGCAAGTCGCGGTCACGCCCCGACAGCCTCGCTTATATCCTCTACACATCCGGCTCCACAGGAAAACCGAAGGGCGTGATGATCGAGCATCGCGCCATTTGCAATCGCATTCTGTGGATGCAGGACGATTTCAGGCTCGACACCACGGATCGCGTACTGCAGAAAACGCCGTATACCTTCGACGTGTCTGTCTGGGAGTTTTTCCTCCCGTTGATGACGGGCGCCGAGCTGGTGATGGCGGAACCCGATGCGCATAGAGATACGGCCTATCTCGTCAATATGATCCAGCAACGCCAGATCTCGCTGATGCACTTCGTGCCCTCCATGCTGACGCTTTTTCTGACGGATGGCCGGGTTGGCGAGTGCAGATCCCTGAAACGGGTCGTATGCAGCGGAGAGGCGCTCGGCAAGGAACAGGTCGGCGACTTCCATCGACTGTTGCCGAACACGGAACTGCACAACTACTACGGCCCAACCGAAGCGGCTGTAGATGTGAGTGCCTGGCTGTGCGGGAAGGACGATATTGCCCGTGACTATGTACCCATCGGCCGTGCCGTGGCCAATACACAGCTCTACATCGTGGATGGTTTTTTCAATCCGGTTCCGTTGGGGGCGGCGGGAGAGCTTTGTATCGGCGGCGTGCAGCTGGCGCGAGGCTATCTGAACCGGCCCGAGCTGACGGATGAGCGTTTCGTCAGGAATCCGTTCAGCGATGACGCCGGGGCAAAAATGTATCGCACCGGGGATCTGGCGCGCTTTCATGAAGATGGCGTGATCGAGTATCTGGGGCGTAATGATTTCCAGGTGAAGATTCGTGGTTTGCGCATCGAGCTGGGCGAGATAGAAAACGTATTGGCGATGCAGGATGGCGTCGCTCAGGCTGTGGTCGCCGCGAAGCCGATCAATGGCGATACGGCATTGGTGGCTTATGTCGTCCTGGAGGATGGCCCGGTCACTCGTGACAATCTTCGTAAGGCGCTGCTGCAACGGCTGCCGGATTATATGGTGCCTCACCATTTCGTTTTCCTTGATGCGATGCCTCTGACCTCCAGTGGCAAGGCTGACCGCAAGGCACTCCTGGCAATGGAACTGGAAGGCATAAGCCGCGAAGATATCGCAGGTATTTCTCCTGAGACTGAAAGCCAGATTTACCTTGCAGGGTTGTGGCAGGACTCCATTGGTATCGATGAGGTTTACGTGGATGACAACTTCTTCGATGTGGGCGGTCATTCGTTACTGGCGGCGAAAGTCGCGGTTCGGGTCAATGAAGAGCGTGGCATCGAGATCCCGTTGCATGCCTTCATAACCAGTACCTTGGGCACGATTGCCGATCAGTATCTTGATCGGCGTCCTGAAATAGAGCAGATGGCGACCTCGGGGGCGCAAGTCGTCGAAGTGGCTGGTCAGCCTGCACGCATCAGGAAGGGATGGCTCAGTAAACTGCTGGAAAGGAAGTGATGAGAATGGAAAAGCTTCAACGTATCGCGAGTTGGGTGAGAGATCTGCCGCTGCTGCAGCAGGCCTATTTCGTTGCTGCAATCAGCCTGTCTACCTCATACCTTTTCAACTCTCTGGCTTACCTCAATGTTTTGCCCGTGCTGGGCGGTATTAACTGGAGCGGAGTGACGAAAAACAGTACCTACCTGATTCCGGGCTTCGTGGCCATCGCCGCTACTTTCTTCTTTGAGGGACGCGGTGGGTTGAAACGTATTTTCCTTCCTTATTTGAAATTTCGCTTCAACCTGTTCTATTGGGTCTTTGCTGCACTCATCCTCATTCCCATTCTTTACATGGCCCTGTTGCTGGATGATTTGCTTTATTTCAGGGGTCTCAATGCACATTCGATGACGCTGCCCACTTGGGAGATAGTCAAGTTCCATACCCCCCAGTTTCTGCGGGTGGCGGTGTGCGATGAGCTGTTCTGGATCGGATTCATCTACCCGCGTCTGGTGCAGTCCGGCTACTCACCATTCAAGGCATCACTGGCCATTGGGTTGCTTTGGGGGGCGGCTTATGTCCCCTTTATTTTTACCCAGTTTTTTATTGCGCAGGGGCTCAATATGCCGAACCTTCTGCTGGGCTGGTTTTCACTGACACCACTCTATGTGTGGCTTTACTACCGAACCGGAAGTGCATTGGTGGTGCTGTTGTTCAACGTGTGCATGCAGTTTCTTTTCACAGCCATTCCGGTGTTGCCGCACGCGACTGGCGATAATCAGGCCACGGCAATGGCGAATCTGGTATGCCTGGGCTTCGGGTTTTTCCTGTGGCGGTACTTTCCGAAAACCCGCCAGACGACACCACCGCTCATTGGCGCTTTCGATTCGGGCAGCAAGAATCTGAAGGCGATGAAAGCCTTGAGCTAGTTTGTAATGACCCAGTGAATTTCTGCTCAGGTATTATCCGACGAGGAGATACCCATG
>CAZEVP010000006.1:28616-78698 GCA_964515735.1 uncultured Verrucomicrobiaceae bacterium | reverse complement strand
CTGATTGACCATGGGGTAAGGCCTCCGCCTGACTGGGACAAGGAAGGGCACGCGATCGGTGCCACAACGTTAGACAGGAATAGCGGCGCCGGTGGCGGATTCTTTAGATGAGATCGCGAAAAATCTTTGCCCGTATTTCTACCCTTGCGCCCGGAGGTAATGTAAATTTCAATTGACATACTGGCATGTTCACTGATTCACAGGGAACTCTCATGACTTCACTGACCGTAACGATGAAAGGGCAGGTCACGCTAAAGCGGGATTTGCTGCAACACCTCGGCATCAAGCCGGGCGAACGGATCGACTTTGACAAGCTGCCGGGCGGCGAGCTTCGGATAAAAGCGGCACGGCCAGCTGGCACGATTGACAGCTTCATCGGCCGACATGCAGGCAAGGTCAAAAAGCCGATGACGATCGAGGAAATGAACGAAATCACCGCCACAGGCTGGGCGGGCGAAGAATGAAGATTTCCGTGGATACCAATGTGCTTGCTCGCGCTGTTCTGCAGGACGATGCAAAGCAGGGCCGCGCCGCAAGCAAGCTCCTGAAAGATGCGTCACTTATCGCGGTTTCCTTGCCCTGCCTGTGCGAGCTGGTCTGGATACTGCGCCGGGGTGCGAAGCTGTCGACGGAAGATGTCGCCCTGACGCTGCGCGACTTGCTGGATGCTGGAAATGTCGTGATGAACCGGCCCGCCGTCGAGGCCGGGCTCGCGATCCTCGAAGCTGGCGGCGATTTCGCGGATGGCATCATGGCGTATGAGGGCAATTGGCTCGGTGGCGAAACCTTCGTTTCCTTCGACAAACAGGCGGTAGCGTTGATAACGCAGCAAGGGCAGGCAGCGCGGCTCCTTTCCTGACGATCGCCGCTCACAGATCTTGAAGGAGACGATCGACGATTGCCGAGTTGACCTGCTTCTCGAAGGCGCTCATTTCGCCCATCGTCCGCGCCGTCTCCTGCGGACCTGTAATGCACTCGCCACAGGCCGGGCAATAGTCACCCGTCACTGCGGCGATGACGGTGGTCTCGCCCTTGTAGGTGTAAATCTCGTCGCGCGTATCGTGGATCAGTTCCGCCGCGCCGCAGACTGGACATTTCATGGTCACAGTTCCTTGAAGGAGACGATCAGCACGTCACGCAATCGCCATCACGCCGTTCTTCTGCACCACCGTCAGCAGGCGCAACGCCGGCCCGCCCGGCCGCTTCACCCCGCGCTCCCAGTCGGAAACGAGATTGCTGGATACGTTGAGATAGCGAGCGAAAACCGGCTGGGACATACGCTCGCGCAGACGCAGCGCCCTGATCTCCTCGGGGCTGAACGCCTGCACGGGTGTCAGGCACGACTCGTCGAACTCGCGCAGCGTCTGCTTGCCGACGACACCGCTCTCATACAACGCCTCCATCGTTTCGTGGATGGCGGCGAAGGCCTCACTGCGATACTTCTTGGTCATCTCCTACAACCTCCTCGAACTGTCCATTGGCAATCAGCATCTGTATCTGGGCATCGCTCAACGCCAGGACATGTTTCGCCATTTTTCTGAACTGCGACGCCTCATCAGGCCGGATATTGTCGAGATCGCTCTTGGCGAATCCATAGACGAAGAATGCCTTTTCCTTTCGTCGAAACAACACAATGCAGCGGTACCCACCCGATCTGCCCCCACCGGCGCGAGCGACGCGCTGCTTGATGACACCACCCCCGAGATCCGCATCTATCACGCCCTTCCCGGCCCGCTCGACCGCATCCCAAAGCGCCGAAGGTGGAAGCCGCTCCCGGCGGGCAAAACGACCAAACCATGCGTTCACGAAAACCTTCACCCGACTCTCCTTAGTCAGTCGCTGCCAAACCATAACACATAGTGTTACCAATCTGCAGTCACACCTCCGTTCCGGACAGTGCAGGCCACCAAAATCAGAACCTGAAGCAAGAAACAGCCAGGAGCGATAGCCAAGCGCCCCCGAGAACACCGGCTTAAAGATTCCACCAACAGCGCCGATAGCCCCTGTTGCAACGATCCGGCAGGAAGGTGGCGCCCGCGCCGCCGGCCCGATCGATCGCGCCCGTGCCCGGGGCCGAGGCAGCCGCAACACGATCCGGAGAACAACAAGTGGCCCAGATCATCAACAGCAACCTGGCCTCGCTGAATGCCCAGCGCAACCTGAACAAGTCGCAGGGTTCTCTGCAAACCTCGCTGCAGCGCCTCTCCTCCGGCCTGCGCATCAACAGCGCCAAGGACGACGCCGCCGGCCTGCAGATCAGCAACAAGATGACCAGCCAGATCAACGGCCTCAACGTCGCCGCCCGCAACGCCAACGACGGCATCTCGCTGGCGCAGACCGCTGAAGGCGCCCTGCAGGAAGCCACCAACATCCTGCAACGGATGCGCGACCTGTCGCTGCAGTCGGCCAACGGCACCAACAGCGCCGAGGAACGCGCCGCACTGAACGCCGAGTCGATCGCGCTGAAGAACGAACTCAACCGCATCTCCACCACCACCCGCTTCGGCGGCAAGATGCTGTTCGACGGCAACTTCACCGCCTCGGCACAGATCGGTGCCCGCGCCAACGAGACCATCAGCTTCTCGGTCAGCAGCTTCCGCACCACCGAACTCGGCACCCGCGCAGAGCGTGCCGCCACCGCCGCCACGGTTACCGGCTCCGCTGCACCGACTTCGATGACCATCGGCACGGTATCGACGCCATCGGCGCTGACCGCATCGGCCGCGCCGGCGAGCCTCGACTTCGACAACACTGCTGCGGGCACCGCCTCCACTATCGTCGGCTCCGCCACACCGACGAGCCATACAGTGACCGAGCCAACCAACGACATCCTTTACATATCCGGCGGTAGTTTTGGGTTCGTAACAATCACATTGACACCAGGCACGTATGCAGATGCCAACGCCCTGATGACAGAAATAAACAACCAGTTGAGCAGCTCCGCCGCCAATGGCCTGCTGGAAGCCTATGAAGTAAGCGGAAGCGTAGCGTTGCGTGAATTGCCTCAAACCGGCCTGTATAGCGGCAATCAGATATCAATAGATAACAACCCATGGAACGCTGCGGCAGGTATTTTTGGCTTTGCAAGCGCCACTGGAACTGGCGCCGTCGCCGGCACGCCCAACACCGCCGACATCACCTTCGACATCGCCATCGGCGCCGCCACCCAGACCATCACCCTCGACCAGGACTACACCGGCAACACGGCCGGGCTGGTCGGCGCGATCCAGAGCCAGATCAACGGCGGCGCGCTGAACGGCCGCGTCACCGTCTCGGCCGATGGCAGCGGCGTGCTGTCGCTGACGCAAACTGGAACCGTCACCGACGGCGACCAGATCACGCTGACCGGCGGCGATGCCGCCACGCTGTTCGGCGCCACCGGCAGCGGCAGCACCGCGTCGACGGCCGGTTCCAACAACGCCTTCCAGATCGCCGTCAACGGCGGTGCCGCCCAGACCATCACGCTGGCCGACGGCACCTACACCGCCGATGCGCTGGCCGACGAGATCAACCGCCGGATCGACGCCAACGGCACGCTGAAAGGCGAAGTGCGCGCCACCGTCAATGAAGGCAAGCTCGAGTTCAAGACCACCGATACCGATGTCGCTTCCTCGATCACCTTCACCGCCGTCGCCAGCAACACCGGCCTGAGCAACCTCGGCTTCACCGACGCGCAGACCGCCGCTGGCGCTGCCGCCGGCCCGGGCACCAGCTCGGTCGAATCGATCGACATCAGCACCGCCGCCGGCGCGCAATCGGCCATCGCCACCATCGATGCCGCGATCTCCGAGATCGACGCCACCCGCGGTGACCTCGGCGCGATCCAGAACCGTTTCACCTCGACCATCTCCAACCTGAAGAACATCGCCGAGAACGTATCGGCCGCCCGCTCGCGCACGCTGGACGCCGACTTCGCTGCAGAAACCGCCAGCCTGTCGAAGAACCAGATTCTCCAGCAGGCCGGCATCTCGGTGCTGTCGCAGGCCAACAGCCTGCCGCAGCAGGTGCTTTCGCTGCTGCAGTAAGACCGGGGCGCCACTTTTCCGTCACATGAAGCATCCCCCGAAAGACCTGCCGGTCGATTCGACGAAAATTCGTCAAGCCGTTGATTCAAAAGCCCTCTTCTATTCCATCACCCCGCCGGATCGGCACTTTCCATAACGAAGTTTTCTAAGCGAAGGCATTAAAGGTTTGGCGGGGCGTGTCGATACAAATACCTGAGACGCTCTTGTCGGCGGTGTGAACCTCACACCTTCAGCAAAAACCAGCTCCCCGGGCAGACGCCAATCAAGGGAGATCAGGAGAAACGAAATGGCACAAATCATTAACAGCAACCTGGCTTCCCTCAACGCCCAGCGCAACCTGAACAAGTCGCAGGGCTCGCTGCAGACCTCGCTGCAACGTCTGTCCTCCGGCCTGCGCATCAACAGCGCCAAGGACGACGCCGCCGGCCTGCAGATCAGCAACAAGATGACCAGCCAGATCAACGGTCTCAACGTTGCCGCCCGCAACGCCAACGACGGTATCTCGCTGGCCCAGACCGCTGAAGGCGCGCTGCAGGAAGCCACCAACATCCTGCAACGTATGCGCGACCTGTCGCTGCAGTCCGCCAACGGTACCAACAGTGCTGAAGAGCGCACCGCACTGAACGCCGAATCGATCGCGCTGAAAAACGAGCTCGACCGTATCTCCACCACCACCCGTTTCGGCGGCAAGGTGCTGTTCGACGGCAACTTCACCGCCTCGGCTCAGGTCGGCGCCCGCGCCAACGAGACCATCAGCTTCTCGGTCGGCAGCTTCCGCACCACCGAACTCGGCACCCGCGCCGAGCGTGCTGCCACCGCCGCTACCGCAACTGCTGGCGCCGTACCGACCTCGATGACCATCTCGTCGGCCTCGGTCACGGGAGTTGCAGGCAGCGCCGCCACCTTCCAAAGCACCGCAGTTATGAACGGCGACCTGTCTACCAACACGGCCTCCTTCACCATCAGCGATGGCACCCTCACCACGGGCACCATCAACCTGAACAGCGCCACTGCAGCCACCAACCTGACCGCCATCAACAACGCCCTGACCTCTGCGGGCATCAGTGCAACGGCAACATTCGCCGGCGGCGGCGAGCTGGTTCTGACCGAAAACGCTGTAGGTGGCGCGTTCTCCGGCATGACGTTCGCGGTAGCCAACGTCGGCACGCCGGCCACCTCGGCAGCCGGTGCTGCCGTCGCCGGTGTCGCCACGGTCGCAGCGTCCAACGCCAACAACCAGTTCGAGATCGCCATCAACGGCGGTGCTGCCCAGACCATCACGCTGGCCGACGGCACCTACACGATGGACGCGCTGGCGGACGAGATTAACCGCAAGATGGACGCCAACAGCGCGCTGCAAGGCAACGTGCGCGCCACCGTCAACGAAGGCAAGCTCGAGTTCCAGACCACCGATACCGGTGCCACTGCGTCGGTCGCCTTCACCGCTGTTGCCAGCAACGACGGTCTGACCAACCTCGGCCTCGCTGTCGGCACGTTCAACGGTGTCGACGCCGGCCCGGGCACCAGCTCGGTCGAGTCGATCGACATCAGCACCGCCTCCGGCGCGCAATCGGCAATCGCCATCATCGATGCCGCGATCTCCGAAATCGACGCCACCCGCGGTGACCTCGGTGCGATCCAGAACCGCTTCTCGTCGACCATCTCCAACCTGGAGAACATCGCCGAGAACGTATCGGCCGCCCGCTCGCGGACTCTGGATGCCGACTTCGCCGCTGAAACCGCCAACCTGTCGAAGAACCAGATTCTCCAACAGGCCGGTATCTCGGTGCTGTCGCAGGCCAACAGCCTGCCGCAACAGGTACTCTCGCTGCTGCAGTAAGAGCGGGAGAAGGGGCGCCGAGGGAACCCGGCGCCCCTTCCGATGAAACGAGGAGTTGAAGGTAGACGACCATGATTAACGACATTGTTAAAGGTGGTTTGCCCCTGCAGGCACCGGTGCGCGAGAGCGCAGCGGTGCCTGCTGCCGTTTCCGCGCCGGCACCGGCAAAGGAAGCGGCGGCAGTGGAAGCCGAAGAGCAGGCGGCAGTCACCCAGCCCCAGGACAAGCAGCAGCTGTCGGCAGCCGTCAGCAAGCTCAACGACTACGTGCAGAACATGAGCCGCACGCTGTCGTTCAGCATCGCGGAGTCCACGGGCAGGACGATCATTACGGTCTATGATGCCGAGACCAAGGAGATGATCCGGCAGATCCCACCGGAGGAGACGTTGAAACTGGCGGAGCTGATCGAGCAGCAGCCCGATAGCCTGTTGATCAGCGATCGCGTCTGAGTCGACGCGCCCGTGGGCGGATCGCGAATGAAACGGATCGTGAACAAAGTGGCATGGGGTGTGCTCAACAGGCTGGACGACGAGAGCTTTCGCCTCTTTTCGTCAACTCGTTGACGCAACTTCCACCGACACAGCCCGAAAGGTAGCGCCATGGCCAGCATCACTTCCGTCGGCACCGGCTCCGGCCTCCAGCTGGAGAGCCTGATCACCGATATCCTCAACGCCGAAAAGGCGCCGGTGGAAGCGCGCCTCACAACCCGCGAAGCCAATGTACAGGCGTCGATCTCGGCGCTCGGCAACCTCAAATCCAGCCTTTCGGATTTCCAGACCGCGCTCGGCAAGCTGAAGAACGCCTCCGCGTTCAGCTCGCGCAGCACCACCTCCAGCGACAGCACGCTGTTCAGCGCAACCGGCAGTACCAGTGCCGAGCTCGGCAGCTACCAGATCGGCGTGGTGCAGATGGCCAAGACGCAGAAGCTGGCCTCGGCCAACTTCGCCAGCGCGTCGACCGTGGTCGGCAACGGCACGCTCAACATCGATGTGGGCGGCAAGAGCTTCAGCGTCGAGATCACCGCCGGCCAGAACGACTCGCTGTCCGGTATCCGCGATGCCATCAACAACGCCAGCGGCAACACCGGCGTGCGCGCCAGCCTGCTGACCGTCAGCGACGGCGCCGGCGGCACCGCCACCAAGCTGATGCTGACCTCGACCAAGTCGGGCAGCGACGGCGCGATCAAGGTGTCGGTCACCGATGGCGACGGCAACGACACCGACAACAGCGGGTTGTCGCAGTTGCGCTACGACGCCGCCGACCCGGCCTTCGACCCGGACAATGGCGCCTTCGAAGCGGGGCGCGTCACCGTGGCGAGCCCGGCGCAGGATGCCATCATCACGATCGATGGTTTCGAGGTGCGCAGCAGTACCAACGTCTTCGCCGATTCGATTCCCGGCGTCACGCTGACCCTGCTGAAAGAGGGCACCGACGCCGACGAACCGCTGTCGGGGCAACTCAACGTCACCGAAAACAAGAGCGGCATCAAGGGTGCCATCGAAGCCTTTGTCGCCAGCTACAACGCGCTGAACGGCATCTTCCGGCAGCTGACCGGCACCAGCGCCAGTGGCGAAGGTCGCGGCCTGCTCTCCGGCGATACCAGCGTCAACCTGATGCAGTCGAAGCTGCGCTCGATGCTCGGCAGCAGCATTGAGGGGGCGGCGAGCGATTTCAACTCGCTCGCCGCGCTCGGCATTCGCACCGAACGCGACGGCAGCATCTCCCTCGACAACGCCAAGGTCGAAGCGGCACTGGCCAACCGTTACGAGGATGTCAGCAAACTGTTCTCGGGCAGCAACGGACTGGCCGGCAAGCTCGACTCGGTGGTCTCCGGCCTGGTCGGCAGAGGCGGCACGTTCGACATTCGTCAGGAGTCGCTGAACAAGCAGCTTGATGACATCACCAAGCAGCGCTCGGCGCTGGCACTGCGTCTGGAGAAAGTGGAGGCGCGTTATCGTGCGCAGTTCTCGTCGCTCGACATCCTGGTTTCCCAACTGAACCAGACCGGCGACTTCCTGACCCAGCAGCTGGAAGCCACCGCCCAGATGATCAACAGCAAGAAACGTTGATACACCCGCCATCCGCCCGCAGACGACGAGAGCCGTGACGATGAGAACAAAAGAACAGAGGCTGGATAGCGTCGAAAGCAGCTGGCACTTCATCGAATCGATCAGCGACTCGATGCGCGATGCCGCCGCACAGCAGGACTGGTCGCAGGTGGTGGAGCTGGCGGCGAGCCGCCACCGCAATCTGCTCGATCACTTCCAGCGCTTTCCGGTCAGCCCGGAGAATGCCGGCTTCTACAACGTCCGCCTGACGCAGATGCTCAATGGCGAGCGCGAACTGCAGGATCTGGCCGTCGATGCGCGTCGTCGCGTGATGCGCGACAGCGTCAAGGCCAACTACAATCGCCGCGCGATGGATGCCTATCTGACGCAGTAATCTCAATCCGAACCGGGCCAACGCTCTGGACTGCGCCTGTGGTGCAGGCAGGCCAATACCGAAACAACCTCTCCGTCCAGAACTTCATAGTGGAGTGCATAGGGAAACTTACGCAGAACGATCCGTCGAAACCGCTGCCGACTCGCCGGGAAGCTTTCAGGTGATCTGGACAGATGCTCGCTGGCTGCAGCCACTGCACGCAGAAACTCTCCGCCCAGCCCATACGATTTCGCTTCATACCACTCGAACGCCGCGACAATCTCCGCCTGGGCAGGCGCCTCGATAAGAACCTGCCAATTCACAGACGAATACCGAGACTTTCCGCAATCTGCGCGAGCGTCTTGTCTTGGCCGGGATGTTCCCGGCACCAGCGAGCGCGACGCTCCAGCTCATCCAGTACCTCAACGCTCACTTCGGAGATCGATTCGGCCGCGAAACGATCCCAAAGATCCTCGACCAGCTGCAGCCGCTCGAACCGCCCCAACTGATCGATTTGCTCCACTGAAATACTCATGTCTTACCCCCAAATCGGAACGGGCAGACGTTAGCAGCCCTGACAATCGACCGTAAAGCGACTCCAGCCTCCTACCGCGAACCGTGCGCCCTGACCCACTCCTTGAGCACTTCGTCCATCCGCGTCTGCCAGCCGGCGCCGGTGGCGCGGAAGGTTTCGACCACCTCGCGCGACAGGCGGATGGTGATCCGCTCCTTGGTCACCTCGGCGCGCGGGCGGCCGAGCGGCCGCAAGGTCTTGAACTCCTCGTCGGAAAGTTCGTAGGCATCGGGATCGGCGGCGATGCCGCGATTGATGGCTTCGTCCTCTTCGGGCGTTGGAAGAATCAGCTCCCGGCCCGATTTAGTCTTGATTCGCATAGCGCCTCACCTCTCTGACGTTGGCCTTGCGCAAACTGATGATGCGACGCACCCCTGACCGGTCCGTGAAAATCACACAGAACAGTCGCTCGCCGATCGGCGCATAGCCGACGAAACGGACTTCACCATAGGCGTGCAGCGTATCGGGCCTTGCCTGCAGCAAATCCCACTCGATCTCCGCGGCAAGCGCCAGCGACACGCCGTGCTTGGCGAGGTTGAGGGCATCCTTGGCCGGGTCGAACGTCATCATCATGATGGATTATTGTATGCACAATAATTAAGGCAGAAGCAAACCACTGCTGGCGGTGCTATCGTCCCCACTATCGTTTTACGCTTTCCCGATCGATGGAGGCTCCATGGATACCGTTACCGTTTCATCGAAATTCCAGGTCGTCATCCCGCAGGCCGTGCGTGAGTCGCTGGGGCTCGCGCCCGGACTCAAGATGCAGGTCGTGCAGTACGAGAATCGCATCGAATTCATTCCGCAGTTGCCAGCGCGCAAGCTGCGCGGCTCCCTGCGCGGTATCGACACCGACGTTCCGCGTGATGGCGACCGCGCATGAACGTCGTCGACTCATCGGCATGGCTCGAATACTTCGCGGATGGCCCGAATGCAGACTATTTCGCCGAGGCCATCGAGGCGCCGGAAAAGCTGCTGGTTCCGTCGATTACGTTGCTGGAAGTATTCAAACGCGTCGCACTGCAGCGCGACGAAGATGCGGCACTGCAATGCGTAGCAGTGATGCAGCAGGGAGAAGTTGTCAAACTGGATGCCACTCTGGCATTGCGAGCTGCGGCGCTGGGCCTGCGCCACAAACTGCCGCTGGCAGACAGCATCATCTACGCTACGGCACAGGCGGGCGGAGCAACGGTGTGGACGCAGGACGCCGACTTTGAAAACCTGCCCAACGTGAAATATCTGGCCAAGCAGCGACTCTGAATCCCGCTCTTATCTCTCCGTGTCACTGTCCGCCCTGTCACGCCGCATCTTCCGGCCTGCCTCCGAACCGCGCTAGAGGCAAGCACTACCGCAGGAAATTGAACAGCGACAGCTGGCTGATCTTGGCGAAGCTCTGCTGCGCCGCCTGCAGGATGGTGTTTTCCATTGTCAGCCGTGTGATCGCCTCGGCGTAGTCGAGATCGCGTACTTCCGACATCACCTTGTTGCTGACCAGCTCCGCGCCCTCGTGCATGTCGCGGGTGCTGTCCAGCGTATTCAGCCGCGCGCCGACCTGCGCCCGCACGATGCCGACGTTGTCCTCGGCGTTCTCCAGATTGCCGAGCGTCTCCGCGATCAGATCCTGCAGCCGCAGCATGTCATCCGGACTGTCCCCCAGCCCGGCGAGGCCGTTGGCCAGCCGCGCGACGGTATCGAGCATACTCTGCGACGACGGCGCGCTGAGCTGGAAAGTGTCGCCCACCGCGCCGCCGACGATGCGGAATTCGGCGCCGCCGAAGGTCAGCGTCTCGCCGTCGGTGTAGGTGCCGGATGCCACCGTGGCGCCGCCACCGTCCAGCACGTCGTAGCTGTACTGATCAGGCGCGGTGAAGCCGGTGATGTTGATCTGGAAGGTGGTGGTCGGGCCGGTGAAGGTCGACTCGAACGCGGCAACGTCGGTGATA
Organism: uncultured Verrucomicrobiaceae bacterium; assembly: GCA_964515735.1. Classification (GTDB taxonomy): domain Bacteria; phylum Pseudomonadota; class Gammaproteobacteria; order Pseudomonadales; family CAMLJR01; genus CAMLJR01. The sequence goes on along the minus strand of CAZEVP010000006.1, from coordinate 67,895 downwards.
TTGCCAGCCGAGATCGTCGCCGCCGGCGCGCTCAACGTGAAACTGTCACCCGCCACCGCCGCGCCGCTGATCGCGAAATCGGCACCGCCAAAACTGATCGGACTGTTCGCGCCGGTCACCGAGGCGACGTTGTTGCCGCTCCTGTCGAACACGTCGTAATCGTAGGCCTCGGGCGGCCCGGCACTGTAGCCGCTCACTTCGAGCCGGTAACTGGCGCCGGCGCCGAAAGCCGCGGCGAACTGGGCGGCGTTGCTCACCGCGCCATTGCCGAGAGTGGCGGTTCCGGCATTGGTACTCGTTGCCGCCGTCCGCGCCACCATAACTCCGTTAGACGTGGGCACGGTGGCCATCGGAATCGCTTCGAACAGCTGGCGCCCGTTGTGCCCCATCGCGACGTAGGTGCTCGACGATATCTGCAACATGCGCACGCCGTCGTCGCCGCGATAGGCGTAACCGCTGCCGCTGGCGACGAACGGCGCCTGCTCGCCCTTGTAGCCGCCGAAGATGTATTCGCCGGCGGTGTTGCGCGTGTTGGCCAGCGCCAGCAGTTCGTCGAGACGGGTGCGCGTCTCGGCGACGATCGACTGCCGTTCCGTGCTCGTCAGCGCCGGGCTGCCGGCCTGCGTCGCCAGCTCGCGCACCCGCGTCAGCAGGTTGGTGATCGATTCGAGCTGCGTCTCCTCCAGCATCAGGCTGTTCTCGGCGCCATCGATGTTCTTCTGGTATTGCTCCATCCGCGACAGCTCGTCATTGAGCAGAAGGATCTTGGCCGCGGCCACCGGATCGTCCGATGGCTTGTTGACGCGCATCCCGGTCGCCAGCTGGTTCTGCGTGTTGTACAGCTTGGACTGCACGTTGAGCATGCCGCGCAGGCCCTGGTTGAACGTCTGCAACAGTGACAGGCGCATCTCTCTTTCCTCCCATCAGCGGCTGACGGCGGCCAGCATCGTGTCGAACAGCGAGCGCGCGATGTTGATCACCTGCGCTGCCGCATTGTAGGCCTGCTCGAAGCGGATCAGGTTGGCCGCCTCCTCGTCGAGGTTGACGCCGGAGACCGAGTCGCGGTTCGCCTGCGCCTGCGCCAGCAGGCTGTCGGAGGCCTCGCGGCCGATCTTCAGCCCCGCCGTGGTCGAGCCGACCTTCGCCACCATCGCGCCGTAGGCCTCCTCCATCGTCAGGTTGCCGCCGATCAGGTCGCTCATGCGCAGGTCGCCGAGCGCCACCGCGTTGCGGTTGTCGGAGCTGCCGTTGGCGTTGTAGCCGATGGTGAAGGTGTCGCCGGTAGCCGGGTAACCCGCGAGGTCGAAACTGTAGACCGGGTCGCCCGAGACCGGATCGTTGATGGTGACGGTGTTGGCCTGCCCCGGCGTGAAAGTGCCGGTGACCGGCGGCGCCATCGGCACCGGCGCAGCCGGGTTGGTGTTGTCGAGCACTTCGTAGGTAGTGGCCGACGTGAAACGCACCAGCAGCGGCGGCGACAGTTGATTCGCTGTCGCAAACGTGTTTTGCAGCGCGCCGGCCGCCGTGCGTGTACTCAGCGTGACACCCGCCGAAACGGTGCCGCTGCCGGTGTTCAGGTTGCCGGCACCGGTGGCGATCGGCTGCGCGAAGGCGAGCCCGCGCGGGTCGGACAGCGCCACGCCGATCTCGCGTGCACCGAGCCGCGTCGGCTGGATGCGGTAGTAATCACCGGTGGCAAACGTACTGCCGCCGGCGATACGAATCTCGAAACCGTCCGGCGTCGTGATCGTTGCCGGCACGCCGCCGAGCGTGCCGCTCTGAACCACCTGCCCATCGGCATCGACCAGCTGGTAATCGGTGGCCGACGAGAACGACAACCGGTAGTCCTTGCCGGTCAGCGCGCTGGTGTCGCCGATATGAACGTCGATCGCCGCGCTGCCGGTGTTGGTGCCGGAGGCGAGCGCGCGGGCGCTCATCGCCGTGGCACTGTTGATGTCGTTGAACAGGTTGTTGCCGAAGTTGCCGTCGAGATCGAGCCCCAGGCGTTGCTGCTGGTTCAGCGCGTCGGCGAAGGTGATGGCGATGCGCCCCAGCTCGTTCATCGCCGGGATCAGCCCCTCTTTGCGATAGTCGAGCAGGCCGCCGATCTTGCCGCCCGACAGGAACTGGCTGATCGGCTGCTGCACGGCGCCGGTGCTGAAGACGATTTCGCGCACGCTCGGGTCTTCGACCGACGGTTCCGAGGCGAGGGAGTTGGCGCGGTGACCGACCACCAGTGGCTGGCCGTTGCCGATGAAGATGTTCAGGAAACCGGTGCTGCTGTCGGGCACGGCGCGCACGCCGACCAGCTCGGAGAGCTGACGCACCATCTCGTCGCGCTTGTCGAGCAGCGCGTTGGGCTGAACGCCGGTGCCATTGCTGGCTTCGGCGATCTGTTTGTTGAGCTGGGCGATACCGCTGGCGAGGCTGTTGACCTGCCCGACCAGCGCGTCGAGCTGCTGGTTCACCACCTGCTGCTGGCCCTGCAGCATCGAATAGAGCGAATTGAAGCGCTGCACCAGGTTACCGGCATCGCCCAGCACTACCTGCCGCACCGCCACCGAGGTCGGGTCCTGCGCCGCCTGCTGCAGCGAGGCGAACAGCTGCTGCACCGTCGGCGCGATGCCGGTGCTGCTGTCGGCGAGCACGCCGTCGAGCTGCTCGTACATCGACGTTTTGGTGTTGATGCTGTGGTAGTTGGAGGTATCGAGACGCAGCTGATTGATCATGAACAGCTCGACGATACGAGTTACCGCATCGGTCTTGACCCCGGCGCCGAGGTAGCCGTAACCCATGTACTGCTCGGTCAGCGTGCTCAGTTCGATGCGCTGACGCGAATAGCCGGCGACGTTGGCATTGGTGATGTTGTTGCCGGTGGTGTTGATCGCCGCCTGGTGGGCGATCAGGCCGGTGACGCCGATGCTGATCAGGTTGGCCATCGTCTGTTCCTCATTGCGCCGCGTCGCCGCTCATGTGGCGGCCATTCATCACCTGCAGCACCTTGTCGGCGTAGTTCGGATCGGTGGCGTAGCCGGCACGCCCGAGCGCATGGATGTAGGCGCGCGGGTCATCGGCCTGTGCCAGCGCCTGCCGGTAGCGCGGCGAGTTGGCGATCAGCTGCGCGTAGTCGGCGAAGCTCTGCTCCGGCGACTGGTAGGCGCGGAACGCGGCGCGCTCGCGCACGGCGACACCGTTGCGGTACTCGACCGTCGGTACCGTCGCCACGTCGCCCTGCCAGTTGCGGCCGGCCTTGATGTTGAAGAAGTTGTAACTGGAGCTGCCGTCGGTGCGCGCGATCAGTTTCTGACCCCAGCCGGTCTCCAGCGCCGCCTGCGCCAGCAGCACCCGGCTGTCGACGCCAAGCTCGGCGCCGACACGTTCGGCCAGCGGCAGCAGCGCGTTGACGAAGGTGGCCGGCGTGCCGTCGAAATCGGGCAGCGGCCGCGTCTGTACCGGGAAGGTGCGGGTGTCGGCGACGGCCAGCGCCGCCGAGTCGACCGTCTCCCAGAATTTGCCGGCGTCGAAATCGGCATCGAGCGCGCCAGCCACTGCAGCCGTCTCGACAGCGGTACGGATGGCACTGCGTGCCGGTACCGCGTAACCGTCGCCGTCACTGTTCGCGGCCACCTTTTCCGCAGCGTCCGACGCGGACGGATAACGATTCTGCAACTGGCGCATCAGCGCCTCGGCGATGCCCATGCCGCGACCGCTGCCACTGAGGCTGACGCCGATCTGCTGGTCGAACATCTCCTGATAGAAATCCTGTTCGGAGCTGGCGAGCGGATTGCCTTCGCCGAACACTGCGTTGGCCTGACGCATGCTCTTCAGCATCATCTGCATCATCATCGCCTCGAATTGCTGCGCGATCTGGCGCAGCCGTTCGCGCTCGTCGCCACCGCTCGCCTTCAGGTTCTGCAGGCCGTTGACGTCGGTGTAGATCTGCGGCGATGCCAGCATCGATGCCCGGTCGTTGATCATCAGATCACCACCACTTCCGCATTCAGCGCACCCGCCTCTTTCAGCGCCTCGATGATCGCCATCAGATCACCCGGTGCGGCACCGACCTGGTTCACCGCGCGCACGATCTGTTCGAGCGAGGTCGAACGCTTCAGCTCGAACATGCGGCTCTGCTCCTCTTCCACCGACACCGTCGAGCGCGGCGTCACCGCCGTCTGCCCCTGCGAGAAGGCGTTGGGCTGGCTCACCTGCACATCTTCGGAGACGGTGACCGTGAGGCTGCCGTGCGTGACCGCGACTGGTTCGACGGTGACGTGATTGCCGACGACGATGGTGCCGGTGCGCGAGTTGATGACGACGCGCGCCGGTGCCGCGCCGGGCTGGATTTCGAGGTTTTCCAGCATCGCCATGTAGGCGACGCGCTGGTCGCTGTCGCGCGGTGCGTTGACGTGGATCGAGTTGGCATCGAGCGCGCGCGCCACCTGCGGGCCGAGCATGTCGTTGATCGCCTCGGCGACGCGCTTGGCGGTGGTGAAGTCAGCGCGTTTCAGATTGAACATCAGCGCGCCGCTGCTGGCGAAGCTGTTCGGCACTTCGCGCTCGACCACGGCACCGCTCGGAATGCGGCCGGCGCTCGGCACGTTGACGGTGACGCGCGAACCGTCGGCGCCCTCGGCGCCGAAGCCACCGACCACCAGTTCGCCCTGGGCGACGGCGTAGATCTGACCGTCGGCACCCTTCAGCTGCGTCATCAGCAGCGAGCCGCCGCGCAGGCTTTTGGCATTGCCGATCGACGATACGGTGATGTCGATCGGCTGACCCGGCTTGATGTAGGGCGGCAGGTTGGCGTGCACGCTGACGGCGGCGACGTTCTTCAGCTGGAAGTTGGCCCCCTGCGGCAGCGTGATGCCGAACTGCTTCAACATGCTGCGGAACGACTGTGTCGTGAACGGCGTCTGCGTGGTCTGGTCGCCGGTACCGTTGAGACCGACGACGAGGCCGTAGCCGATCAGCGGGTTGGAGCGCTGGCCCGACAGCGTGGCAATGTCCTTCAGCCGCTCGGCATGCAGCGGCGACAGCGACAGCAGCAACACGGTCAGCAGTGCGATCTGCCGGCGAATCATCGATCTGTTCATGCGTTTTCGTCTCCGCTCAGAACGGCCAGTACTCGGAGTTGAAGAAGCGCGACAGCCAGCCCTGACGGTTTGCTTCGGCCAGCTCGCCGGTGCCGCTGTAGGTGATGCGGACATCGGCGACGCGCGTCGACGGAATGGTGTTGTCCTGCAGGATGTCCTCGGGCCGCACCAGCCCGCGCAGGCGGATGAACTCTTCGCCGCGGTTCAGCGTGATCCACTTTTCACCACGCACTTCCATAAGACCGTTAGGAAGTACGTTGGAGACCATCACCGTGATCGAGCCCTGCAGGTTGTTGCGCTGGTCTGCCGCCGCCTCGCCGCCGAAATCACGGCTGTGGCCGACCGCCGTCTCCATCGAGTAGTTGCCGGCCGACGGCGTGGTGCCGAGCACGGTGCCGGCGTCGATGCCGATCGAGGTGTCTTTCTTGACCTCGCTGGAGGCGCTCTTGCTGGAGACGGTGCGCTCGGTCAGCGTGATCATCAGCACGTCGCCGACGTGGCGCGCCAGCGGGTCCTCGAACAGCGACAGATTGCGCGAACCGGCGCTCGCCGAGCGGTAGATGCCGCCGTCGTTGGGGTTGTCGATCACCATCTGCTGCGCCGTCACCGGCGCGTAGGCGGCATCACCCGGCTTGACGTCGAGCGGGTTGGCGCAGCCGGCGATGACGAGCGGAATCGCCAGTATCAGCAGCAGTGTGCGCAGCGTCGGGTTCATCGTTCGCGTCTCTCTGGTTGTCTCCCTCTCCCGCAGGCGGGAGAGGGATTCATTCATCACAACGTCTGCGTGATGAACTGCAGCATGCTGTCGGAGGTGGAGATCACCTTCGAGTTCATCTCGTAGGTGCGCTGCGTCGTGATCATGTTGACCAGCTCTTCCACCACATCGACGTTGGAATTCTCCAGCGAGCCCTGCTGCACCGCGCCGAGGCCGTTGCTGAACGGCTGGCCCTGCTGCGGCGTGCCGCTGGCGGCGGTCTCCAGATAGAGGTTGGAGCCCATCGCCTGCAGCCCGGACGGGTTGATGAAATCGGTCAGCTGCAACTGGCCGATCTGCTGCGGCGCGGCCTCGCCGGCGATGCGCACTTCGACGATGCCGTCATCGCTGATGGTGATGGTCTGCGCATCGGCCGGCACGGTGATGCCGGGCTGCAGCACCAGGCCGTGGGTGTTGACGATCTCGCCATCGGAATTGAGGTGGAACTGGCCGTTGCGGGTGTAGGCGGTGCTGCCGTCCGGCAGCAGTACCTCGAAGAAGCCGCGACCGTTGATGGCGATGTCGAGCGGCCGGTCGGTCACCTGCAGCGTGCCGGCGGTGAACTGCTTGGCGGTGCCGGCGACACGCGCGCCGGTACCGAGCTGCATCCCCGACGGCAGCTGGCTGATCTCGCTGGAGGCGGCGCCGGGCTGCTTGCGGATCTGATAGAGCAGATCCTCGAACACCACGTCGTCGCGCTTGAAGCCGACGGTGGCGGCGTTGGCGAGGTTGTTGGCGATGGTGGTCATGCGGCGGTCCTGCGCGGACAGGCCGGTCTTGGCGACCCACAGTGACGACATCATGGTGTTGTCTCCTCTCTTAGCTCATCTGCAGCAGCCGCGTCGCGGCCGCGCTGTTGTCCTCGACGGTGCGCATCAGCTTCAGGTTCATGTCGAACTGGCGCGCCAGCGAAATGATCTGGGTGAACTCCTCGACCACATTGACGTTGGAGCTCTCCAGGAAACCTTTCTGCAGGCGGACGCTGGCATCCGCCGGCAGCGTCGGGCTGCCGTCGGCCGCCCTCATGCGGCCGTCCTCGCCCTTGACCAGCTGGTCGCTCGCCGGCCGCACCAGCTTGATACGGCCGACCTCCGCCAGCGTGTTCGGCGCCTGACCGGTCGCCTGCAGGCTGATGGTGCCGTCGTCGCCGATCTCGATCTTCTGATAGGGCGGCAGCGAGATCGGGCCGCCGTCACCGAGCACGAGGTCGCCATCGGCGGTGACCAGCATGCCGTTGGCATCGACCCGCAGGCTGCTGGAACGGGTGTAGCTCTCGCTGCCGTCGCGCCCCTGCACGGCGATCCAGCCTTCGCCGTCGATGGCGATGTCGAGGTCGTTGCCGGTCTCGATCAGCGAGCCGTGGTCGAGGTTGGTGGCCGGGCTCTCCGACAGCGCGTAGACGCGGCTCGGCAGGCCGTCGCCGTAGAACACCTGCATCGCCCGCGCCTGCGCGAAGTCGGACTTGAAGCCGTTGGTGTTGGCGTTGGCCATGTTGTTCGCGTGCACGGTCTGGGCTCGCATGATGTGCTTGCCGCCGGTCATCGCCAGGTAGATCGCCTTGTCCATCTCCGCTCCCGTCGCACCGCCACTGCCGGCGTCGTGCGTCAAAAAACTGTTTCGAGAGCAGTAGAGCAATTGCGATGCCAACCGGAGAAAATTTCTTATCTGGTTGTTTATGAAATAAAAAACCGCCATCGAAGGCGGTCTGGGGGAGACGGCATGCCGGAGGGCGGCAACGGCATGGCCATCGGGGCGGCCAGCCGTTGCCGCTCGCGCGTCAACGCAGGTTGATGATGGTCTGGGTGATGGCGTTGGTGGTCTCGATGGTCTTGGCGTTCGCCTGATAGTTGCGCTGGGCGATGATCAGGTTGACCAGCTGGTCGGACAGATCGACGTTGGAGTCCTCCAGCGCGCCGGCCTGAATGGCGCCGAGCGAGGCGGTCTGCGGCGCGCCGATCACCGGCTGGCCGGAGTCGAACGATTCGGCCCACATCGTGTTGCCGATCGGCGACAGCCCCTGCGGGTTGGCGAAGTTGGCCAGCGCCACCTGCCCCAGCATCAGCGCCTGACCGTTGGTGTAGCGGGCGAACACCACGCCGGTGTCGTCGATGTTGATGCCGGAGAGGCGACCCGGCGCGTAGCCGTCCTGGGTCAGCGCGTTGACCGAGAACTCCGAACCGAACTGGGTGGTGTTGGCGTAGTTGATCTCGAAGCTCAGCGCATCGGCACCGGGCGGGGCCGTCCACAGGCCGGTCAGTGCCAGCGGCGCCGTCGAGGTCAGGCCGCCGCCGGTCGAGAAATCGAGCTGCCCGACCGCGGTGGCCGGCGTCGATGCCACACCGTCCAGCGTGGCGTAGACATCCCAGGTGGTGCCGGCGGCGGTCGGCGCGTTCTTGACGTAGTACGTCGTCAGCACGTGCGGGTTGCCGAGGCTGTCGTAGATGGTGGCAGCGGTCGACCAGTTGTAGCTGTTCGGGTCGCTCGCGGTGAACGGGGCCACGCTCGGCACCTCGCTGTCGGAGTCGAGGTTGATGGTCAGGTTGACCTCGGTCGAGGCCTGCGGCGCGATGTCGGCGGTCTGGATGCGCAGGTCGGTCGGCGCACCGCTGATGATCTGGGTGCCGGTGTCGTTGGCGCGGTAGCCCTGCAGCCGGGCGTTGTTGTTGCCGACGATGAAGCCATCCTTGTCGAGACCGAAGATGCCGGCGCGGGTGTAGACCGGCGCGCCGCGGTCGTTCAGCACGAAAAAGCCCTGGCCGCTGATGGCGAGGTCGAGGCTGTTGCCGGTGATGCTGATGTTGCCCTGCCCGAACTGCTGAGCGATGTTGCTGACCAGCACGCCGCTGCCCGCCGTGCGCGAACCGGTACCGAGAATGGAGTTTGCGTAAACGTCAGCAAACTCGGCGCGTGAACGCTTGAAACCGGTGGTGCTGGCGTTGGCGATGTTGTTGCCGGTGACCGACAGGTCCTGGTTGGCGGCGCGCAGCCCGCTCAGTGCTACGTTGAACGACATGGCATTTCTCCCGCTATATCAATTCGATGAAGACGATCATTGAGGTGCCGTATTACAGAATTTCCTTGATGTCGGAGAGCGATACCGGCCCGACGCCGGCGATGTTCAGGGTCATCGTGTTGTTGGGACCCACCGTCACACTGTTGACGTTCACGCCAAGGTAGGCAGCGACCTGGGTCGGCTTGCCATCGACGGTGGCGATCGCCTCGAACTGGTAGCCACCAGCCGGCGCCGTGGTGCCGTCGGCCAGCTTGCCGTCCCAGGCAAAGGCCAGCTCACCGGCCGTCTGCGCGCCCAGATCCTCCTGGAAGACCAGCGCACCGTTGCTGTCGTAGACATTGAGGCGAACGCTGGAGGTGCTGGATTCCAGATCGAGCGTGCCGTAGACGCGCCCGTCCTCCGGCAGGTAGGCGTAGTCGGTCTCGACCTTGACGAGACGGCCGACCAGCGCCGAGGCCTGCAACGCCTGATTCGACTGCGAGGCGCCGACCAGCGTCTCGACGCTCTTGTTCAGCTCCTGAATCCCCTCCAGCGAGCTGAACTGCGCCAGCTGCGCGACGAACTCGGCGTTGGCCTGCGGCTCCAGCGGGTTCTGGTTCTTCAGCTGCGTGATCATCAGCTGCAGAAAGGCGTCCTTGCCGAGTTCGTTGCTCGGGGTGACCGTCTCTTTCTTGTTTTCGATATTCAGCTCGGTCCACAGTCCGGAGCTGGTTACATCGCTGACTGCCATGATTTTTCCTGCCCAGTCAATTCGTTGAGAGGTTTTCTTCAGTGCTTTCAGCAGCTGAAGGCGCTATCACTGCCCAAGGTTGAGCAGGCGCTGATTCATCGTCTTGGCCGACTGCATCAGCTCGACGTTGATCTGGAACGAGCGCGATGCCGAGATCATGTCCGCCATCTCTTCCATCACGTTGACGTTCGGGTAATAGACATAGCCCTCGCCGTCGGCGAGCGGGTGGCTCGGCTCGTAGCGGCGTTCGAGCGGTGCCTGGCTCTCGACGATGCCGTCGACGCGAACCCCGTAGCCCTCCTCCCCGGCCCCCAATTCACCAAAAACAGAGAGTGGTTGTTCCAGGTTCAGCTCGGAGAAGCCGGCGCCCTGCTCGGCCAGCGCCCGCTGCTGCACGGCGGCGAACACCGGGTGGCGCGCGCGGTAGACCTGATCGACGCTGCTGGCCGCCGAGTTGGCGTTGGCGAGGTTGGAGGCGACGGTGTTCAGACGGACGCTCTGCGCCGTCATGCCCTGGCCCGCGATATCGAAGATCGAGTTCATTGCGCTTCACCCCGGATGGCCGACTGCAGGCCGCGGAACTTGCTGGAGAGGAAGTAGAGGCTGGCCTCGAACGCCTGAGCGTTGTCGGTGTAGCGCGCCATCTCGGCGTGCTCCTCGACGGTGTTGCCGTCGAGCGACGGCTGGGTCGGCACGCGGTAGAGCAGCTCGCCGTCACCGGCCGGTCCGAGGCTGTCGAAGTGGCGCTCGCTGGTGCGGCGCAGCGCGCCGGTCGAGGCAGCCGCCTGCGCCTGGCTCAGCAGAGACTGGAAGTCGACGTCACGGGCCTTGAAGCCGGGCGTGTCGGCGTTGACCAGATTGTTGGCCAGCACTTCGGCGCGACGGGCACGAGCGTTCAGTGCCGATTCGTGGATGCCGAGAGCATCGCGGAAGCCGATGGTGGTCATGGATTGCCGTCCTCCTCATGTACGAGTGAGGTAGAGCAACCGTGATGCCAACTATTTATCTATTTGTTTTATTTGGATTTACCGGTGAGAAAAACCGTTTGGAAGCAGCAGAGCGGCAAGCGGCTGCCGCCTTGCGGCAATGGTTTTTCTCCCCTCTCCCTGAAGGGAGAGGGGATGCAGCTCAAAGCGCTCGATAGATGATGCCGGGGTTGCACTGCACCATCTGGTACTGCTGGCCGATGTCGGAGAGCCCCTCGGAGGCACCGAGGATCAGGTAACCGCCGGGCTTCAGCGTGGCGTGGATGCGGCGCAGGATGTCGGCCTTGCGCTCGCCGGAGAAGTAGATCAGCACGTTGCGGCAGAACACGATGTCGAACTTGCCGAGCGACAGGTAGCTGTCCATCAGGTTCAGCGCCTGGAAGCGGACGCGCTGGGTCACCTCGCGCCTGACCCGGTAGCGGTCGGCGCCGGCCGGCTCGAAGAAACGCTGCAAACGCTCGCGCGACAGGCCGCGCCCGAGCGACAGCTGGTCGTACTCGGCCACCTTGCAGGCGTCCAGCATCTGCCGCGACAGGTCGGTAGCGACGATCTCGACAGCGTGGCGCAGCAGCCCCATGTTGGCGGCGCGGTACTCCTCCACCACCATGCTGATCGAGTAGGGCTCCTGCCCCGACGAACAGGCGGCCGACCAGATCCGGATCGGCCCGCCACTGCCCTTCTGCAGCTCCGGCAGCAGCTTCTCGCGCAGGATGTTGAACGGGTGGGTATCGCGGAACCAGAGCGTCTCGTTGGTGGTCATCGCGTCGATGACCGCCTCGCGCAGCGGGCGCTGGCTGATCTGCTGCATCCGCTGCACCAGCTCGCGCAGGTCCGGAATGTTGTGCTCGGCCATCAGCCGCGACAGCCGGCTGCTGACCAGGTACTGCTTGTTGTCACCGAGCACGATGCCACAGGCCTTTTCGAGAAAGGCCCGGAACTCCTCGTAATAGCTCCGCGACGCGGCGCCGGCGACTTCGGTTCGATTCATGCGATACGGCATCCGGGACTATCGGAGTTCAGCGGCCGGCCAGTGTAGCAACGCGCCGGCACGACAACGAGACCGGCACCTGCCGGTCGGGAGAAACACAACACCGGCTATCGCGCCACCGCGCGGATGCGATCGGCCACCAGCGCCGCCAGCCGGTCGGCGTTGAACTTGGCCAGGAACTCGTTGGCGCCGACTTTCTTCACCATCGCCTGGTTGAAGACGCCGGACAGCGAGGTGTGCAGCAGGATGAACAGATCGTTCATGCTCGGATCCTGGCGCACCGACGCGGTCAGCGTGTAGCCGTCCATCTCCGGCATCTCGATGTCGGAGATCACCATCAGCAGTTTCTCGGAGGGCTTCTCGCCGCGTGCGACCATCGCCTGCAGCCACTCCAGCGCCTGGCGGCCATCGTTCAGCAGCGTGGTCTCGCAGCCGACCGTCTCGACGCAGCGCTTAATCTGCTTCCGCGCGATCGCCGAGTCGTCGACGATCAGCACGTGCTTGGCGACGGCGGCCTGTGTCACCTCCTCGTCGACCACCCCCTGCGAGATCTCGTCGGACATCGGCGACACCTCGGCCAGGATCTTCTCGACGTCGATGATCTCGACCAGCTTGCCGTCGACCTCGGTGACCGCGGTCAGGTAGTTCTCGCGCCCGGCACCCTTGGGCGGCGGGTGGATCGCCCCCCAGTTCAGGTTGACGATGCGCTCGACCGAACGCACCAGGAAACCCTGCGTGCGGCCGTTGTACTCGGTGATGATGACGAAGGCGCGGGCCAGATCCTCCAGCTCGCGCCTGCCGATCGCCAGCGACAGATCCATGACCGAGATCGTGCCGCCGCGGATATGGGCGATGCCGCGCACGACCGGGTTGCGCTTCGGCACCAGCGTCAGCCCCGGGCACGGCAGCACTTCACGCACCTTGAACACGTTGATGCCATAGATCTGCTGGCCGTCCAGCTTGAACAGCAGCAGTTCGAGACGGTTCTGTCCGACCAGCTGGGTGCGGCTGTTGACGCTTTCGAGGATGCCGGCCATGTGGCCCTCCGACGACGGCGCGACCGAAGGCCCGAACCGTCAAATGGGCCGGTGCCGGGCACGCCTATTGCTACTGAACCCCTGCAGATGCCGCGACCGTCATTTTTCAGTCGTCGCGTCAGCATCGGTATCGGCTCCGCCACGACAATGTTGAGCCCCGTGCGGGGCGCCATTGAACATCGTGCGGAGAGCGCCGCGCCGGCATCTGCAAAACCGTAAACAGCATAGGCGAAGAATCGAGGATGTCGCGTTCCCTTCCCGGCCGATCACACCGCCCGCTGGCCCTGCTGGCATGGGCGCTGCTGGCCTGCGCACCGGCGCTGGCGGCCACCGACGCCGCCACCGTGCGCCAGGCCGTGGAACAGTTCCTGGCCGGCTATCGCGACGACTTCCTGTCGCGCAACGCCGGCGTCACCCGTGCCGAATTCGGCATCGCCGCGCTCGACCCGCGCCTGACCCTGCCCGACTGCACACAGCCATTGACGGTGCAGGCGCAGGAGCCGCGCCAGTTGCAGGCCCGCTTCAACACCCAGGTCAGCTGCGCCAGCGGCAACGGCTGGAGCATCTATGTACCGGTCGACATCGCCGTCTACCGCCCGGTGGTGGTGGCGGTGCGACCGCTCGACCGCGGCGAAGTGCTGACCGAAGCCGACCTGATCGACAGCGAACTCGACGTGACCCGGCTGCAGGGCGCCTATCTGACCGACCTCGCCACTGCCGTCGGGCAGGAGGTGCGCCGGCCGCTGGCGGCGCAGAGCGTCATCACCCAGCAGGCCCTGCAGGCACCGCTGCTGATCCGCCGCGGCGAAACGGTGTCGATCCGCGCCGCCGGTCAGGCGATCGCCGTGCACATGAGCGGCGTGGCGATGACCGACGGCCGTCTCGGCCAGTCGATCCGGGTGCGCAACAGCAGCTCGAACCGGATCATCGATGCCAGAGTGGTGGGGCCGGGGGTGACCGAGGTATCGATGTAGCGTGGCCAGCTGCAAGCGATTGATGCGTCAGGAGTTCAGTCAGGAACCTGTACCGCGCCGGCACGGCGGTGGATGCGAGCGGGAACGGCATTGCAAAGTAGCGCTAAAGTTTGCGCCGACCACGCCGATACAGACAGCGGGACTCCACCCCCGCAACGGACAGGACAGCGACATGGCCACAGACATCAACGGCATCCGCCCCGGCAATAACGCCGGCAACGTCACCGCCGACAGCGGCGCGCAGCGCGCCGGCAACCGCCCGGAAACCCCGGCAGCGCCGCCGGCACCGGCCGGCTCGACCGCCCGCGCCACCAGCGACAGCGTCAGCCTCAGCAATGGCGCGCAGGCGCTGCAGGCCGTGCAGGAGAAACTGCAGAAGCTGCCGGAAGTGAATGAAAAGCGTGTCGCCCAGATCAAGGCGGCACTCGAGAGCGGCGAATACAAGGTCGACGAACTGGTCATCGCCGACAAGCTGCTCTCGTTCGACGATCTGTTCGAGTAACCGAGCAAACCGTCCGGATCAGGAAGAACCGGGCATCCGTGGAGTCCCAGACCGCCGCCCGCGCGAACGTGGCCGGGCAGCGGCATGCGAGGTCAACGTGCAACCGCCGAAAGCCACCCCCTCCCCGCGCCCGGCCGCCGCTGGCCAGCCGTGGCCGCACTGGGCCGAGCTGGACCGACTGCTGGCCGCCGACGAACCGCTCGGTGAACAGCTGAGCGCAGTGCTCGCGCAGGAGCGCGACGCACTGCAGCAGCGCGACTACGCCACCTTCGAACAATTGCTGACGACCAAACAGCAACTGGTCGCCGAACTGGAGCAGCGCACCCAGCAGCGGCAGGCCTGGCTGCAACAGCTCGGCTGCCCCGACGAGCGGCACGCACTGGCGCGCGCCGAGCAAGAACAGCCCGAGGTCGCCGCACGCTGGCACCGTCTGGCCGAGCGCTGGCGCGAGTGCCAGCAGGCCAATCAGATCAACGAACAGATCTGTCAGCGCACCCGTGTCGTCGTCGGCCGCCTGCTCGACCTGCTGCGCGGCGACACCCAGGGCGGCGGCACCTACGACGCCTCCGGCAGCGCGCGCCGACTCGACAGCAGCCGCCGCATCGGCGACGCCTGAGCGCCTCCCCGCACACCCGCGAAACGGCTTCGCCGGCAGCCCATTACCAGCGCGACGTTTTCCCGCACCGCGATGTCAGGCAGAATTCGCGCTCGCCGTGCCGGAGTTGCCTCGATGTCCACCGATCCCGCCGACGTCCACTGCCTTAGCTGGACCGAATTTCACCGCGACTGCCGCGCGCTGGCGCAGCGTCTGCTCGACCGTCCGTGGCGCGGCATCGTCGGCATCGCCCGCGGCGGCCTGATCCCGGCGACGATCATCGCCCGCGAACTGGACATCCGGCTGATCGACTCGCTCTGCATCGCCAGCTACGACCACACCCGTCAGGGCGAGCCACAGCTGCTGAAAGGCATCGACGGCGACGGCGAAGGGCTGCTGCTGGTCGACGATCTGGTCGACACCGGCGTCACCGCCCGCTTCGCCCGCCAGTTGCTGCCGCGCGCCGAGCTGGCGGCGGTCTACGCCAAGCCGCGCGGCCGCGAGCTGGCGCACCACTGGCAGCGCGAGTTCGCGCAGGAGACCTGGGTTCACTTCCCGTGGGATGTCGACCTCGCCTACCGCGAACCGCTGGTCTCGCGCCGCTCCTGATCGATTCGTTCCCCGGCACGGCTCAGCTCCGCTAGAATGCCGCGCCGTCCCGTGAACAACACCACGCACATAACGCCCCCGTAGCTCAGTGGATAGAGCATTCGCCTCCTAAGCGAAGGGTCGCAGGTTCAACTCCTGCCGGGGGCACCACCTACTCTTCCGATACCGTCCAGCAACTCCACCCGTCCCCAGTAAATTCGCGGTCCCCAACCGCTCCACTGTCCAATACCGCCCGTAGACAGCTGTCCCCTTGGGGGTATTTCTGGGGGTATACCGCACAAGGGTGATGAGTAACGTGGGCGCGGATCGCGCAAACTTTCTACGCTCCTACACCCCCCCCAAAAACGTGTCCCCCACTGCGATTCATCCTGAGGTCGGCAGCTTGAACACGAGATCAAACGGGAAACCGTCCTCCTATGAAGAGGCACTAGAAATCGTCAAGGCATCGTTCCCAGAACAAAGCCTGATGGAATGGGCTGAGATACCCGTTGAATACGCAATCCGGCTTGCACATTTGGGAATGGGGCTCTGGATACGGAATCAGTGGGTGTATGAAAAATCACCGCTTGCCGACTCTGTAGAAGCCAGCCTTCCACCGCTCTCCCGCAGCCCTGATGACATCTCTTCGATGATCACAAGGGGTATATGGCTCCTGCTCAATGGTGAGCCGCCTCCCAGCACCGAAAGAAACGAGTCCAGGCTTTCATGGCAATCCACTCTTGAATGGGAGGAATAACCACAACGGATAAAAAAACCGGCTCACCCCCTCACCCCCTGCCTCCCCCAGACCCACAACAATCAACGCTCCCCGAGATAGAGATTGACGCAGCGGAATTCGTCAAACTCATCGAGATCGGGCCAGGTCGACGACTGTCGGCTGCCGAGGTGGCGATAGCCCGGCTCGGCGAAATTCCGGACCCGCGAGTCGGCCACCAGTACCTGCGGCGCGCGCGCCAGCAGCCGTGACAGCCACGGCAGATTGGCGCGGTCGTAGAGCACGTCGGCGACCAGGATCAGATCGAGTTCGGCATCGACGGTATCGAAATCGCTGCTCAACTCGACGTCGACGCCGTTGCGCGCGGCGTTGATCCGCGTCGCCAGCAGCGCGTCGGGGTCGAGATCACAGGCGATCACCCGCGCCGCACCGGCGCGGGCCGCCGCGATCGCCGCCACGCCGGAGCCGCAGCCGAAATCGAGCACCCGCTTGCCGCGCACCCAGCCGGGATGGCGCAGCAGCTCCGCCGCCAATACCTGACCGCTGGCCCAGCAGAAGGCCCAGTAGGCCGGATAATCGAGCACCGCCAGCATCTCGTCGCGGCTGAGCGCGGCGCTGGAGAAATCGGCATTGATCAGGTAGAGGCCGAGCGCCGGCACGTCGGGCAGCGCGCTCCATTCGGCACGCGCCGACGGCAGCACGCGTTGCAGCGTCGAACTGAGTGTCGGCTCGACGAACGGCAGGGCCGGCTGCGGCATGCTGTCTATACTCGTGAGCAGTTCATGAAACGGTGGCGGCCGCGGTATCCGGCCAGCTCCCGGAGCCGCGACGGCGGCGGATCGTATCACGAGCCCGAGAATGCCCCGAACCGACGAATCGCCGATCACCAGACTGTTCAACGACCTGTTCGAACAGCGCCCGCTGCCGCGCCAGGAACAGATCCTGTGCCGCTTCTGTCATGCCCCGGTCACGTCGCTGAACGAGGAGAAGATCGTCAGCGGTGTCCACCGCCACTATTTCATCAACCCCTACGGCACTGCCTACGTGGTCGGCTGCTTCAGCCACGCGCCGGGCTGCGACATCCGTGGCACCGCCACCGTCAACCACAGCTGGTTCCCCGGCTTCGCCTGGCAGCTGGCCAGTTGCATCGACTGCGGCGAACATCTCGGCTGGTTCTACCAGAACGGCGAACAGCAGCAGTTCTTCGGCCTGATCGCCGACAAGCTGGCACGCTATCAGGGCTGATTCCCCTATCATGGCGCCCCGTTTTCCGGAGAGCGTCATGTCCACGCCGCGCCCGTTCGTTCCCCCGCGCTGCCTGCTGCCACCGCGCGTCGTGCACGCCGACCGGCAGCTGATCGTCGTCGACAAGGCCAGCGGCGTGCTGTCGGTGCCGGGCCGTGACATCAACAACCGCGACTGCGTGGTGTCGCGCCTGCAGCCGGACTACGGCGAGGTGCTGGTGGCGCATCGCCTCGATTTCGACACCTCCGGGCTGATCGTCTTCGCGCGCGACAAAGCAACGCTGTCGGCACTGTCGAAGCAGTTCCAGGCGCGCACTGTCGACAAGCGCTACGAGGCGGTGGTCTGGGGCATCGTCGATGGCGCCAGCGGCGAGATCGACCTGCCGCTGGCGCTGGACTGGCCGAACCGGCCGCTGCACCGGGTGGATCACGAACAGGGCAAGCCATCGCTGACCCGCTGGCGCGTGCTGGCGCGCGATACCGCCACCAACACCACGCGCGTCGAGCTGGAACCGGTGACCGGCCGCTCGCACCAACTGCGCGTGCACCTGCTCGCCATTGGCCACCCGATTCTCGGCTGCCCGCTGTACGGCTCGCCGGAGTCGCGCGCCACCGCCGACCGGCTGCTGCTGCACGCGCGCGACCTCGCCTTCACCCACCCCGACAGCGGCGAACGGCTCGCCTTCAGCGCACCGGTGCCGTTCTGACACCACCGGCTCAGCCGGTCAGGAACGCCAGGAAGGTCTGCGCCACCGGCGTCAGGTGCTTGGCGCGCGGATAGACGGCACACCATGACCGCCGCAACGGCAGCCCGCGCACGCGCAGCTCGCTCAGCGAACCGGCCGCCAGCGCACGGGTGCAGGCATCGCGCGGCAGCACGGCGACACCGAAACCGGCCTCGACGCCGGTACACACCGCCTCCAGCGAACCGAGCTGTTGCAGACGCCCGAACCGCACTCCCTGCGCGGCACAGTGGTCGTCGAAAGCGCGGCGGGTGCCGGAACCGGGCTCGCGCACCAGCAGCGTCTGCCCGGCCAGCTGCAGCAGCGTCAGCTCATCCTGCGCCGATGCCAGCGCCAGCGGGTGATCGGCCGCAGCCACCGCGATCAGCGCGTTGTCGCGGAACGGGATGAAGGCCAGCGCGCGATCCTCCGGCACCAGCCCCATCACCACCAGATCGGCGCGGTTCTCGCGCAGGCTCTTCTGCACCTCGGCGTGATTGGTCACGCGCAGCTGCAGCTCGACCGACGGGTAGTCACTACAGAAGCGCGCCAG
The DNA here is from genome assembly GCA_964515735.1 of uncultured Verrucomicrobiaceae bacterium. Taxonomy (GTDB): domain Bacteria; phylum Pseudomonadota; class Gammaproteobacteria; order Pseudomonadales; family CAMLJR01; genus CAMLJR01. Next base: position 49,380 of record CAZEVP010000006.1, on the reverse strand, counting down.
CAGCGCCGGCAGGAAGTACTGCGCGCTGCTCTCGGCCACCAGATTCAGCGCACCGCGCATGACACCGCGCTGCTCGGCCAGCTCCATCTCCAGGCTGACCAGCCGCTGCTGCAGGTCGCGGCCGGCGCGCTCCAGCAGCTCGCCGGCCGCGGTCAGGTAGAGCTGCCGACCGAGGTAGTCGAACAGCGGTTCGCCGACCAGCTCCTCCAGCTGGCGCACCTGGGCGCTGACCGCCGGCTGCGTCAGCGCCAGCTGCTCGGCCGCGCGCGAGAAACTGAGATGGCGACAGACGGCCAGAAACACCTCGATCTGGCGCAATGTCAGGCGGTGCAGGTAGGCCGGCTTCATCCGGACCCCTCCCGGAATCCTCTGGAAAAGCGGGAGGTTAGCGCAACGGCAGTCCGAACATAAGTAATCACTTATAAACAGGCTCAGAAATATCAATTTTTAAAGCTTGATGTTCCGGCGTACCGTCCACTGCTCATTCGTCAACCAGGCCCGAGCGGAACCGTCCGATGATCAAGAAAATCCTGATCGCCAACCGCGGCGAGATCGCCGTGCGCATCGTGCGCGCCTGCGCCGAGATGGGCATCCGCTCCGTTGCCATCTACACCGAGCCGGACCGCTTCGCGCTGCACGTCAAACGCGCCGACGAGGCCTACAACATCGGCGACGACCCGCTGGCCGGTTATCTGAACCCGCACCGCATCGTCAACGCCGCGGTCGAGACCGGCTGCGACGCGCTGCACCCCGGCTACGGCTTCCTGTCGGAGAACGCCGAGCTGGCCGAGATCTGCGCGCAGCGTGGCATCCGTTTCATCGGCCCGAGCCCGGAGGTGATCCGGCGCATGGGCGACAAGACCGAGGCGCGCAAGGCGATGATCGCCGCCGGCGTGCCGGTCACGCCGGGCACCGAGGGCAACGTCGCCGATCTCGACGAAGCGAAGCTCGAAGCGGCGCGGATCGGCTACCCGGTGATGCTGAAGGCGACCTCCGGCGGCGGCGGCCGCGGCATCCGCCGCTGCGACGACGAGGAGGAGCTGTCGCGCAACTACGAGCGCGTCATCTCCGAGGCGACCAAGGCGTTCGGCAGCGCCGACGTGTTCCTGGAGAAGTGCATCGTCAATCCGCGCCACATCGAGGTGCAGATCCTCGCCGACCGCCACGGCAACACGATTCACCTGTTCGAGCGCGACTGCTCGATCCAGCGCCGCAACCAGAAACTGGTCGAGATCGCGCCGAGCCCGCAGCTGACGCCGGAGCAGCGCGCCTACGTCGGCGACCTCGCCGTGCGCGCGGCTCAGGCGGTCGGCTACGAGAACGCCGGCACCGTCGAGTTCCTGCTCGCCGACAATCAGGTCTGGTTCATGGAGATGAACACGCGGGTGCAGGTGGAGCACACCATCACCGAGCAGATCACCGGCGTCGACATCGTTCGCGAGCAGATTCGCATCACCTCGAACCTGCCGCTCAGCTACCGCCAGCAGGACATCACGTTTCGCGGCTACGCACTGCAGTTCCGCATCAACGCCGAAGACCCGAAGAACAATTTCCTGCCGACCTTCGGCCGCATCAGCCGCTATTACGCGCCGGGCGGCCCCGGCGTGCGCGTCGACACCGCGATCTACACCGGCTACACGATTCCGCCCTACTTCGATTCGATGTGCCTGAAGCTGATCGTCTGGAACCTGCACTGGGAGGGCGCGCTCGACCGCGCCATCCGCGCGCTGAACGACATGCGCGTGCAGGGCGTGAAGACGACGGCGCCGTACTACGAGCAAATTCTGAAGCACCCCGGTTTCCGTTCCGGCAAGTTCGACACCGGCTTCGTCGACGCCCACCCGGAGCTGTTGCAGTACTCGACCAAGTCGCGCCCCGAGGAGATCGCACTGGCGATCGCCACGGCAATCGCGGCACACGCGGGACTCTAGTTTTTCATCGTTGGTGTGACGGGGTGTGGCGTGTCTCTGCTCAGGACACGCGCGAGTACATCCCTGTAGCTCTTCAGAGACATCCTTGTCTCTGAAGGTCCTGAGCAGAGACACGCCACACCCCTTGGCGACCTCGGAGCAAGTTTCATGACTAAAGCCAAACCCATCCAGATCACCGATGTCGTGCTGCGCGACGGCCACCAGTCGCTGATCGCGACGCGGCTGCGCACCGAGGACATGCTTCCGGTCTGCGACAAGCTCGACAAGGTCGGCTACTGGTCGCTCGAAGTGTGGGGCGGCGCGACGTTCGACGCCTGCGTGCGCTTCCTGAAGGAAGACCCGTGGGAACGGCTGCGCGCGCTGCGCAAGGCGCTGCCGAACACGCGGCTGCAGATGCTGCTGCGCGGCCAGAACCTGCTCGGCTACCGCCACTACGCCGACGACGTGGTCGAGGCGTTCGTCGCCAAGTCGGCCGAGAACGGCATCGACGTGTTCCGCATCTTCGATGCGATGAACGACGTGCGCAATCTGGAGACCGCGATTCGCGCGGTGAAGAAGAGTGGCAAGCACGCGCAGGGCACGATCTCCTACACCACCAGCCCGGTGCACACCGTCGAGATGTTCGTCGAGCAGGCCAAACGGATGGCCGACATGGGCAGCGACTCGATCGCGATCAAGGACATGGCCGGCCTGCTGACGCCGTTCGCCACCGGCGAGCTGGTCAAGGCGCTGAAAGCGGCGGTGAAGCTGCCCATCTTCCTGCATTCGCACAGCACGTCGGGGCAGGCCTCGATGTGCCACCTCGAAGCGATCCGCAACGGCGTCGACCACATCGACACGGCGATCTCCGCCTTCGCCGGCGGCACTTCGCACCCGGCCACCGAATCGCTGGTCGCGGCGCTGAAGGGCACGCCGTACGACACCGGCCTCGACCTCGCGCTGCTGCACGACATCGCCAAGTATTTCTGGGAGGTGCGCAAGAAGTACCACCAGTTCGAGAGCGAATTCACGCGCGAAGATGTCAGCGTGCAGATCAACCAGGTGCCGGGCGGCATGATGTCGAACCTCGCCAACCAGCTGAAGGAACAGGGCGCGCTGAACCGCATCGATGAGGTGTTCGACGAGATTCCGCGCGTGCGCGCCGACCTCGGCTACCTGCCGCTGGTGACGCCGACCTCGCAGATCGCCGGCACCCAGGCGGTGATGAACGTGCTGGCCGGCGAGCGCTACAAGACCATCACCAACGAGGTGAAGCGCTACCTGCTCGGCCACTACGGCGCCGCGCCGGCGCCGGTCAATGAAGAGCTGCGCCGGCTCGCCGTCGGCGGCGAAGAGGTGATCGACGTGCGCCCGGCGGATCTGATTCCGAACGAGCTGCACAAACTGCGCGAGCAGATCGGCGCGCTGGCGAAAAGCGAAGAGGACGTGCTGACCTTCGCCATGTTCCCCGACATCGGCAAGAGCTTCCTCGAACAGCGCGCCGCCGGCACGCTGCAGCCCGAACAATTGCTGCCGCCGCAGGGCGCCGGCGCCAAGCCGGCCAGCGGCGACACCGTGCCGACCGAATTCGTCGTCGACGTGCACGGCGAGAGCTATCAGGTGGCGATCACCGGCGTCAGCGTGCGCAACAGCGGCAAGCGCCACTTCTATCTGACGCTCGACGGCATGCCGGAAGAGGTGGTGTTCGAACCGCTGAATGAATACAAGGCCGAGTCGAAGAGCGGCCGCAAACGCGCCACGGCCGAGGGCCATGTCACCACCAACATGCCGGGCAACATCGTCGCGGTGCTGGTCAAAGAGGGCGACCAGGTGCAGGCCGGCCAGCCGGTGCTGGTGACCGAGGCGATGAAAATGGAGGCCGAAGTGCAGGCGACGATCAGCGGCCGCGTCGTCGGCATCTATGTCGCCAAGGGCGACCGGGTGACGCCGGGCGAGGTGCTGATCGAGATCGGTGCCGGCTGACGCCGCCGGCATCGGGCGCCCCGTGCGGCTCTGATCGCGACTCCGTCTAAACAATCGCGCGGCCGGATGCCTCTCCACCATCGCTGACACTGGCCTCGACGCGGCTGACCGGTATCATGCGTCGGTCGGCCCGCTCACCCGGGCATCGGCCGTCACTACCCACACCCGCAGCAACAAGGAGTCAGCGATGGGATTTTTCAGCAAGATTCTCAACAAGCTCGGCATCGGTGGCGCAGCCGCCGCCACCACGTCCGCCGCCCCGACCGCGCCCTCCGCCGCACCGGCGGGTGGCGGAGCCACCGCACCGACGGCGCCACAGCAACCCACCCCGATCGAAGTGGTCGATGTCGTCGCACAGCTGGAGCAGCGCGCCGCGGCGAACCCGCAGAAGCTGAACTGGCGAACCTCCATCGTCGACCTGCTGAAACTGCTCGACATCGACAGCAGCCTCACCGCGCGCAAGGAGCTCGCCACCGAACTCGGCTGCCCGGCCGAGCTGATGGGCGACTCGGCGAAGATGAACGTCTGGCTGCACAAGACGGTGCTGGCGCGCATCGCCGCCAACGGCGGCAATGTGCCGGCCGACCTGCTGGACTGAGCCGGAGCCGCCGCGCCGGTGTCGATTTGACACTGGCGCGAGCGCCTCCATACACTGCGGCGGTCTTTTCCGGATGCTTCCAGCCTGATGGCCACTGCCTCATCACAGGAGCCGCACAGTTGCCGGCTCCGTCCCTGTAACACCTTCATTTACTCCTGCCCCGCACTGACACGACGCCGCGCGTCGATCACGGCCGCCGCTCTTGTCCCGGCGCGCCGCGCGATCCTCCATGTATTCCTGCGGATGCGAGGAGTGATGCCATGATCTGGCAGATCCTGATCGTCCTCTTCCTGATCGTGCTGAACGGCTTCTTCGCGATGTCGGAACTGGCCGTGGTGTCGGCGCGCAAGCCGCGCCTGCAGGTGCGCGCCGATGCCGGCAGCCGCGGCGCGCGCGAGGCGCTGAAGCTGACCGCCGAACCGGGCCGCTTCCTCTCCACGGTGCAGATCGGCATCACGCTGATCGGCATCTTCGCCGGCGCCTACGGCGGCGCCACGCTGTCGGCGCCGCTGTCGCAGTGGCTGATCGACCTCGGCGTCGAGGCCAGGATCGCCGAGGGCACCGCGCTGTCGCTGGTGGTCATCGCCATCACCTACCTGTCGCTGATCATCGGCGAGCTGGTGCCGAAGCAGCTGGCGCTGAGCCACGCCGAGACCATCGCCACCTGGGTGGCGCTGCCGATGTACTGGCTGGCGCGCATCTGCTCGCCACTGGTGTCGCTGCTGGAGCAGTCGACGAAGCTGGTGCTGAAGCTGCTCGGCGCGCACCAGCGCGGCGAGCACAAGGTGACCGAGGAGGAGCTGCGCTCGGTGATCGCCGAGGCGACCGAGGCCGGTGTCGTCGAGGCCGAGGAGAGCGATCTGATGGCGCGGGTGATGACCTTCGCCGACCTGCGCGTGCAGGCGCTGATGACGCCGCGCCCGGAGATCGCCAGCCTCGACATCACCGCCAGCACCGAGGAGATCCTGCAGACGCTGCGCGAATTCGGCCATGGCCAGTTCCCGGTGGTGCGCGGCGAGCTCGATAACCTCGAAGGCATCGTCTACACCCGCGACCTGATGGCGCAGCTGCTGGCCAGCGAGAACCTCGACCTGCAGCGCGCGCTGCAGAAGCCGCTGGTGGTGTTCGCCGGCATGTCGTCGATCGGCACGCTGAACAAGCTGCGCGAACACACCGCCGCCGCCGCGCTGGTGGTCGACGAGTACGGCCACGTGCTCGGCATCGTCACCGCCGCCGACATCCTCAGCGCGCTGACCGGCGGGCTGGCCGACCTCGAAGAGCGCGACGACCCGTCGGCGGTGCAGCGCGCCGACGGCAGCTGGCTGCTCGATGGCGCGCTGGCGCTGGAGGAGGCGTGGTCGCACCTAGACGACCGCACACTGCCCGAGCGCGGCGACTACCACACTCTGGCCGGCTTCGTGCTCGACCAGCTCGGCCACATTCCGAAGAGCGGCGACCGCTTCCTCTGGCATCACCTCTGCTTCGAGGTGATCGACATGGACGGCTACCGCATCGACAAGGTGCTGGTGACACCGCAGCCGGAACTCGACGACGGCTGATACCGCAGCCGTCCTCCTCCGCTACCCCCGGCGGACAACGCCCCCGATCACACCGCACAGCCTCAGCGCCGGTGTCGTCATCAGCGTCGTCACCAGCGCCATCACCACCATCATCGCGAACAGCTGCGGCGAGATGACGCCGAGATCGAGCCCGATGTTCAGCACGATCAGCTCGACCAGCCCGCGCGTGTTCATCAGCACCCCGAGCGCCGACGCCTCGCGCCACGGCAGGCCGCCCCAGCGCGCGGCCAGCAGCGCGCCGCCGAACTTGCCCAGCGTCGCCACCACGACGATCGCCGCGCAGGCCAGCCACTGCTCGCCGCCGGTCAGCAGCGACAGCTCGGTGCGCATGCCGGTATAGGCGAAGAAGGCCGGCAGCAACAGCACCGTCACCACCTCTTTCAGCGAACCGGAGAAGCCGCGCGCCAGCGGGCTGTCGTGCGGAATCAGCGCGCCGAGCAGGAAGGCGCCGAAGATGGCGTGAATGCCGATCGCCTCGGTGGCCGCCGCCGCCAGCAGCACCAGCAGCAGCACCGTGCCGGTACTGCCGGCGCCCGTTCCATTCCGCGCCAGCCGCGTCAGCAACGGTCGCACCAGCCACACCATCGCGGCGACGAAGGCGACCGCCAGCAGCGCCATCGTCAGCGTACCGTTGGTCTGCGTCTGCACCACGGCCACCACCGCCGCCAGCATGCACCAGGCAGTGACGTCGTCGACCGCGGCGCAGGCCATCGCCATCGCGCCGATCGGCGTCTGCTGCAGGCCGGTGTCGGTCAGGATGCGCGCCAGCACCGGGAATGCGGTGATCGCCATCGCCACCCCCATGAACAGCGCGAACGGGGTGAAACCGACGCCCTCCGGCGCGAATGCCGGGAACAGCCACAGCGCGAGACCGGCGCCGCACAGGAACGGCAGCGCGATGCTGGCGTGCGAGATGGCGACGACGACGCGCCCCCTGCCGCGCAGGTCGGTGTGGTTCAGCTCCAGTCCCATCTGGAACATGTAGAGGACGATGCCGAGCTGCGCGATGACGCCGAGGAACGGCGACACCGACGCCGGCAGCAGCCACTCGCCCGCCGCCGGCCACAGCCCGCCGAGCAGCGACGGGCCGAGCATCAGCCCCGCCACCACCTCGCCGATCACCGGCGGCTGGCCGATGTAGCGGAACAGCCGGCCGAGCAGCCGCCCCAGCGCGATCACCGCGGCCAGCGCCACCAGCAGATGCAGCAGCGTGTGGCCGGGCGCCTTCGCCGCCCCCACCGCCGGCGCCGTCGCCGTCGCGGCCGGCCGCAGCGCGGCGCCCTGGTCGAGAATCCACCACAGCATCAGCAGCGACAGCGCCACGATCACCGAATAACAGAGGCAGGAACGCAGAAGCGCTGCCGATTTCGAGCGGGACGGGTTCGACGGAGCGGCGGATTTCGATGGGGACATGGGGCTGCGATCGGCACCGGGCGAAAATCGAAGCGCGCATCTTACCCGCAGAGCCGCGCACCGCCACTGCCGGGTCGGTCGGGACGGCGCATGGACGGCGTCGTCCCCGGCGCTATAATCCCCGCCCCTGTCCCACCCCGCCGGCGCCCGCGCCGGTCCGACCGCACCGCCGCTCCGCCGACGTTCAGGTGCCCGGAATTTTTCGGGGAGGGGTCCATTTTTTCCGGATCAGACCGGGTGAGGCACAACCGCATGAGTGCACGGGTAGGCGTGATCATGGGCTCCAAGTCGGACTGGGCGACGCTCAGCCACACGGCGGAGATGCTCGAAAAGCTCGGTATCGAGCATGAAGTGAAGGTGGTATCCGCCCATCGCACGCCCGATCTGCTGTTCGAATACGCCGAGACCGCCGAGGCGCGCGGCATCGCCGTCATCATCGCCGGCGCCGGTGGCGCTGCCCACCTGCCCGGCATGTGCGCGGCCAAGACCCACCTGCCGGTACTCGGCGTACCGGTGCAGTCGTCGATGCTCTCCGGCGTCGACTCGCTGCTGTCGATCGTGCAGATGCCGGCCGGCGTGCCGGTGGCGACGCTGGCGATCGGCAAGGCCGGCGCCGTCAACGCCGCGCTGCTCGCCGCCGCCATCCTCGGCAACAAATACCCGGAGTACGCCGCCCGCCTGAAGGCGTTCCGCGCCGAGCAGACCCGGACCGTGCTCGACAATCCCGACCCCCGCGCGGAGCAGCGCGCGTGAAGGTCGGCATCATCGGCGCCGGCCAGCTCGGCCGCATGCTGGCGCTGGCCGGCCACCCGCTCGGCCTGCAGTTCGTCTTCCTCGACCCGGCGCCCGACGCCTGCGCCGCCGTGCTCGGCGAGCACCTGTGTGCCGACTACGGCGACACCGGCCACCTGCGGATGCTGGCCGACGAGGCCGATGTCGTCACCTTCGAATTCGAGAATGCGCCGGCCGATGGCATCGCCTTCCTGTCGCAGTTCGCGCCGGTGCATCCACCGGCCGAGGCGCTGCGCGTCGCCCGCGACCGCTGGAACGAGAAGCGGATGTTCCGCAACCTCGGCATCGACACACCGCCGTTCGCCAACATCGAATCGCAAGCCGATCTCGACGCCGCCGTCGCGCAGATCGGTCTGCCGGCGGTGCTGAAGACGCGCCAGCTCGGCTACGACGGCAAGGGGCAGAAAGTGCTGCGCGAAAACGCCGATGTCGCCAGCGCCTTCGCCGAACTCGGCGGCGTGCCGTGCCTGCTCGAAGGTTTCGTCCGTTTCAGCGGCGAGGTGTCGCTGCTGGCGGTGCGCGGTCGCGACGGCGACACGCGCTTCTATCCGCTGGTGCACAACACGCATCGCGACGGCATCCTGCGCCTGTCGGTCGCCAGCGAAAATCATCCGCTGCAGGCGCTGGCCGAGGATTACGGCCGGCGCGTGCTCGACAAGCTCGATTACGTCGGCGTGCTGGCGTTCGAATTCTTCGAAGTCGATGGCGGGCTGATGGCCAACGAGATCGCGCCGCGCGTGCACAACTCCGGTCACTGGACCATCGAAGGCAGCGAGTGCAGCCAGTTCGAGAACCACCTGCGTGCAGTCTGCGGCCTGCCGCTCGGCTCGACCGCCAATGTCGGCCGCAGCGCGATGGTCAACTTCATCGGCGACCTGCCGGACCTGAAGGCACTGGCGTCGATCGACGGCTGCCACATTCATTTCTACGGCAAGCAGCCGAAACCCGGGCGCAAGGTCGGCCACGCCACGTTGCGCGCGGCCAGCGAAACGCAGTTGCGCGCGCGCATCGCGCAGGCCGAACAACTGTTGCGCTGAGCCAGCTTTTCGGACTACACCCTCAGCGCAGGCAGTGCGTACCGTGAGCGGTTCCAGCACCGGCGCAAGTACATCCCTGTAGCCTTCGTCGGTGACATCCTGTCACCGACGATGCTGGAACCGCTCACGGTACGCACTGCGTCAAGCGAAGCGCCAGACTCTGGAAAAGTTACTGTCGAGAGTCAGCACATACGAAAAGAGCGCCATTCAGGCGCTCTTTTCGTTTGCCCCACCTCAACTCAGAACTTGTAACCGAGACCGATCATGTAGACCCACGGATCGATGTCGACATCGGCCTTGACGCGACCGACGGCTGTGGTCTGCAACGTCGCCTCGGTATCGATATCGATGTGCCAGACCGCCACGTTCAGCAGCCAGCGCTCGCTGAACTGCCAGTCGACGCCAAGCTGCGCGGAGAGACCGAACGAATCGTCGAGTTTCAGGTTGCGCGCGCCGAGCGCCGACTTTGCCGCACCGCTGACATCCTCGCTGAAGAACGTCGTGTAGTTCAGGCCGAGACCAACATAAGGGCGCACCGGCGAGCCGGGCAGGAAGTAGTACTGCGCACTGAACGTCGGCGGCAGATGCGAAACCGAACCGAGATTGCCGATGACGCCCGGCGCCGAAACGTCGTGCTCGAACGGCGTCGCCGCCAGCAGCTCGAAACCGATGTTGTCGGTCAGCATCCAGGCGACGGTCAGACCGAGCGCCGATGCGCTGTCGACACCGACGCCGGTGCCGGCGAGACGACCGGCCGCCGCCGTGTCGAGCGCACTGCTGCTCTCGTGCGGATCGACGACGGCCGCACCGGCGCGCACGATCCAGTCGCCGGCCTGATGCGCCTGCGCGGCGGCACCGGCCAATGCGATACCAACTGTCAGCAGCGCGCGCTGCGATTGTTTCAGGAATTTTTCTGTATTCATTGTAGTAATTGCTCCGTGGTGGTTGGCCGGGCGAGTCACCGCCCGGCTCGACGACAGGCTGAGCTGCGCACCACTGCCCGGCATTGCTTTGCGTCAAATCGGCCACGGCCGATTGCATGTGAAACAGCCTCAATTCACCGCTTTGCCGATCGCGCTTGATGCAGGTCAAGGAGAGGCCACGGGGGCTTCGGTAGGTTGGCAACCATAACGATGCCTCGCCGCGAGCCGCCCTCATGTCCGCCGTCGCCCTCTCCACGCCAGCCTGGGACCGTCAGCTGATCGAGAAATACGACGTGGCCGGGCCGCGCTACACCTCCTACCCGACCGCGTTGCAGTTCAGTGAAGATTTCGGTGCCGACGACTATCGCCGCCTGTGGCAACAGCCGACGGCATCGATCGCGCCACTATCGCTCTACGTGCACATCCCGTTCTGCGAAAACATCTGTTACTACTGCGCCTGCAACAAGGTTGTGACGCGCCAGAAGGAGAAGGCGCGCCACTACCTGAACTACCTGGAAAAAGAGATTCGCCTGCAGTCGGCGCTGGTCGGCAACAGACGTCCGGTGACGCAGCTGCACTGGGGCGGCGGCACGCCGACGTTTCTCGACGCCGCCGAGCTGACCGAGCTGATGCACGCCATCGCCAGTCACTTCCATCTGCTCGACAGCGACTCGCGCGAATACGCCATCGAGGTCGACCCGCGCACCGTCGATCGCCAGCGGCTGGCATTGCTGAAAGGGCTCGGCTTCAACCGCATCAGTCTCGGCATTCAGGATTTTGACGAGCGCGTGCAGCGCGCGATCAACCGCGTGCAGTCGCCACTGCTGGTGCAGGCGTTGGTCGACGCCGCGCGCGCGTTCGGTTTCAAGTCGCTCGGCTTCGACCTGATCTACGGTCTGCCGCACCAGAGCGTGACGACGCTGCGGCGCACCCTCGAACAGACCATCGAGATGGCGCCAGATCGCATCGCGCTCTACAACTACGCGCATCTGCCGGCGCGCTTTCCGTCGCAGCGCGCGATCGACCGGCTGACGCTGCCGGGCGCCGCCGAGAAACTGTCGATGGCACTGGCAGCGAACGAACAGCTCAGCGCGGCCGGCTACGTGCACATCGGCATGGACCACTTCGTGCGCGCGCACGACGAGCTGGCGCAGGCGCAGCGCGACGGCCACCTGCAACGCAATTTCCAGGGTTATTCGATCTGCATGGCGCCCGACCTGATCGGCATGGGCGTGTCGGCGATCAGCAGCAGCGCCGACGCCTTCGCGCAGAACAGCAAGGAGCTGCCGGACTACTACGCGCGCCTCGATCGCGGCGAACTGCCGATCGAACGCGGGCTGTGGCTCAGCGACGACGACCGCATTCGCCGCTGTGTCATCGGCGAAATCATCTGCAACCTCGGCATCGATTTCGACGCCGTCGGCCAGCGCTTCGGCATCGACAGCAGCCGCTATTTCCACAGCGAGTTCGAACGGCTCGGCGCACTGGCCGCCGACGGCCTGCTCGATTTCGACGGCCGCCGGTTGCAGGTCAGCGCGCGCGGCCGCCCGCTGTTGCGCGCGATCTGCCTGGTGTTCGACCGCTACAGCGGCGCGGCGCCGGCGCAGCGTTTTTCCCGTGTGCTGTAAACGCCAGGGCGCCTCGATCGACGACCATTATTCGACACGATTTTCGACAAAGACAGGAATGACGACGTGGGTTGGCAAGCGAGCAAACGAGCGATGGCGAGCGACGAACCGGTGGGTCATGGACTGATCGGCAGCGATGGCATAGAGTGCCGCGATATTCGTTGCCGGCGAGATTCAACCATGGTCGAGACACCCACCACGCCGGTCGCCGACGACGGTGACCCGCGCTGCCACCACGACTATCAGGTCTCCTGCTCCAGCTGCCGGCTGGCGACGATCTGTCTGCCGATCGCGCTGGAAGCGGCCGATATCGACAAGCTCGACAACATCATCCAGCGCGGCCGCCCGCTGCAGAAGGGCGAGCACATCTACCGCGAGGGCGATCCGTTCACGTCGGTCTATGCCGTGCGCGCCGGCGCGCTGAAGGCCTACAGCCTGACCGACGACGGCAAGGAGCAGGTGACCGGTTTCTATTTCCCCGGCGAAATCCTCGGCATGGACGGCATCAGCAAGAACGAGTACGCCAGCTCGGCCAAGGCGCTGGAGACATCGGCGATCTGCGAGATTCCGTTCGAGCGCCTCGGCGAACTCTCCACCCGCCTGCCGAGCCTGCAGCGCCACTTCTTCCAGCTGATGAGCCAGGAGATCGCGCAGGATCAGCAGCTGATCACGATGCTCAGCAAGAACTCCGCCGAACAGCGCGTCGCCGCGCTGCTGCTCAGCATCTCGGCACGCAACGCGCGCCGCCGGCTGTCGGCCAACGCGTTCCGGCTGCCGATGTCGCGCACCGACATCGGCAACTACCTCGGCCTGACCGTCGAGACCGTCAGCCGCGTCTTCAGCCGTTTCCAGAAGCTCGGCATCCTCGCCGTCGACAACAAGGAGATCGCCATCAAGGATCCGGCACTGCTGCGCGATGCGGCCAGCAGCGGTCTCGGCGGCGAATAGCGGGCGACACGACAATAACGACTGAACGCAAGGAGAACGCACCATGTACGCCAATCCGCTCTCGCTGCTGCTGACTCCTCGCCCGGCCTGGCGCAAGGTGGCGCAAAAGCCGCCGGCCAGCCTGTTTGGCGCGCTGGTCTACCCGCTGCTGTTCGCACTGCTGCCGGCCGTCGCCTGGTACTGGGGGGCGACGCAGGTCGGCTGGCGCATCGGCAGCGAGCAGCCGGTCAGGCTGACCACCGACAGCGCGCTGCCGATCGTCGTGCTGTTCTACCTGGCGATGGTGATCGCCGTGGTCGGCATCGGTTACATGGTGCACTGGATGTCGACCACCTACGGCGCCAGCTCAACCGTTGTCAAGGGCATCGCCATCGCCGGCTTCACGGCGACGCCGCTGTTCGTCGCCGGCGCCATCGGCTTCTACCCGCTGCTCAGCGTCGCGCTGCTGCTCGGGCTGGCGGCGATCAGCTATTCGATCTACCTGCTCTACACCGGCATTCCGATCGTCATGGGCATTCCGGAAGAGCGCGGCTTCCTGTTCGCCTCCGCCGTCGTCGCCGTCAGTCTGGTGGCACTGATTCTCATCATGGGTGCGTCCGTGATCCTGTGGGACATGGGAGCCACACCCACCTTCACCGACTGAGGCAGACCCGGCAAACGAAAACGGCACCCGCGGGTGCCGTTTTCGTTTCTGCATCGATGACGCTCAGCGCGCCCCCTGCGCCGTGCCACCCTGGCGCCCGGCACCGCCGCGACGGCGTCGGCGACCGCTGCCAGTGCCGGCACCGGCCTCGGTGCGGTTGCCATTGGCCGGCTGCGGGCGACGCAGCGGACCGTTGCCGAGCTCCGGGCCGCCGACGCGCGGGCCGTTGCCGCTGCGCGCGGGGCGCTCGGCCGGGCGCGCACCACGCCCGCCCTGCGGCGGACGCGGCGGCCGGGTGTCGGGCAACTGCGCGCGGCGCTCGAACGCCGGCGTCGTCGCCACCGGCAGCTTGCGCTTGATCAGCCGCTCGATCGCCTGCAGCAGTTTTCTCTCCTCCGGCTCGACCAGCGAGATCGCCTCGCCATCGGCGCCGGCGCGGCCGGTGCGGCCGATGCGGTGCACATAGTCCTCCGGCACGTTCGGCAGCTCGAAGTTGACCACATGCGGCAGCTGATCGATGTCGAGACCGCGCGCGGCGATGTCGGTGGCGACCAGCACGCGCACTTTGCGCGCCTTGAAATCGGCCAGTGCGCTGGTACGCGCGTTCTGGCTCTTGTTGCCGTGGATCGCGGCGGCGGTGATGCCGTCGCGTTCGAGCTGGGTCGACAACCGGTTGGCACCGTGTTTGGTGCGGGTGAAGACCAGCACCTGCTCCCAGTTGTTCTTCAGCACCAGCGCGGAGAGCAGCGACGACTTGTCGCCCTTGTCGACCAGATAGACCGACTGCTCGATGCGCTCGACCGTGCTGTTGCGCGGCGCCACGTCGATGCTGACCGGCGAGCGCAGGATGCCGCCGGCGAGCTGGCGGATCTCGTCGGAGAAGGTGGCCGAGAACAGCAGGTTCTGGCGCTCGGCCGGCAGCAGTTTCAGCACGCGGCGGATGTCGTGGATAAAGCCCATGTCGAGCATGCGGTCGGCCTCGTCGAGCACGAGGATCTCGAGCCGCGACAGGTCGACGGCGCGCTGGCTGTGCAGGTCGAGCAGACGCCCCGGTGTCGCCACCAGGATGTCGACGCCCTTGCGCAGCCGCTCGATCTGCGGATTGATGCCGACGCCGCCAAAGATGACGGTGGAGCGTAGTTTCAGGTACTTGCCGTAGGTCTCGACGCTGTCGCCGACCTGCGCGGCCAGCTCGCGCGTCGGCGTCAGCACCAGCGCGCGCACCGGGCGGAAGCCGCCGGTACTGTCATGGCCGGCGAGGCGCTGCAGCAGCGGCAGCGTGAAGCCGGCGGTCTTGCCGGTGCCGGTCTGGGCGGCGGCGAGCACGTCGCGCCCCTCGAGAACAACGGGAATGGATTGCGCCTGGATCGGCGTCGCCTGCTCGTAGCCCTGCTCGCTCACGGCGCGTTGCAGCGGTTCGATCAGGCCAAGGGATGCAAATAGGGTCATGAAACCTTCGTATGGGGGTATCAGGGAGATGAATGCCGCGGAGAGTACCGGGCGGGAGGCAAACGGAACGGTCTGTGCCGACAAGGCGTGCGAACCGTGCGTTCGAAAGGCGGCGAGCTTAACGGATTCCGGCGCCGACAGCGATGGTGGCAACTACTTAAAGTCTCCCAGTGCCGAACCCGTAGGATGGGTTGAGCGCAGCGATACCCATCAACAGCGGCGGTGGAGACTTCGCGGTCCGATGGGTGTCGTCGCTTCGCTCCTCGACCCATCCTACGACCCCGTCTGGCTGACGTAGACGTCGAAGCGTACCGAGCGCCCCTCCAGCGCGTAGTCGGCCGGCTGCCCCGCCAGCGGTGGTGCCTTGCGCGGCCGCTTGACGACGACGCGCAACCGCGCCGCCTGCCGCGCCGCCACCAGCAGTGCCGCTTCGTCGCCGCGGTCGAGCGCGAGCTGCTGGAACAGCTGCATCTCCTTCTTCGCCAGCGCGCTCTGACCGAGATCGGGAAACATCGGATCGAGGTAGACCACATCGGCGCCGCCAGCGGCCAGCCACTGGCCGGCATCGACACAGTTCAACGCCATCCGCGCGGCGATGGCGGCAACGGTGGCATCGCCCGACTCGCGCGCGCGGCGCAGGCCATCGTCCAGCAGCGCCGCGATCACCGGCGAGCGCTCCAGCAGCGTCACGTCGACACCGCGGCTGGCGAGAATGAAGCTGTCGCGGCCGAGCCCCGCCGTCGCATCGACCACACTCAACGCTTCGCGCGCGCGGCCGCGCACCGCCCTGACGATCAGCTCGGCGCCGCCCTGCAGCCGGTGGCGGTTGGCGCCGCCGCAGAAGTCGACCTGGATCGGACCGGACTGACGCGCATCGCGCGGCGCCAGCGTCAGCACGTCACCGGCGAACGCCAGCGTCGCCGCGATGCCCTCCGGCAGCGGCGATCCGACATCGATCAACGGAAGTTGCAGCGATTGCGCCAGCGCCGCGGCGCGCGTGTCGTCGGGCGCCGCGGCGCGCACGGCAACGGCGCCGGGCACGGGTTCAGGCCACCAGCAGCGAGCGCGCCTGATCGATCTGATCGCGCGCCTCGACCAGCACCTGCAGTGCCATCTCCGGCGTCAGGCTGCCGAGCGCCAGCTTCTGGTAGGCCGGCACCTGATCCATGCGCGGCGGTGCGTTGCGGCGGCGTTTGCCGATGAAGCTGTGCAGTGTCGCCACCAGCACCAGGTCGCACAGGTCGGCGCGCGTATTCGGGCAGCGCCCCCACTCCTCGCAGCCGCGCGCGGCCTCGACGATCTCGGCCGGGAACTGCCAGCTCTCCAGCACCATCGCGCCGACCTCGCCCTTCAGCTTGTCGATCCACTGCCGCAGCAGCACCTCGTTGCCGAGCAGCTGCGGGTAGCTCTGCGCGTAGCTGATCACCGACAGCACGCCGATGTTGCTGACGAGGCCGGCCAGCATCGCCTCCTCGGGGTCGAACAGGCGGGTGTGGCGCGCCAGCACGAAACTGATCGCGGCGACATCCATGCTCTGCTGCCACGCCTCCTCCATCAGCTGCCTGGAGACCGGGTCGCGGCTCTCGAACAGGTCGCGCAGCGTGAAGCCGATCGCCAGCTGGCGCGCGGTGTTGAGGCCGAGCCGCACCATCGCCGCGTGCACCGAGTCGCAGCGCGCGGCGCCGTGGTAGACCGGGCTGTTGGCGGCGCGCACCAGCTTGGCGGCGATCGCCGGGTCGCGGTTGATGACATCGGCCACCTGTCGCAGATTGACGTCGTCGCTACTGAGCGCCTCGCGAATCCTGATCGCCACCTCCGGCAGCGTGGTCAGGCGGAATTTGCGCTTTTCCAGATCGCGGCGGAACGAGGCCAGCATCTCGGCGGTCTCGTCGCCGAAGCCTTCCGATACTTCCATGACGCCGTAGCCGTAATCGAAACCATCGCTGTCGCCGCCGCTCTGCGACAGCGAATCGAGCAGGTCGCAGTCGACCATGAAGTAGGAGACCGGCGTCATCGATTTCGCCGTGTACTGGCGCGGCCGCAGCCGCGCCACCGGCATCCGTGCCACGTCGCTGCCGGCGTCGATGAAGCGCTCGCGACCATCCTCGGCGATCAGCTGCAGCCGCCCGCTGAGCAGGAAGAAGTCGCGCGCGTCGATGTCGCCGCAGGTGAACAGCGTGTCGCCGCGGCGCGCGCTCTGCACCTCGATGCTGCCGGCCAGGATCAGCAGATCCTCCTCGGAGACATTGCGAAAACTGGTGAATTCGCGCAGACGTTCACTGGTGAGCCCGGTGCCGACGGCCATGAGTGCGTTCCCGATTACAGCGATGACGAAAGATGGGCGGAGTATAACCGCGCCGCGCCGGCTCAGCTCACCGGCAGCCGGCGCAACGGCCGCGGCGGCAGCAGTTGCTCGTCGCCCTCGGCCAGCAGCTGCTCGAGGTGATCGAGGTTGCGCTGCAGCGCTTCCATGTAGAGATTGCGGCCGCCGAAATGCTGCTCGACGCAGCGATAGATGCCGCCGAACGCCCCGTCGAGGCGGGCATCGACGGTGTTGCGAATGAACGCCGGCGTCTGTCGCAGCAGATCGAGCGGCGAGGCGTAGCGCACCAGCTCGCGACCGCTGGCGTCGACTTCACGCGCGATGCCGCCGAGTTCGAATTCGCGGAACAGCCGGTCCCGGCACTTCTCCAGGTAGGCGATGTCGGCCATCTGCGCCAGCACGTCGGCGCTGCCGATCAGCGCGCCGAGATCGCGCTGGCGCGCATCGTCGACCGCGATGCCGGCCGGGTCGACCTCGTAGCCGGTGAAATGGACCAGTGTGCTGGCCAGCGTCGCCACGTCATCGAGGCCGATGGCCGGCAGGTGCTCGGCGAGAAAGCGCGCGCTGCGCGAGACGTGCACGCGCGTGTATTCGGCGCCGTGCTGGTGGCGCGTGTCGCCCTTGCGGCGGATGTAGCCGGCATCGTGGAACAGGGCGACGGCGATGCCGACCACCACCAGCCCGGCGTCGAACGGCCGGTGCGCGCAGGCGTAACCGTCGATCAGCCGCGCCGTCGCCAGCGTCACGTCGAGCACGTGCTGGATGTCGTGATATTGCGTGTCGCAGCCGAAGAACCCGGGGAAATCGCCGCGGTAAAGACGGTCGAAATCGGCGAACAGGCGCGGCAGCGCCGGCTCGCCCGCCACCGCGTGGCGGCGTTCGAGAATGGCGATCACCGCCGCGCATACCGCGGCGGGATCGGTGACGTCGACCGTGCCGGTCACATCGCGATGCAGTTCGTGCATCCGCCCCTCACTCCTCGGATCTATTACTCTTCGGACCTATTAATCTTCAGACCCATCACTCTTCGGACAACAGGCGCGGCCGCTGCTGGCGCCGTCCCTTCTGAACCAGCTCCGCCTCGCCGCCGCGCCGGCTGCGCTCGGCGCGCGGCAGCTCGCTGCCCTGAATGCCGAGCAGCAGCGGCCGGTGGCCACTGGTGTAGATGTTGATGCGCAGATTGTAGGCATGGCGTATCAGGCCATGCTTGTCGGTGATGCGAAAACGGCGCGCGCTCTGCCCGGCCGAGACGCCGGTCTCGCCGGTCAGCTGGCACTGGATCGCCTCGACGTCGGCGCCGGACAGTTCGAGCCCGCGCAGCGGTTCCAGCCATTTGTCGGCACGCTGCACGAAATGGGTCGAATCGGCCTCCATCAGCAGCGCCTCCTCGCGGCCCGAGGTCGGCACCCGCGTAGTGAATTCGCCGATCAGGACCTGCCCGCCGCGCGCGATCTCGACCATCCGCGCCAGCTCGATGGTGACGTCGCCGACGATGTAGGTGTACAGCGTCGGGTTGAAGCCCTCCACCTGCGAGAACTCGAAGTGGCTGCCGATGTGAAACGCCGTGCGCAGCACCGGCACCGTGCCGCTGCGCGCCTTGCGCCGCGCCAGCGCGTTGTCGGCGATCGCCACCAGCATCAGCAGGAACAGATCCATGTTGCCGCGCGGGCTCGGGTCGCGGTTCCAGATGTAGAAACCGTCGCCGGTGGTGGTGCGGGCGAAGTCGACCGAGATGCGCTTGGCGCGCAGCTTGTTGGCGGCGCTGTTCAGCGTGTACGACAGACTGTTGAGCTGGCTGCTCTGCTGGAACGGCGTGTAGAGCGAGAAGTCGACGATGTCGAGCAGCAGCACGGCGCGGCTCTCGACGTAGCTGATGCTGTAGCGCTTGACGATCTGTTCGATCCCCTCGCGCGTCGCCGCGTCGGTGCTCACCAGCGGGGATTCGATCAGCTGCGGTTCGAGGCCGAGCCGCTTCGCCGTGCTGAAGAAATCGGCCTCGCTCTTCTGCCGGCAACCGGCGATCAGCTGGCGGATGAAGCGGCCGTTCAGCAGGTCGAGGCGGTCGGCGGCGGCGCTCTCCGACAGGCTGGAGAACTGGCCGAGGAAGTAGTGCGGCGCCTGCAGCAGATAGATGCCCTCCGGCATCGGGCACCAGCACAGGATGATGTTCTGGCCGAGCCGCCACTGCTCGCGCAGCGCCTCCTCGAAGGCGCGCAGCTGGTTGCGGCGCGCGCCGCGCGGAAGCGGCGGCTGCGGCGCTGCCGACGGCCCCATCTCACGGCGCCTTGACGAAGGCCAGACCGATGCCGCCGGACTGGTGGTGGACGACGCGCATCGCCACCGGTTCGGCGTTGATCGGCCCGGTGTGGCGCTTGATGCGAACCAGCAGCTCGGTGCCGACCGGCGGCGCCGGGTGGGTGCCGGTCAGCACGAAGATGCCACCGGCGGAGAGATTGCGGGCGCGCACCTCGATCACGCCGAGGGTCGGGTGGCTCAGTTCGACGATGGCTTCGCTGTGGGAGCGATCGAACCGGCGATGCTCTTGCATGGCGCGAGTTCCGCGGAGATGGCTGTCGGATCGGGTGACGGCGCCGCGGCGGATGATGGCCGGGGCCGGGTAAAAGTAGTCGCTAAACGCCGCGCTGACCACCACCACCGCGCCGGCCGGCTTGAATTGCGGCTATGCTGGCCTCATCTCCCCTGCTCACCCGCCGACACGAGCGTCGTATGCCTCGCGAAGCCCTCGACCCGCAGCACATCCACCTGTTGAGCTGGAACATCGCCAAGGGCCGCCACCGCGACTGGAGCCGCGACCTGACCCGGCTGGCCGGGCGCGCCGACGTGATGGCGCTGCAGGAAGCCAAGCTCGAACACGAGATGCACCAGCTGCTCGACGACTGCTGCTGGGCCTTCGCGCCCGGCTACCGGCGGCCGGAGCAGACCACCGGCGTGCTGACCGCCGCCCGCGCCGAGACCGTGCGCCACTTCCGCCACAGCCACCGCGAGCCGCTGATCCGCCATCCGAAGGCGGCGCTGATCACCGAGTACCGGCTGCGGCAGATGACGCAGACGCTGCTGGTCGGCAACATCCACGCCATCAACTTCACCGCCGGCACCGCCCACTTCCGCCGCCAGCTGCACGAGGTGGCGCTGGGGCTGCGCGCGCACGACGGCCCGGTGGTGCTGTGCGGCGACTTCAACACCTGGCGCGGCAAGCGGCTCGACATCCTGCACGGCCTGGTGGCGGAGCTGTCGCTGACGCCGGTGCCGTTCCTGCGCGACTACCGCCGCGCCGCGTTCGGGCTGGCGCTCGACCACATCTTCTACCGCGGCCTGCACCTGCGCGACGGCGAGGTCGACCGCGTCGCCAGCTCCGACCACAATCCGATCAGCGTGACGTTGAGCGTGACGCCTCTTTAGCCGGAAAAATTCATCGTGAATTTTCCCTCGACCGCAAAGCCCGGCACAGGTCCGGACTTTGCTAGGGACGTACTTGCGCCGGTGCTGGAAGGCTTCACGGCATGGGCTGCCGGCACC
>CAZEVP010000006.1:0-28516 GCA_964515735.1 uncultured Verrucomicrobiaceae bacterium | reverse complement strand
TAGGGACGTACTTGCGCCGGTGCTGGAAGGCTTCACGGCATGGGCTGCCGGCACCCACCTCAACCTAGAACCGCAGCCTGACTCCCCCCTCCAGCGACCGCCCCGGCTCCGGCGCGAAATCGCGCAGGAACGACGTGCTGCCGCGAATCTCCTCGTCGGTCAGGTTGGTGCCGCGCAGGAACAGCGTGGCGTCGACACCACCGAGCGCCAGCGCGTAACTGACGCCGGCATCGAGGCGCTCGTAACCAGCGGTGGCGCTCTCGAACTCGCCGGCACGATCCTGATCGGCCGCGTGCAGCAGACCGAGGTACGACGAGAAGCCGCCGCGATCGAACTGCAGCCGGGTGCCAATGCGCCACGGCGGCATACGCGGCACGTCGCCGCCACGATCGAGCTCGCCGCGCACCCAGTCGCCGTAGACGCCGAGCGTCAGTTCGCCGCCGCCACGCTGAACCAGCGGCAGCTCCAGCTCGAACTCGGCGCCGTGGAAACGGGCATCCTGCTGCCGGTATTCGAGCACCGGCACCTCGCCGACTTCGAAGCCGGTATTGGCGAGATAGATGAAATCGCCGAAGTCGTTGTGGAACGCCGTGACAAAGCCGCTGACGCGCTCGCCGCGATAGTGCAGCGTCAGGTCGACGTTGTTCGAACGCTCGCGGTCGAGCCCGGCGTTGCCGACCTCGATCGCGCGCGTCGCCGCGTGCACCACCGGATCGTGGTAGTGGAAGTGGTCGCCGTGGCGCTCGACGGTCTCGACGTTGGCGTAGAGCTCATCGACGGTCGGCGCGCGCTGCGCGTGCGACAACGCGACGCCGACACTCCACGACGGCGTGAAATTCCACAGCGCAGAGGCCGAGCCGCTGTAGGCGTCGACGTCGCGCCCGCGCTGTCCCCTGGCATCGATGCTGTCGCGGTCGGCGCGCAGCCCGATCTCGTAGACCCAGTCGCCGCGGTGGTAGTCCTCGACGATGAACAGACCGACGGCGCGGGTGTTCGATTCGGGAATGAACGCCTCCTCGCCGCGCGCGGCGAAATCGGTGTCGCGCAGCTGCAGACCGACCACGCCGTGCCAGCCGCCAAGCTCGCGGTGAACCAGCTCGAAACGCCCCTCGGTGGTCTCGTTGCTGTAGGTGGTGGCCTTGATGCCCTCCTCCAGCTCGCTGTGCTCGTAGTCGGTGTAGGCGACGCGCCAGCGCAGCGTATCGAGCGCGCCCGACAGCTCGCGCAGCTCGCCGGCGAGGTCGTAGCGGCGCTGTTTCATGTCGATGCGAATGGCACCGTGGTCGTGTTCCTCGGCATCGTGATCGTGGTGATCGTGGTCATGGTCGTCGTGATCATGATCGTGGTCATCGTGGCCATGACCGTGATCGCCACCATCGGCATGGACGTGACCGCCGGTCGGGATGCCGTATTCGCTCTTCAGCTCGCTGACGCTGAAACCGACATGACCTCGATCGAAGATCCACGACAGGCCGCCGCCGAACTGGCGGTTATCGCCATCGCTGTTGGCGATGTGGCCGCGGCTGCTGTCGTCGAGGTCGTCGACGCTGCGGCGGTCGAACGCCAGCCCCGGAATGTCGATGTCGTTCCAGTCGCGCCAGGTGCCGTCGAGGTGCCACGCCAGCGATCCGGCGCCACCCCGCAACAGGACGACGCTGGTGTCGCCATCGGAGGCGCTGTCGTGACGCTGCTCGATCGCGGCGCTGAAAGCCTGCTCCGGCAGCGCGCGCGCGATGCGGTTGTCGATGACGTTGACGACGCCGCCGATGGCACCGCCGCCGTACAGCAGCGTCGACGGCCCGCGCAGCACCTCGACCGACTCGGCCAGCAGCGCCTCGACCGTGACCGCGTGGTCGGCGCTGACCGCCGAGGCGTCGGCGGTGGCGACGCCGTTCTGCAAGGTGCGCACGCGCGGCCCGGCCTGGCCGCGAATCACCGGCTGGCCAACCGCCGGGCCGAACGAGGCGCTGGCCAGCCCCGGGCTGCCGTCGAGCGTGGCGCCGATGCTGCGGGCAGCGCGTTCGCGCAGGTCATCGCCGTCGATGACGGTGACCGGCAGCGCGGTCTCGGCCTCGCTGCGGTGCAGCGGCACCGACACCAGCATGTATTCGGTGGGCTCGACGGTACGCGGCGCGCGCTCGGCTGGCGCGGCGATGACATGGGTGGTACTGGCGGCGGCAATGGCCAGCCAGAGTACGGAACGTTTCATGGTTCACTCCTGAAATGACGGCGGACGCGCCGGCAGCCGGCGCGGACAAAGCGGCGTTCAGATCAGCAGTGCGGGTGGCGCGCGGGCGCGGGGAAGCGCCGCCACGAGAGACGGCGGCGAGAACTGGTCGGGGTGGAAACAGGCCGTCGCCGCGGCCAGTACCGGGGGCAGCAGCGACGGCGCGGCCGCGGCGGTCGTCGCCGCGGCCAGCAGGCAGACGGTACAGGGGTGATCGGGTGGCCCGACCTCATCGTGCAGATGGCCGGCCGCCAGCGCGCCGCTGCCGACATGCAGCAGCAGCGACAACAGCAGCCCCAGCAGGGGCAGCCGGCGCGAACGGGAAATGGCAGCCGATCGAATCATTCAAAAATGATATAACGTAACAAAATAGAGGCCAACCTCTTTCTGTCCGTCAGTTCACCCGATGACGATGACAGAAATGCGGACGGGGCCCACAGGCCCCGTCACAGAACATATCGATCGTCAGCGGTTCGCTCAGTCGAAGACGACCCCGAGGCGGCGCCCCACCTCCTCGTAGGATTCAACGACGTTGCCGAGATCCTGGCGGAAGCGGTCCTTGTCCAGTTTCTCGCGCGTGTTCTTGTCCCACAGACGGCAGCCGTCCGGCGAGAACTCGTCGCCGAGCATCATCTGGCCGTTGAACAGGCCGAATTCGAGCTTGTAGTCGACCAGCAGCATGTCGCCGGCGAGGAACAGCGGCTTCAGCACCTCGTTGATGCGCAGCGTCAGCGCCTTCATCTCGTCGATCTGCGCCTGCGTCGCCCACTTGAAGGAGAGGATGTGCGACTCGTTGCAGATCGGGTCGCCGAGCGCGTCGCTCTTCAGGAAGAACTCGAAGGTCGGCGGGTTCAGCTCCTGCCCTTCCTGCAGGCCGTAGCGGCGAACGATCGAACCGGCGGCGTAGTTGCGCACCACGCATTCGAGCGGCAGCATCTCCAGCTTCCTGACCAGCGCCTCGTTGTCGGACAGCACCCGCTCCAGATGGACCGGGATGCCGGCCGCCGCGAGCTTGCCCATGATGAAGGCGTTGAACTTGTTGTTGACCATCCCCTTGCGCTCCAGCTGCGCCACCTTCTTGCCGTCGAAGGCCGAGGTGTCGTTGCGGAACAGCATGATGTAGCGGTCGGGATCGTCGGTGGCGAACACCGACTTGGCCTTGCCCTTGTACAGCTCTGCGCGTTTTTCCATCGTCGCCTCTCGGAATCGCTAAACCACGTCGCACCACGCCAGACCCTGTGTCTGGTGAGCGGCGAGCAGTGTCTGATCGGATCGCAACAGCGGCGCCATGGCAGCGCGCGCCAGCACTTCGGTGTTGTTCTTCAGGCTCAGGTGGGCCAGCGCCAGCACCTGCAGCCGCTCCGGTTGCAGGCCGGCCAGCAGCTCGCCCGCCTGCGCGTTGCTCAGATGGCCGAGCGGCCCGCCGACCCGCTGCTTGAGCGACCACGGGTAGGGGCCGCGATAGAGCATGTCGCGATCGTGGTTGCACTCCAGCAGCAACGCATCGCAACCGCGATAGGCCTCGACCACCGCGTTGTCGACGCTGCCCAGATCGGTCAGCAGGCCGAAACGGCGGCCGCGGTGCTCGAAGCGGTACTGGCACGGCTCACCGGCATCGTGCAGCACCGGCACCGGCAGCACCTCGACGCCACCGACCGCGAAGGCGACGCCCGGTTCGACCCGCTGCAGCTTCGCCAACCCCTGCAGCGCGACCGACGGCCGGCAACCGCGCACGGTGCCGCGCGTCGCATAGACCGGCAGGTCGTACTTGCGCGCCAGCGCGGCGATGCCGCCGGCGTGGTCGCCGTGCTCGTGCGTCACCAGCAGCGCGGCCAGCCGGCCGGCCTCGTAGCCGAGCCGCTGCAGCCGGCGCTCGGTCTCGCGCACCGAGAAACCGCAATCGACCAGCAGCGCGGTGTCGCCACACTCGATCAGCGTGGCGTTGCCACCACTGCCACTGCCCAGCGACGCGAACCGCATCGACCACTCCCGGCGCGAGGCTCCGCGCCCGCGCCGCCAGATATCAGGAAAGGTGCCCTTTCAGCTGCTGCAACAGCCGCTCGGCATCGGCCACCGGCAACGGCTGGCCATCCTCGCGACGGATGCGGATCAGCACCGCGCCCGCCTCGGCCTCAGCCTCGGCCATCGTCACCAGATAGACCGTCTTGTCGTCCTCGAACAGATCGTCGTCCGAGCCGAACAGCCAGTCGAACCAGCCCTTCTCCTCCTGCTCTTCATCCGACGGCGCATAGCGCACCCAGAACTGGCTCTGCTGCTGGTTGCGGTCCTCGACCGCGAAACCGGCCTTGGGCAGCGCCAGATCGAGCGAAGCCCAGGCGCGGTCGCCGGCGAGCTGCAACTTCAGTGCCGGCGTGTTGCCGCGCACGAGAGAGACCTTGCCGGCCGATGCCAGACCGCGCTGCGCCAGCATCGACACCGCGCCGGAGGCGCCGCTGTCGGCGATGAACTGCGCCAGTGCGCGCACCATCTCGGCTTCGCGCGCGTCGTTGCCGGAACGCGCCGGCCAGCTATCGCCGCCACCGGCCTGCTGCAGTACGAACACCTCGCTGCTGCCGCGCTGCACCCCCTGCTCGATGCGGAAGCGGTAGCGCTCGCGGCCACCGTCCTGCGGCTGCAGCCAGACGGTCTCGATCAGGCCGGCGGTGGCGTCGATGCGGCCGACCGCCAGCTGGCTGTTGAGCAGGAACTGACGTACCCGCGGCCACACCTCGCCGGGGTCGATGTCGACCAGCAGCCAGCGCTCGCCGCCGAGGCTCTGGATGCGCACCAGATCGGCGGACGGATCGCCGTCGAGCGGCTCCGGCCGCGGCACCTCGAACGCGCCGCTGAGCGGATGGTGGTCGCCGCCGGAGGGGATCGCCAGCGCGTCGTCCATCGCCGTCGCGTTGACGTCGCCGGGCAGCTCCAGCGGCGCGTCGAGGCGGGCGCGGCGATAGTCCTCGCCGCGATCGCGGAACATGCCATCGTCGCTGGTCAGCCAGCCGCAGCCGGCGAGCGGCAGCAGCGCCGCGACCAGCAGGGTCGACAGCGCGGGAAAATGCGGTGATCTCATCGTGTCGGGGTCTCGCGGGCGCGCGGGCGCCATCAGACGGTGATGCCGGCGGCGCGCAGCGCGGCGCTGACCACCGGCTGGGCGGCGGCGCTGAGCGGGGTCAGCGGCAGGCGGATGCCGCCGGCGATGCGCCCCATCTGCTGCAGTGCCCACTTCACCGGAATGGGGTTGGCTTCGACGAACAGGTCGCGGTGCAGCGGCATCAGTTTGTCGTTGATCGCGCGCGCGGTCGCCGCATCGCCATTCAGCGCGGCGCTGCACAGCTGCGACATCTGTTTCGGCGCGACGTTGGCCGTCACCGAGATGTCGCCCTTGCCGCCGGCCAGAATCAGCTCCAGCGCGGTGGCGTCGTCGCCGGAACAGACGGCGAAGCCGGACGGCACCCGCGCGATCAGATCCTTCGCGCGCGCGATGTCGCCGGTCGCGTCCTTGATGCCGACGATGTTCGGAATCGATGCCAGCCGCACCACGGTGTCGTTGTGCATGTCGCAGGCGGTGCGGCCCGGCACGTTGTAGAGGATCTGCGGAATCGCCACCGCCTCGGCGACGGCGCGGAAGTGCAGGTAGAGCCCTTCCTGGGTCGGCTTGTTGTAGTACGGCGTCACCAGCAGGCAGGCGTCGGCGCCGACTTCGCGCGCCGCCGCGGTCAGCTCGATCGCCTCGCGGGTGGCGTTGGCGCCGGTGCCGGCGATGATCGGGAGGCGGCGCGCGGCCACCTCGACGCAGCGCCGGATCACCGCGCAGTGCTCATCGACGGTCAGCGTCGCCGACTCGCCGCTGGTGCCAACCGCCACGATCGCGTGCGTGCCCTCGGCGATGTGCCATTCGACCAGCTGTTCGAGCGCGCGCCAATCGACGTCGCCGTTCTCGCACATTGGCGTGACCAGGGCGACCATACTGCCTGCGATCATGCGGCTCTCCGGATTTGGAAAAGGCGCTATGGTAATGGCCGGCCCCGGCGCCTGTCATCCACTCCCCGCTCGCTATTCCAGGTGCCGCCGTCCAGCCCCTGTTTCAACTCCTGCGCAGCGTGTTCAGCAGCGCGTCGAGCGCCCGCTCCATGAACGAGCGACGCTCGGGCGGCGCCAGCCGCACGCGACCGGCATCGAGCCCGCGCGCCAGCTCCAGCAGCGACTCGACGCGCTGCTTGACGCCGGACTGGTTGACGAACATGTAGTGCAGGCTGACGCGGCTGAACCAGGCCAGTTTCAGCCGCACCGGCTTGTGACCGGGGCGGTCGAACTCGAACCAGGTGCCGAACTCGATCTCGTCGCGCAACCGCGCCGCCCACACCTGCTCGCCCTCGCTCAGCACCGGCTGCAGCACGCTTTCGGGCTCCGCGGCGGGCGTCTTCCGGGGCGGAGGCTCGGCCAGCGCCGGCTGCGGATGGCCGGCGCGCTCGAACGCCAGCTCCTGCGCCTCGCGCAGCGCCGACAGCAACTCGTTCGCCGCCTCGCTGCCATAGCCGATCGTGCGCAGCCCCTCGCTGATCGACTTGTCGAGCTGCTGCTGGTGGCGCTGCAGCTCGTCGCGGGTGCGGCCGGGGTCGTCCTGCACGCTCCACATCACGCCGTCGACCACCTTCAGTGCCGCCTTCCACGACAGGCTCTCGTCGCCGTTGCGCAGGTGGTTGAAGGCGAGGAAATCGGTCCACGGCTTCTCCAGCAGCTGCCGGATCTGCTGCGGCAGATTGCTGCCGGCAATGCGCTGCTGGATCTCCTGCTGCGCGCGCGTTCTCGCCTCGGCCAGCCGCTCCAGCCCCTCCTGCGACTCGCGGTTGCGGCGCTCGGCGATCTCGGCGCGGCGCTGCACCAGCGCCAGCGAACGCTCGAACTCGGCCAGCAGCCGGCCGAACAGCGTGGTGTCGTCGATGAACTCGCGCAGCAGTGTCTCCACCGTCTCGCGGATCTTCGGCAGCACGACGCGGTCGCGCTCGTCGCCGACCCAGCGCACGCTGGCCTCGGCCAGCCGGTTCAGCAGGCGGCGGGCGACGTGCTGCTGGTCCTCGAGCAGCGTCGGGTCGAGCAGCGCCAGCTTCAGATACGGCGTGTGCAGGTGGCTCAGCAGCGATTTGACGACGTCGGGAATGCGGGTGTCGTCGAGCATGTAGCGGAAGATGCCGCCGACCAGATCGACGGTGTCGGCGTCGCGCTGGCCGAGTGTGTGGCGCGCATCGCTGTTGGCCAGTTTCTTCAGCTGGCCGAACAGCCGCTCCTCGACCGCACTGATCGGCAGCGGCCGCTGCAACGCCGCGTTCGACGAGAACTCCGGCGCCTGCTGCAGCGCCGACAGCGCCAGCGCGTAGTCGACCGGCGCGAAATTGCTGGCGCTGCCGTCGCGCGCCGCCTGCAGGCCAGCGTAGCCGACGCCGCCGAGCGTCTGCACGCGCGCGGCCGGATCACCCTGGCGCGAGCGCAGCTCGTTCATCACCGAGATCAGCAACTGGTGCTGGTGCGCCGCCGAGGCCTTCTCGTCGGCGCTCTCGGCCGCCGGCGGCGGCACCTCCTGCTCACCGCCCAGCTCGTCGGCTGCCTTGTTGACGACGAACTTCAGGTTCGGCAGCACCCCGCCCTCCACCAGCAGGTCGTTGAGCCGCTGCAGCACCTTGCCGAAACTGCCGAGCAGCAGCCGGCCCAGGTACTTGTAGACGAAGATGCGCGCGCGCTGGTCGCACTGCAGCTCGGCCATCGCCGCCCGCAGCGCCTCGCCGACCTGCGCCGGGCCGAACGGATTGCCGTCGTCGCTGACCTGACGGCCGCCGCGCAGCGCCGCCAGCCGCCGGTTCAGCTTCCACAGCGCCTCGGCGTTCTGGCCGTTGGCGCGCGAGACGATGGTGGAGACGGCGAGGTCGTCCTCCAGCTGCTCGCGCGCCACCAGCGCCAGGCCGGCGCTGGCGAACACCGGCGCCGACTCGTCGTCGCGCCCCGCGACGAACTGCTGGTAGCCGCGCTGCAGGCGTGCCTCGAAGGCGGCCAGCAGCGCATCACCGTTGCGGTTCAGGGTCTGGATCGCCTCGAAGAAAACGCGCTGGTCACTGCCGCCACCGCGCTCGGACTGCTCGAACAGCCGTTCGCGCAGCGTCGGCTGCGCCGAGCGCATCAGGTCGCTGTAGAACGGCAGGGCGAGGTCACGGCAGCGGGCCAGCAGCTCCATCTATGAATCTCTCGGTATCGGCAAATCATCGGCGCCGCGGTCTCGAGGTGCCGCGTTGCGGTGTGGCGAAAGCGGGGACGGGTGCTCCATACCCAACGAAATCTGCAACTTACTGTAGTCGAAATTGGCAATCGCGCCGGCCGGCACCGTAGGATAACGGCCCCTGTCGTGGAAGCCCGTCGATGGATGCCCTGACCCTGCTGACCACCCGCACCTCACAACCGCTGCTGATCGAGCCGGCGCCGGACGAAAACGCACTGGCGACCCTGCTTGCCGCCGCCGCGCGCGCGCCGGACCACGGACGGCTGCGACCGTGGCGCTTCATCTGCGTGCGCGGCGCCGCGCGCGAACGGCTCGGCGAGCTGTTCCTGCAATCGCTGCTGCGGCGCGACCCGCAGGCCAGCCAGGAGAAACGCGACAAGGCGCTGAAGGCGCCGCTGCGGGCGCCGCTGATCGTCGTCGCCGTCGCCCGCGTGCAGCCGCACCCGAAAGTGCCGGCCAGCGAGCAGCAGCTGACCGCCGGCTGCGCCGTGCACGCGCTGCTGCTGGCGGCGCAGGCGCTCGGCTACGGCGGCGTCTGGCGCACCGGCGACCCGAGCTACGACCCGCAGGTGGCGCGCGAACTCGGCCTCGACGCCAACGAGAACGTCATCGGCTTCGTCTATCTCGGCACGCCGGCCTCCCCACGGCCGCCGGCGCCGGTCGACCTCGCCGGCCTCGTCAGCGACTGGCCGTGACGCCGCGACCGCCCCACCACCAACCCGCCGCAACGGAACCGAGCCGATGTCCAAATCCCTGAAAGATCAGTTGCTGAAAGCCGGGCTGGTCGATGCCCGCCAGGCCAGCGCGGCGCGCAAGGAGAAAGTCAGACAGGAGCAGATGGCGCGCAAGCACAAGATCGAAACCGTCGACGAGACCAGGCTCAACGCGCAGCAGGCGATGCA
Source organism: uncultured Verrucomicrobiaceae bacterium (assembly GCA_964515735.1). GTDB lineage: Bacteria > Pseudomonadota > Gammaproteobacteria > Pseudomonadales > CAMLJR01 > CAMLJR01. The sequence goes on along the minus strand of CAZEVP010000006.1, from coordinate 19,119 downwards.
GCAGAAGGCCGAGCGCGACCGCCAGCTCAACTTCGAGCGCAACGAACAGGCCCGCGTCAAGGCGATCCTGGCGCAGATCAAACAGCTGATCGACACCAGCCGGCTGCCGCGCGACGGCGCGCAGCTCGCCTACAACTTCAACGACGGCGGCAAGATCAAGAAGCTGCGGGTAACCGAGACGATGCTGAACCAGCTCAGTAACGGCCGCCTCGCCATCGTCAAATTCGACGAGCAGTACTCGGTGGTGCCGAAGGCGGTGGCCGACAAGATCAGGCTGCGCGACGAGCGCTACGTCATCGTCAGCAACCAGCTGCAGAATGATGCGGACGATGCCGACGATCCGTATGCCGAGTACAAGATTCCCGACGACCTGATGTGGTGAGTGCCGGTTCGCGCCACACCCATCGCCGCTGAACTGTCATGTCAGTCGCCGTCAGTTTCCCGCCGGTCGCCGCACCCGACGCCCGCCTGCTGATCCTCGGCAGCATGCCCGGCGTCGCCTCGCTCAACGCGCAGCGCTACTACGCCCACCCGCGCAACGCTTTCTGGCCGATCATGGCGATACTGCTCGGCTTCGCCGTCGACACGCCGTATGAGCGACGGCTGCAACACCTGCTGGCGGCGCGGATCGCACTGTGGGACGTGCTCGCCTCGTGCTACCGCCCCGGCAGCCTCGACAGCGCGATCGACCCGGCATCGCAGGTGGCCAACGATTTCGACCGCTTCCTGCGCGAGCATCCGCATATCCAACGCATCTGTTTCAACGGCGGCAAGGCGGCGCAGAGTTTTCGCCGACAGGTGCTGCCGACGCTGACGCGCACCGATCTGGATTTCGTGCAGCTGCCGTCGACCAGCCCGGCGCACGCCTCACTGTCGTTCGACGCCAAGCTGGCGCGCTGGCGCGATGCGCTGCTGTAGGGGAATCAGGGCTGCCAGTCGACGTCGTGATCGGCGAGATAGTCATCGACGGCGGCACCGACGGTCGGGTGGAAATGATCGGCACCGAAACGCTCGAACAGCTCGAACCGTTTCAGTTTGTCGGCGACCGGGTCCTTCAGCTCGGCGAAACTCAGTTCGATGCCCATGCCCCGCAATTCCTCCAGCAGTTCGGCCAGCACGTCGGCCGAGGTGACGTCGATGCTGGTGACCGGTTCGGCGGTGACGATCACGCGCCGCACCGCGGTCGGCGACTGCGCGACGGCGTCGAGCACGCAGCGGTGGAACAGCTCGGCGTTGGCGAAGAACAGCGGCGCGTCCCAGCGGAACAGCACCAGCCCCGGCACGCGGCGCGCGTCGGGGTAGCGTTTCAGGTCGTGAAAACCGCGCACGCCATCGGCGCGACCGAGCACGGCGTAGTGCGGTCGCCAGCCATCCCACAGAAATTCGAGCACGGCGATGACGATGGCGATGCCGATACCGGGAATGACGCCGAACACCAGCACGCCGGCGCTGCAGGCGACGGAGAGCCAGAACTCCCACTGCTGGATGCGGAAGATGCGGCGCAGGTCGCCGAACTCGAACAGCGCGATCGCCGAGGCGATGACGACGGCGGCCAGCGCGCTGTATGGCAGATAGCGCAGCAGGTTCGGCGCGAACAGCAGCAGCGCCGCGATGGCGACGGCGCCGATCACGCCGGTCAGCTGCGTTCTGGCGCCGGCCGCCTCGGCCACCGGCGTGCGCGACGAGCTGCTGCTGATCGGAAAACCCTGGAACAGCCCGGTCGCCAGATTGGCGGCGCCGAGGCCGATCATCTCCCGGTTCGGATCGACCGGCTCGCGCAGCCGCGCGGCGTAAGTGCGCGACAGCACGCTGGTGTCAGCGAACGACACCAGCGCCACCGCCGCGCCGCCGACCACGACGCTGCCGAGATCGGCGAACGTCAGTGCCGGCAGCCGCAGTGTCGGCAACCCCTGCGGCAGCGCGCCGATCACGTCGACACCGGCGCGCTGGTCGAGACCGGCGAATGCCACCGCCAGCGTCGCGCCGACGACGGCGAACAGCACGCCGGGCCAGCGCCGGAACCGCTTCAGCAGCAGGATAGCGCCGAGCGTGCCGAGACCAAGCGCGCAGGTCGCCGGATTGATGGCACCGGCGGCGATGGCGTCGATCACGCGCACGGCATTCAGCAGCGGCCCGTCGCCATCGATGGCCTTTTTGTTTTCAGTATCCAGACCGAGCAGCGGAGGCAGCTGGCTGATCAGCACCGTCAGCGCGATGCCATTCATGTAGCCGTAGCGAATCGGCTTCGACAGCAGCTCGGTGACGAAGCCGAGCCGCAGCAGGCCGACCAGCAGGCAGACCAGCCCCGAGACGATCGCCATGCCGCCGGCCAGCGCGACGGCGCGCTGCGGATCGCCGAGCGACAGCGGCAGCACCACGGCGAGGATGACCGGGGCCAGCGACGAATCGGGGCCGAGCACGAGGATGCGGCTGGGGCCGAACAGCGCGTAGGCCAGCAGCGGCACGATGGTGGCGTAGAGACCGTAGATGCCGGGCAGCCCCGACGCCACGGCGTAGGCGATGCCGACCGGCACCAGCATCGCCGTCAGCACCAATCCGGCCGCGAGATCGCGCGGCAACCACGCCGCCCGGTATTGACGCAGCAACCGCAGCCCCGGCAGCCAGTCGGAGACATGCAGCGCGGGCGCGCCGGATCGCCGCTCAGCCACGCGGGCCATCGCCCGGCGCGATCATCCCTGCGAAGCGCAGCATCACCGCCGTCATCGCCCGCTCCTGCTCATCGTCATCTCCCCCGCCCACATTTATTCATATTGCTTCTCTTGTCCGTGGCCCAACCGTCATCTGCCAACGAGCGGCGACGGGCCGCTATACTCGCGCCCCCGCGCCGGAGAGAGCCATGCGACTGCTGCTTGCGCCGATGGAAGGCGTCATCAACCACACGCTGCGCGACCTGCTGACCGGTCTCGGCGGCATCGACCGCTGCGTCACCGAATTCGTTCGCGTCACCGATCAGCTGCTGCCGACCAAGGTGTTCCACCGCCTCTGCCCGGAGCTGCTGAGAGGCGGCGTCACCGCGCACGGCGTCCCCGTCTATGTACAGCTGCTCGGCGGCAAACCGCAGTTCATGGCCGCCAACGCCGCGCGTGCGGTTCGGCTCGGCGCGCCCGGCATCGATCTCAACTTCGGCTGCCCGGCCAAGGTCGTCAACCGCAACGACGGCGGTTCGATCCTGCTGCGCGAACCGGATCGCGTGTTCGACATCGTCCGCGCCGTGCGCGAAGCGGTGCCGGCGACGACACCGGTCACCGCCAAAATCCGCCTCGGCTATCACGACAGCGCACTGCTGGCCGACATCGCCGGCAGCGTCGAACGCGCCGGCGCCAGCGAACTGACCATCCACGCCCGCACCAGGACCGATGGCTACAAGCCGCCGGCGCACTGGCATCTGATCGCGCCGGTGCGCCGCCAGCTGTCGATTCCGGTCATCGCCAACGGCGAGATCTGGTCGCCCGCCGACGCCGCGCGGGCGCGCGCCGACAGCGGCTGCGGCGATCTGATGCTCGGCCGCGGCGTACTGGCGCGTCCCGACCTGGCTGCGGCGGTGCGCGCCGCCGATCGCGGCGATGTTTACACGTCACTGCGCTGGGAGCGCATCCTCGATCTGCTGCTTCTGCAGCTGCAGGCCTGCCGCGAAACGCTGCCGGCCAAACAGCTGCTCGGCCCGGTCAAGCAGTGGCTCGGCTACCTGCGCCAGCACTACGGCGAGGCGGCGTCGCTGTTCGAAGCGGTGAAGCGGATCACCGATCCCGACCTGATGGCCGCCGCGCTGCGCGCCGGCCGGGCCATCGCCGCCTGAAAACAAGAACCCCCGGCCGGGGCCGGGGGTTCACGTCACTGATCGCGCCGCAGCGGCGCTCGACAGCGCTCGCTGTCAGGAGAGCTTGCTCTGCAGGTAGTTCTGCAGACCGATCTTGTCGATCAGGCTGAGCTGGGTCTCCAGCCAGTCGATATGCTCCTCCTCCGATTCGAGGATGTCCTCGAGCAGCTCGCGGCTGACGTAGTCACCGACGCTGTCGCAGTAGGCGATGCCGTCCTTCAGCACCGGCAGCGCCTGCAGCTCCAGCTGCAGATCGCACTTCAGCATCTCCTCGGTGTTTTCGCCGATCAGCAGCTTGCCGAGGTGCTGCAGGTTCGGCAGCCCCTCCAGGAACAGGATGCGCTTGATCAGGTTGTCGGCGTGTTTCATCTCGTCGATCGACTCGTGGTACTCGTGATCGCCGAGCTCCTTCAATCCCCAGTTCTCGTACATGCGCGCATGCAGAAAATACTGGTTGATCGCAACCAGTTCATTGCCCAGCACGGTGTTGAGGAATTCGATGACCTTGGCATCGCCTTTCATGATGGCTCTCCAGCCGACTGCAAAAGATGGCGCATTGTCGGCCCGAGAACCCGGCGATGTCAAAAAGCAACTATTTGATTTTCATTGAAAAGAAATGAGAACGAAAAGGCTTCTCGCGAGCTGTCCGTCTCAAAGACGCGACAACACCCTCACGCCATTGCGGCGGCCGGGTAGAACAGCGCGTCGCCACTCGCTTCGGTGCTGGCCTGATGGAAGACCTCGCGCGCCAGCGAACCGCATTTGCCGCACTGGCTGGCCAGATCCAGCTCGCGGCGCAGATCGCTGAAACGATCGCAGCCGCCGGCGACAGCGCGGCGAATCTGGGAGTCGGTGATGCCCCGGCACAGACAGACGTACATGAGCGAGAACTCATCGAATGGACGATGGCGCCACTCTATGACCCGATGAGAATCGTTGTCAATACTGTTTGAGAATGAGACGTCCGGGAATGCGGCAATCCGGTTATCGATCCGCTATCGCGCGCCCCGGAAACGCGAAGCCCCGCCGATCGGCGGGGCTTCCAGCGTCCGGGCCGTGCCGGCGGGCTCAGGCCGGCTGGTCGCCGCGCGCGGCGGCGGCCTGCTTGATCAGCGTCTGCAGTTCGCCGGCCTCGTACATCTGCAGCACGATGTCGCAGCCGCCGACCAGCTCGCCGCCGACCCACAGCTGCGGGAAGGTCGGCCAGTTGGCGTACTTCGGCAGCTCGGCGCGGATGTCCGGGTTGGTGAGGATGTCGACATAGGCGAAACGCTCGCCGCAGGCCATCACCGCCTGCGAGGCGCGCGCCGAGAAACCGCACTGCGGCTGGTTCGGCGACCCCTTCATGTACAGGATGATCGGGTTGGAGCTGATCTGCTCCTTGATGACGTCGATGGTGTCCATGAAACGCTACTACCTTTGCGGGAAGGGATGGGCTGTCGGAGTGGCGGGTTCGGCGCGCGGGTCGAAACCGCAGACGAAACATTCTACACGGGCGCCCCGATAAATCCGATCCCGCCGCTCGGTCTTTCGCCGCCCGCGGGCGCCGCCGCGGCGATTGCCGCACACTGCGATCCCCTATACTATCGATCCTTTTCCGGGCAGCACGTGCTGCCCTTTTGCGTTCTACGGCCGGCAGCTTTTGCCCGGCGCGCGCAGGTGCCGCGCCGGCCGCAGCCGCCGACCATCCCGATCTGCTGTAAAAGGAGAGCGAGCCATGGCATCGCCTTCGCTGATGAATACCTACGGGCGCCTGCCGGTCTGCTTCGAGCGCGGCGAAGGCGTCTGGCTGATCGATACCGACGGGCGCCGCTATCTCGACGCCATCAGCGGCGTGGGCGTCAATGCGCTCGGCCACGCCCACCCGGCCGTGGTCGAGGCGATCCAGCAGCAGGCCACCTGTCTGCTGCACACGTCGAACCTGTACGAGATCCGGCGCCAGAACGAACTCGGCGACGCACTGTGCCGCATCGCCGGCATGGAGCGCGTCTTCTTCTGCAACTCCGGCGCCGAGGCCAACGAGGCGCTGATCAAGCTGGCGCGGCTGTACGGCCACCAGCAGGGTATCGAGCGCCCCACCATCATCGTCATGGAGAAGGCGTTCCACGGCCGCACCATGGCGACGCTGAGCGCCTCCGGCAACCGCAAGATCCAGGCCGGCTTCGAACCGCTGGTCTCCGGTTTCACGCGCGCCCCGTATGCCGACATCGACGCGCTGCGGACCATCGCCCGCAACAACAACGACGTCGTCGCCGTGCTGATGGAGCCGGTACTCGGCGAGGGTGGCATCCAGCTGCCGCCGGCCGGCTTCCTGAAACAGCTGCGCGAGCTGTGCGACCAGCGCGGCTGGTTGCTGCTGCTCGACGAAGTGCAGACCGGCAACGGCCGCACCGGCAGCTACTTCGCCTATCAGCGCGACGGCGTGCTGCCCGATGCGGTCTCCACCGCCAAGGGGCTCGGCAACGGCGTGCCGATCGGCGCCTGTCTGGCGCGCGGCGCCGCCGCCGAACTGTTCCAGCCCGGCAACCACGGCTCCACCTTCGGCGGCAACCCGCTGGCCTGCGCCGCCGGCCTCGCCGTGGTCGCGACGATCGAACGGCAGAACCTCTGCGCGCACGCCGCCAGCGAAGGCGATTACCTGCAGGCGCAGCTGAAACAGCGCCTCGGCGACGTGCCCGGTGTCGTCGCCGTGCGCGGCGCCGGCCTGATGCTCGGCATCGAACTGGCGCGGCCGTGCGGCGAGCTGGTCAAACGCGCACTGGCGCAGGGGCTGCTGATCAACGTCACCGCCGAGCGCGTGGTGCGGCTGCTGCCGCCGCTGATCATCGAGCGCGGCGACAGCGACAGACTGCTGGAGATTCTCTGCCCGCTGGTGGAGCAGTTCTGCCAGGAGTCCTGAACCCCGCGGCCGGCGGCATCCGCATCACCGGCCGTATCACCGACAGACGCATCACAGAAAGGAGGTAGCCGGCCGCGCCGCGGCCCGAGCGCCATCATGGCCCCGAGACATTTCCTGACCCTGCTCGACCTCTCTCCGGACGAGCTTCAGCATGTGCTGAAGCGCGCCGCCGAGTACAAGCAGGAGTACCGCCAGCGTCGTTACTCCGACCGCTTCCGCAACCATGTGATGGGGATGGTCTTCGAGAAAGCCTCGACCCGCACCCGCATCTCGTTCGAGGCCGGCATGGCCCAGCTCGGCGGCCACGCCATGTTCCTGGCGCCGAAGGACACCCAGCTCGGCCGCGGCGAGCCGATCGAGGACAGCGCGCGGGTGATGTCGTCGATGGTCGACATCATCATGATCCGCACCTTCGCCCACACCCGCATCGAGCGCTTCGCCGCCCACTCGTCGGTGCCGGTCATCAACGCGCTGACCGACGATTTCCACCCGTGCCAGGTGCTGGCCGACATCCAGACCTTCATCGAGCACCGCGGCCCGATCCAGGGCAGGACGGTGACCTGGGTCGGCGACGGCAACAACATGTGCCAGACCTACATCGACGCCGCCCAGCAGTTCGACTTCGAGCTGCGCATCGCCTGCCCGAAGGGATTCGAGCCGCGTCCGGATCTGATGGCGCGTTGCCGCGACCGCGTGCGCATCGTCCGCGACCCGCGCGAGGCGGCGCGCGGCGCCCATCTGCTCGCCACCGACGTCTGGGCCTCGATGGGCCAGGAGAACGAGATCAACGAGCGCCGCCGCGCCTTCGTCGGCTACCAGCTCAACCGCGAGCTGCTGGCGGAGGCCGCGCCCGATGCGGTCTACCTGCACTGCCTGCCGGCGCATCGCGGCGAGGAGATCACCGCCGAGCTGATGGAGGATCCGGCGACGCTGATCTGGGACGAGGCCGAGAACCGGCTGCACGCCCAGAAGGCACTGATCGAGTTCCTGCTCGAACAGCACTGACCCACCGCCACAGGCCCGCCCACACCACCATCGGGCGGGCCGACATTACAGGTTCGTAAGCCGATTTCCGTCTCCCCGCCGGTGGGCGCCGGCCCGCTGCCCGGCGTGCGGTAAGCGGCCGCCAACCTGTGGAAAAACCCCACCGTTTTTCCACAGGTTGCCCCCAGGACTTTTCCCTTGCACCCCCCCGGCTACCGCATTATCTTGTACCGCGTTTCTGGCCAACCCCAAGATATTGGGGTCGGTAACGTCGACCGGCCCGCCGACCGTCGGCCTTGACCGCGCCCGCCGCCCTACCGGCACCTGCCCCTGAATCTCTGACTGGATCACCGCTTCGGAGCGACCATGTATACAAAAACGGACACCCAGATCCCCGCCAGCGGTCACGCCCCGCGCCCCAACAACCCCGTCGCCGAGCAGGATCTGCAGGCCACCGCGCCCGGCCAGCTGCGCGTCATCAAGCGCAACGGCACCGTGGTCGGCTATGACGACAGCAAGATCGCCGTCGCCATCACCAAGGCCTTCCTCGCCGTCGAGGGCGGCACCGCCGCCGCCTCGACCCGCATCCACGAGACCGTCGCCAGGCTGACGGCGATGGTGTCGGCAACGTTCAAGCGCCGCATGCCGTCCGGCGGCACCATCCACATCGAGGAGATCCAGGATCAGGTCGAACTGGCGCTGATGCGCTCCGGCGAGCAGAAGGTGGCGCGCTCCTACGTCATCTACCGCAACGAGCACGCTCTCCAGCGCGCCGCCAAGGAGGCGCAGCAACCGGCCAAGGCGCACCCGACGCTGCATGTACTGCTGGAGGATGGCCGCCGCGAGTTCCTCGACCTCGGCCGTCTGGAGACCATCGTCGCCGAGGCCTGCGAAGGACTCGAAGGGGTCGAGTACGACCTGGTGCTGCGCGAGTCGCTGAAGAATCTCTACAACGGCGTGCCGGTCGGCGAGCTGAACACCTCGCTGGTGATCACCGCGCGCACGCTGGTCGAGCGCGAGCCGAACTACAGCTTCGTCACCGCCCGCCTGCTGATGGACCAGCTGCGCGCCGAAGCGCTCGGCTTCCTCGGCGTCGCCCGCTCGGCCACCCACGCCGACATGACCACCTTCTACCCGGCCGCGCTGCCCGCCTACATTGCCCGCGGCGTCGAGCTGGAGCTGCTCGACCCGGTGCTGCAGAGCTTCGATCTGGCGCGCCTCGGCCAGGCGCTGAAACCGGAGCGCGACCACCTGTTCGGCTACCTCGGCCTGCAGACGCTGTACGACCGCTACTTCATCCACAGCAACGAGATCCGCTTCGAGCTGCCGCAGGTCTTCTTCATGCGCGTGGCGATGGGGCTGGCCGTCAACGAGGACGACCGCAACGCGCGCGCGATCGAGTTCTACAACCTGCTGTCGAGCTTCGACTACATGAGTTCGACGCCGACGCTGTTCAACGCCGGCACGCTGCGCCCGCAACTGTCGAGCTGCTACCTGACGACGGTGCCGGACGATCTCTCCGGCATCTACAACGCGATCCGCGACAACGCGCTGCTGTCCAAGTTCGCCGGCGGCCTCGGCAACGACTGGACACCGGTGCGCGCGCTCGGTTCCTACATCAAGGGCACCAACGGCAAGTCGCAGGGCGTGGTGCCGTTCCTGAAAGTGGTCAACGACACCGCGGTGGCCGTCAACCAGGGCGGCAAGCGCAAGGGCGCCGTCTGCGCCTACCTGGAGACCTGGCACCTCGACATCGAAGAGTTCCTCGACCTGCGCAAGAACACCGGCGACGACCGCCGCCGCACGCACGACATGAACACCGCCAACTGGGTGCCGGACCTGTTCATGAAGCGCGTCTTCGACGACGGCCAGTGGACGCTGTTCTCGCCGGCCGACTGCCCCGACCTGCACGACCTCTACGGCAAGGCGTTCCAGGAGCGTTACGAGCAGTACGAACAGCTCGCCGCCGACGGCAAGCTGAAACTGCACAAGACCGTTCGCGCGCAGGACCTGTGGCGCAAGATGCTGTCGATGCTGTTCGAAACCGGCCACCCGTGGATCACCTTCAAGGATCCGTGCAACCTGCGCAGCCCGCAGCAGCACGTCGGCGTCGTGCACAGCTCCAACCTCTGCACCGAGATCACGCTGAACACCAGCGAGGACGAGATTGCCGTCTGCAACCTCGGCTCGGTCAACCTGGCGCAGCACATCAACGACGGCAGGCTCGACCACGCCAAGCTCGAGCGCACGATCAAGACCGCCGTGCGCATGCTCGATAACGTCATCGACATCAACTACTACTCGGTGCCGCAGGCGAAGAACTCGAACCTGAAACACCGCCCGGTCGGCCTCGGCATCATGGGCTTCCAGGACGCGCTCTACCTGCTGCGCACGCCGTATGCGTCGAACGAGGCAGTCGAGTTCGCCGACCGCTCGATGGAGGCAGTCAGCTACTTCGCGATCAAGGCCAGCGCCGAGCTGGCGCGCGAGCGCGGCAGCTACGAATCGTTCGACGGCTCGCTGTGGAGCCAGGGCATCCTGCCGATCGATTCGGTCGACAAGCTCGTACAGGAGCGCGGCGCCGACTACATCGAGGTCGACCGCTCGCAGACGCTGGACTGGGCCTCGATGCGCGAACTGGCGCGCGGCGGCATGCGCAACAGCAACGTCATGGCGATCGCGCCGACCGCGACCATCGCCAACATCACCGACGCCTCGCAGTCGATCGAGCCGACGTATCAGAACCTCTACGTCAAATCGAACCTGTCGGGCGAGTTCACCGTCATCAACCCGTTCCTCGTGCACGACCTGAAACAGCGCGGGCTGTGGGACGCGGTGATGGTCAACGACCTCAAATACTTCGACGGCAGCGTGCAGCAGATCGACCGCATCCCGGCCGACCTGAAAGCGCTCTACGCCACCGCGTTCGAGGTCGAGCCGCGCTGGCTGGTCGATGCGGCGAGCCGCCGCCAGAAGTGGATCGACCAGGCGCAGTCGCTGAACCTCTACATCGCCGGCGCGTCGGGCAAGAAACTCGACGTCACCTACCGCATGGCGTGGTACCGCGGCCTGAAGACCACCTACTACCTGCGTGCGCTGGCGGCGACCTCGACCGAGAAGTCGACGATCAGCACCGGTGCGCTGAACGCGGTGTCGGCGGCCGGCAGCGGCGGCGATTTCAGCAAGGCAGCCGACGTGCCGCAGGCCTGCTCGATCGACAACCCGGACTGCGAAGCCTGCCAGTGACGCACGCGCGCGGTCCGCGAACGAACGGACCGCGCATGCCGCAACGAACAAAGAGGATTGATCAATGCTGAGCTGGGATGAGTACAACAGCGAAGAGAACAGCGCACCGGTCATCAAGGCCACCCCGCCGGTCGCCGCCGACGAAGCGCCGATGAACCGGGTCGCCGAGCCGCAGCCGGTCTACGCCGATCAGGTGGCGCTGCAGAAAGCAGCCGAAGCACAGCGCAACGCGGAAGAGGCACAGCGCCAGCTGGCGGAAGCGAAGCGTCAGGCCGACGAGGCGGCGCGGCGCGCGCAGGAGCAGCGTGATGCCGCACCGTCCATCGCCACCGATGCCGGTATTGCCGCGCAAGCCGAGGCCGCCGTCGCCGCGCTCGACGTCGCGCCGGGCCTCGAAGAGCTGGAGATGGGTGCCGCGCGCGTACTGGTCGACGACAAGCGCATGATCAACTGCCGCGCCGACCTGAACCAGCTGGTGCCGTTCAAGTACGACTGGGCCTGGCAGAAATATCTCGACGGCTGCGCCAACCACTGGATGCCGCAGGAAGTGAACATGACGGCGGACATCGCGCTGTGGCGTTCGCAGGAGGGCCTGTCCGAGGACGAGCGCCGCATCGTCATGCGCTCGCTCGGCTACTTCTCCACCGCCGACAGCCTCGTCGCCAACAATCTGGTGCTGGCGATCTACCGCCACATCACCAACCCCGAGTGCCGCCAGTACCTGCTGCGCCAGGCATTCGAGGAGGCGATCCACACCCACGCCTATCAGTACTGCGTCGAGTCGCTCGGCATGGACGAAGGCGAGGTGTTCAACATGTACCGCGAGGTGCCGTCGGTGGCGAAGAAGGCCACCTGGAGCCTCGGCCACACCCACTCGCTCTCCGACCCGAACTTCCACACCGGCACGCCGGAGACCGATCAGGAGCTGCTGCGCAACCTGATCGGCTTCTACGGCGTCACCGAGGGCATCTTCTTCTACTGCGGCTTCACCCAGATCCTGTCGATGGGCCGCCGCAACAAGATGACCGGCGTCGCCGAGCAGTTCCAGTACATCCTGCGCGACGAGTCGATGCACCTGAACTTCGGCATCGACATGATCAACCAGATCAAGCTGGAAAATCCGCACCTGTGGAGCGAGTCGTTCCAGCGCGAAGTGATCCAGATGATTCTCGAAGGCACCGCGATCGAGGTCGAATACGCGCGCGACACGATGCCGCGCGGCGTGCTCGGCATGAACGCGGCGATGATGGAGGAATACCTGCACTTCATCGCCAACCGCCGCCTGAACCAGCTCGGCCTGCCGGAGCAGTTCCCCGGCGCGCAGAACCCGTTCCCGTGGATGAGCGAGATCATGGACCTGCGCAAGGAGAAGAACTTCTTCGAGACGCGCGTGACCGAGTATCAGACCGGCGGGGCGCTGAGCTGGGAGTAATTTCCCAGCCATATTTTCAAGTCTCGCTGACCGCCCGGAACAGCGCCGCAAGAATACCCCGGACGCCGCGAACTCCATGCCGGGGGTTCGCGGCATCCGGGCGAATGGTAGAAAGCGATGATCAGGTTCATGCAACGTGTTCCGCTCCCCCTGTTCGCGGGGGTTCTGCTTCCCCTGTGCATCCTGCTTCACGCTTCGCGTTCACTGGCGACCGAACCCACCCCTGTTACCGACAAGTCCGCCATCACGACAGCCCCCGGGAACCTGATCCCCATTCCCTCGCACATGGAAATGTGCCGGGGCAGTTATCCCATTCCCTCCGAGATCACCTATAGCGTACCGGCCGGCAAGGACAATCACGGCCGGCTGGATCGGGCGATCCGACGGCTGGGCAATGAACTCGGGCTGAAATCGTCACCCGGCAGCAACGGAATGCTCAGCATCGAACTGGGCGAACCGGCAGCGGAATTTCCCACGATCGAGACCGACGAGGCATACGGGCTAAGGATCCATCAGGGAAAGATCACCATCCAGGCCCGGAACGTCTACGGTGCGATCCGTGCCCTGAGTACGCTCAGTCAGCTGGTGGATGAGAATTCGCGACTCCCGTGCCTCGCCATCGAAGACAGCCCAAGGTATCGGTGGCGGGGTTTGATGATCGATGTCGCGAGGCACTGGATGCCCCTGCCCGTGATTCAACGGCAGGTCGATGCGATGTCACGTTACAAGATGAACGTACTGCACTGGCACCTGTCCGACGATCAGGGATTCAGGGTAGAAAGCAAGACCCACCCCGAACTGCACCGGAAAGGGAGCGACGGAAACCACTACACCCAGGATCAGATCAGCGCGCTGATCGAATACGCGGCGGATCGCGGCGTGCGGGTGGTTCCTGAATTCGATCTTCCCGGCCACAGCAAAAGCTGGCAGATCGCCTATCCCCAGCTCTCCAGCACCCCCGGAAAGACGCAAACCCTCTACGGCCAGGAGAAGCTCTTCTCCGACCCGCTGAATCCTGTCCGCCCGGAAAACCTCGCGCTGATCGAATCCGTCATTACGGAAATGATCGCTCTGTTCCCCGATCGATATTTCCATGTCGGCGGCGATGAAGTAGACACCTCCGCGTGGAAAGCCAACGCCGAAATACAGCGGTTCATGCAGGACAACGGGTTCGCCAGCGAAGCCGATCTCAAATCCTGGTTCATGGAAAAATACGTCGGGTTCGTAAAAGAGGCGGGGCGAACGGCGATCGGCTGGGACGAAGTTGCCGAAGGCAATCACCCGGGCGATGCCGCCATCAGCAAGTGGCGCACCAAGGCGTTCAGCTCCGCGGAGATGAAACACCCGGCCGTCGTCAATGTCGGTTTCTATCTCGACCACATGCAAACGGCATGGCAGCACTACAGGAATGATCCTTCGGATTTGCCGGGAGCCAATGACGCCGTCGACCTGCTCGGCGGAGAAGCCGCGGTCTGGACGGAGAGCGTCGACCCGGAAACCATCGACATGCGCATCTGGCCAAGATCGATCGCCATTGCAGAGTTGCTGTGGTCTCCACGGGAAACGACGAAGTCACAATCCGAACAGCAGTTGTATGACCGGCTGCTTGTCCACAGCAAACGGCTCGATGCCATGGGGTTCACGCATGAAACGCATGTCAGGCACTGGTTCCTGCAACTCCTGGGGCCCGAGCGCGCCCCGCCCGTAGTCACATTGGCATCGGTATCCCGGCCAGAGATGTTCGCCTCGATGATGGGGTCGCGTTTGGGATTGCTGTTGAAGCTCGTGGGTATCGATTGGGAGGAGGCCAAGTACGACGGCCCTCTGATGCTATCCCCCTATATCGATCATCTCGCGCCAGAAAGCCTGTCGGTATGGACATTCAACGAGACCGCAAGGCGATATGTCTCGAACCCTGCCGAAAAGGATCGCCTCTATCTCGAAACCCGCCTGACCGAATGGCGAGACAATCACGCGAGCCTGGTCAACGTCCTGTCAGCCTCTCCGGAATTGGAAGGGCTCGATCTGGACAAGCTGTCCGGCGCGCTCAAGGAGATGTCGGAAGCAGGACTGCTCGCGCTGAAAAAACTCGAAAGGCATGAAAAACTGTCCGAATCGTGGCCGCACCGGACAGTCGACAGATACGCGCACCTGGACCCCGAAATGTCTCCCGAATGGTTCAAGCGCGAAATTTTCAAACCCTCCAACTTCATGAGGTCCTCCATTTTCCTGCAGATCAAATTACCCGTGCAAAGAGGAATCTCGGTTCTCGTCGACGCTGCGAGTGGCGAGCCTGAATAAACACCATCAGAGAAAGTGCGAAAGCCCGGCACGATGCGAAAAATCGACATAACACCTTCCGGGCAGGCCTTTCTGAAAACCAGCGTCACCCTTCCGCAACGGAGCCCGCGGGCCACCGGATCCTGAATCGGGCACCTCGCCCCTGCAGGCCATCCACGATCTCGATGTGCGCGCCATAGCGATCGCAGATGGCCTTGACGATGGACAGCCCCAGCCCCGTCCCCTCGACGCTGCTGCCAAGCCCCCGGTAGAAGCGCCCGAATACCGCATCGCGATCGGCGACGGGAATGCCCGGGCCGTCATCGGCGACATCGAGAATCACATGGCCGTCCCGAACGCTCATCGCCAGATCCACCCGGCCACCCGACGGCGAATAGTTGATGGCATTGACGAGCAGATTGTCGAGAACGATGCCGGCGTCGCTGGGAGAGGCGTTCAACACACCCGCCTCCAGCAGCGAGATGCCCAGGTCGATACCGCGATGCCGCGCGGCGGGCAGGTGCCGCTCCAGAGCCTCCCGGCCCAGGGTTTCCAGAGACATCGGAACTCGCGGGCTCGGGTCCTGCGACCACTCCGACCGGGCGAAGACCAGAAGCTGCGCGATGACCATCGACAGACGTCTGATGCCCGCATCCAGCTGTCCGATCGTCTCGGCCCGCTCCTCCTCGCTATCCGCGCGCCTGTACGCATCCATCTGAAGACGCAGGGCCGCGGCCGGGGTGCGGAGTTCATGTGCCGCGTCGCTGATGAAATTGCGCTGCTGCTGCGAAGCGACATCCAGCCTGCCCAGCAGCGCGTTCAACGATTCGACCAGCGGCGTCAGCTCATCGGGAAGTCCGTCGGAGCACACCGGCTGCAGCGATTCGGGGCCGCGCCGCGCCAACTCCCTCGACAGGATATTGAGCGGCAGCAACCCCCGGTAAACGGCAAACCACACCACCAGCATGAAGATCGGCAGCTGTACGAAAAGGGGAACCAGCAACGCACGGCTGGTTTCATCAACGGTCGCGCGGCGCGGCCGCTCCGGCTGGCCCATCTGGACGATGTAGCGCTCTCCTTCCGAACTGGCCAGGCGCCAGCCAAACCCGCCGTAGGTACGGGACCGGGGCTCCCGCCCCTCCTGCAGCGGTACCGCGTGGCTCGCGGGCAGGTCGGGAAGAGACTCGATCAGATTCCCGTGCCGGTCCCAGACCTGAACGAGCAGGTCCTCCTCCTGCCACCGTTCCAGCTCGCGAGCGGAAATCATGTTCACATCGTCGGAGGGAACCCACGACGCATCGCCGAGCTGGCGGGCGAGCATCCCGGCCGTTCTCGTCAGGTTCGCATCGTACAGTTCATCGATTTCATCGCTGGCCTGCAGATACACCAGCAGCGTGGTCAACACCATCGCCGCCAGCAGCCCGACCAGCATGATGGCCAGTATTCGAATACGCAGAGAATTCACAGCGACACCAGCTGATATCCCAGACCGCGAACGGTCCGGATGATTTTCGGATCGATCTTCTTGCGCAGGAAGTGCACATGGACCTCCACCGAGTTGCTGTCCACCTCCTTGTTCCAGCTGTAGAGGTGGTCCTCGATTTCCGCGCGGGAGACGATGGCGCCCGGCCTTCGCAGCAACAGCGCAAGCACCTGATACTCCCGCCCTGAAAGATTCACGATTTCCGATCCGTATCTCACCTCCCTGCGAACCGGATCGCACGTCAGCCGGCCGAACTCGATCAGCGAACTCGGCGCCCCTCGATGACGACGCTCCACCGCGCGTATGCGCGCCTCCAGCTCGTCGAAGGAAAACGGTTTCACCAGATAATCGTCGGCCCCGCTGTCGAGTCCCGCGATTCGATCCTGCACCGAATCCCTCGCGGTGATGACGATGACGGGAATCGCATTCTTTTCCCGGCGCAGATGACGCAGCACATCGATACCCGATCTGTTCGGCAACCCGATATCCAGCAACAAAAGTTCATAGACGTTGCTATCCAGCGCTGCTTCGGCCGATGCCCCGTCGGTCAGCCAGTCGACGGCGTGTCCGCTTTTTCTGAGTGACTGCTGCAGACGCTCTCCGATCATCGCATCGTCTTCAACAATCAATAGGCGCATCTCTGAAAACTCCGATGACCGTCATTACCAACACCCTGTCGAACCGTCGTTGAATGCCGGCGCTCGAATCATCGCACTTGCGCGAATGTCAGGCCGGTACCACATCATTCTTAAGGAAATCTTAAATATAAAATCAATAATTCCTGCACAATCATGCACTTGACGCAGTATACCCGCCCACCCAGAATGAGAATCATTATTCAGAAGAAAACTTTTTCATCCGGTGATGATGAGCATGTCTCGATGATCCGGGCACGAGTTTCGCACGACGATGAACACGATTGACTGCGGGTACGAATCGATGGGCACGCTCGACAAGCCACAGTGGGATCCCCAGACCATCAATGCCGTCGCAAACAGGGGATTGGCGGACTCCGGTGTCAGGCCAACGTCGACACGCTGGCTGGTCTACGACGTCTTCGAGCAAAACAAGACGCGCTCTCTCGGTTGTCTGGATGTCTACCACCTGCTGGTCAAGGCCAATTTTTCCGTGAAGCTGACCAGTGTCTACAGCAGCGTTCGAACGCTGGTCGACGCGGGCATTCTGGTGCGTTGCGAACCCAGGAAAGGTGTTCGACTCCGCCAGATGTTTTCCTGGTCTCCGCAACCGCAGGAGACCGCGGTTCGCCGCAGAAGTCCCGGCAACCAGCGCAATTAGCACGTCCGTTCCGAACGGCATTTTTCGGTTCCATTTTTTTCTTCTCGCGCCTCGGTTGCGATCGAGGTCGATCGTCCATGGAGACTTCGCCATGCAAGTTCGTCACGCCCTGTTGGCACTGACCACCGCCACCACCCTGCTCACCAGCCCGCTGCTGCAGGCGCGCGCCGACTGCCCCAAGGCACCGGAGGAGCAATGGCTGCATGTGCTGGACATGCAGAAAAAGATCGTCAACGAGTACGGCTTCGCGATCAGGGAATTCCATAAATCCGGCAACTGCTACGAGATCTACGGCTGGGGCAAGAGCGACGACGGCAAGCGCTTCGAGAAGATCGAGGTCTATTTCAACCCGGTCACCGGCGAAATCGTCAAGAAAGAGCTCGACGACTGATCGACCCGCCGGCCGTCATCCGGCCGGGCCGGATGACGGCACTTTCCCCATATTCACAGACCGACATATGCGCAAAGCCATTTTCATCCTTTTTCTGAACGCGATCGGCGCGGCAACGGCAATGGCCTCCCCGTTCACCGTGAGCTCACCGTCGGCGACCACCGCACCGAAATTCAAGATCGGTTCGGAGCTGAAAGACACCGAGAAAAAAGAGACCCGGACGCTGCCGAGCCTGGAGTTCAAGGCGCCCGTTGCGCCCGGTCTCGACCTGGCGGTCGAGCTCCCCTACAAATCGGTCAGCCGATCGGGGCACGGCACCGAAGCCGGCATCGGCGACGTCAAGCTCAAATCGAAGTGGGGTTTCTTCCATGCGGAAAACCTCGGCCTCGCCATCGAGCCGGTACTGCTGCTGCCGACCGGCAGCGACCGGCGCGGGCTTGGCAACGGCGATGCGGCCTTCGAGCTGCCGCTGATCCTCGGCTACACGGCGAACGACTGGGAACTGGGCACCGAGCTCGGCTACACGCACGTTCTCCACCAGGACAAGGAGACGGCCTATCTCGGCGTGCTGGCACTGCGCCGCGTGACGCAGATGCTCAGGATCGGGGCGGAGCTGATCGCCGAATCACCGCAGGCGGAGATGCAGCAGTTCGACACGTCTGCAAACGTGGGGCTGCAATGGAAGCTCACCCAGGACATCGAACTGGAGGCGCTGGCCGGCAGAACGCTGCACACGGTGGACCACGCCCCCGTCAACAAATTCAAGCTGGCCGTCGAAGTGAAACTCTGAACGACGGACAGCGAAGCAACCACAGTTCCGGAAAAACCGGGCTCCACAGACCCGGTTCCCGAAACGTAGTTCTTATAAAAACAGCTCCATCAAATGCCGTGAGACACCCGTTGCGATGGCCATCCATTTGCAACACCAGAACATCACAGGGAGACATTCAACAATGAAGAAGCAATCGAAACAGACCCGTCTGCCGGGCAGCTTCCGCACCGACGCGAAGCAGCCGGCCGGCATGACCCGCACCACGCTCGCGCTCGGCATCTCCACCGCGATGCTGCTGCCGACCGCAGCATTCGCGCAGGCTGCAGGCGATGGCAAGAATTCGCAGCAGTTGCAGGCCGTCAAGGTCGAGAGCACGGCGATCGATCCGAACCCGAACGCGCAGCCGGGCGTTCCGTACAAGGCGCAGCTCTCCGGCGATCGTCGCCGCACCAAGCCGCTGGCCGAAACGCCGACCACCATCCAGGTGCTGACCGCCGA
>CAZEVP010000005.1:0-79372 GCA_964515735.1 uncultured Verrucomicrobiaceae bacterium | reverse complement strand
CCATCAGCGTCAGCCGCGCGCCGGCATCGCGCACGACGATGCGCTGGTTCTGCAGAAACGGCGCCACCCGCACCGGGCCGACGCCGACGCTGGCGCGCAGCGGCTCGGCGACGCTGTCGGCGCGCGGCGTCAGCACGTAGTAGGTCGGTGCCGGGCTGCGCTGGCCGAGGCTGCAGCCGGTGGTGGCCAGCAGCAGCGCCAGCATCGCGATCGATCCGAACCGGGTCATTACAGCTCCTCCTCGTGCGGTTTGCCGAACAGCAGCGACTGTGGCTGACGCTCCAGAACGTCGGCGAGGCGTTTGATTTCGTTGGCGGCTTCGCTGACGTTGGCGGCCGCGCTGTTGACGCGGTAGACCAGCGGCGAATCCTCCGAGGTCAGGTAGGCGGTGTTGTCGGCGGCGCGCTGCATCGACTGCAGCGAGTTCTGCAGCGCCGCCAGATTGGCGTCGAGCCGGCTGGCGAGCTGCGGCAGCTCGCGGTTCAGCGTCACCAGCAGCGCGTCGCTCTGGTCGGCCAGTGGCGACAGCCGCCGCTCCAGCCGCGCGCTCTGGTCGCTGAGCTGGTCGACGGCGGCGCGCACCGATATCAGCGTCTGCCCGAGCTCGCCGGCCAGATCGTTCAGCGCCGGGTTGTTGATGAAGCGGTTGATGCCTTCGACGATCTGCTGCATGTCGCGGCTCAGTTTGGCGATGTCGACGTTCTCGAGATCGCGCGTGATCCGCTCCATGTCGGTCGGCACGGTCGGTATCTGCGGATACTGCGTCTGCACCGGGTGCGTCGTCACCACGCTCTGCGGGCGCAGGTCGGCGTCGACGTAGAGCAGGCCGGTCAGCAGGCTCTGCATTCGCAGCTGCGCCGACAGCCCCTGTTCGAGCAGATCGTCGAGCGGCGAGCGGTTGTTGCCTTCGAGCTGCAGCGTCTCGGGGTTGATCTCGACGATGACGCTGTTCAGTACCTTGCCGGTGGCGTCGTAGTAGGTGGCGCGGATGTCGGTGACCTGGCCGATCTTGACCCCTTTCAGCGTCACCGGCGCGCCGATGTTGAGCCCCTTGATCGAGCTGTCGTAGACCAGCGTGTAGCGCTGCTTCGCGCTCCAGAAGGCGTTGTCGCCAAAGAACATCAGCAGCGCGACGCCGAGCGCCAGCGTGCCGAGGATGAAGCCGCCGACGGCGACCGGGCTGACCTTGCGACTCATGATTTTGCCTCCGTATCCGCTGGTGCCGCCTCGCCGGTGCCCGGCAGTTCGCCGCGCGCGAGCTCGCCCCTTGCGAGAAAGTTGCGCACCGTCTCGTGTTCGCTGTGGCGCAGCAGCCGGCGCGGGTCGCCGTAGTCGAGCTGCGTCCTGGTTTCGGCATCGAGAAAGATCGAGTTGGTGGCGATCGCGAAGATCGACGCCAGTTCGTGGGTGACGATGACGACGGTGCCGCCCATGCTGTCGCGGATCTGCAGGATCAGCTCGTCGAGCCGCGCCGAACTGAGCGGGTCGAGGCCGGCCGACGGCTCGTCGAAGAACAGCAGCTCCGGGTCGAGCGCGATCGCGCGCGCCAGCGCGGCGCGCTTCTGCATGCCGCCGCTGATCTCGGACGGGTAGTAGTCCTGAAACCCGGCCAGCCCGACCAGCGACAGCTTGTAGTCGATCAGCTCGTTCATCTCGGCCGGTGTCATCGTCGTGTACTGCTGCAGCGGCACGGCGACGTTCTCGGCCAGTGTCAGGTCGCTGAACAGACCGCCGCGCTGGTAGGTGATGCCCCACTGCCGGCGCATCGCCAGCTGTCTTTCCGGTGTCGCGCTGAAAAAGCTCTCGCCGTTGATCAGGATGTCGCCGGCGGCGGGCCGGTTCAGTCCGATCATGTGTTTCAGCAGCGTGCTCTTGCCGCAGCCAGAGCCGCCCATGATGACGAAGACATCGCCGCGATGGATCGGGAAATTCAGATCGCGCTGGATGACGCGCTCGCCATAGGCCATCGTCACGCCGCGCACTTCGATGTGCACGTCGCGCTGCGTGTCGTTGCGGGTCGCGGTGCTCATCAGATGCCGAGCTTGTCGTAGAGAATGTTGAGGCCGGCGTCGGCGACCACCAGATAGACGATGGCGTTGACGACGGCGCGCGTGGTCGCCTCGCCGACCGCCGCCGAGCTGCGGCCGCTGGCCATGCCGGCCTGACAGCCGGCGATCGCGATCAGCGCGCCGAACATCAGACTCTTGAACAGGCCGCTGGCGAGATCGACGAAATCGACCGAGCCGCGCGCCTGCGCGACGAACTGGGTGAAGCTGACATCCATGCTGACCGCCACCAGCCCGCCGCCGAGCAGGCCGAGCGCGTTGGCGAACAGCACCAGCAGCGGCATCACCAATACCAGCGCGATCAGCCGCGGCAGCACCAGATATTCCATCGGCGAGATGCCGAGCGTGGTGATGGCGTCGACCTCCTCGTTCGATTGCATCGCGCCGAGCTGCGCGGCGTAGGCGGCGCCGGTGCGGCCGGCCATGATGACGGCGGTCATCAGCGCGCCCATCTCGCGCACCATGCCGAGCGCGACCAGATCGGCGACGTAGAGCTCGGCGCCGAACTGGCGCAGCTGCACCGAGCCGAGGTACGCGAGGATCATGCCGACCAGCACCGAGATCAGTGCGACGATGCCGAGCGCCTGCGGCCCGCACTGCTGGACGAAGTAGCCGATGTCGTGCGCGCGCGTGTTGGCGCGGCCGCGCAGCAGACGCGCCAGTGCGATGGCGCTGGCGCCGATGAATTCGATCAGGTTCAGCGCGGCGTCGCCGGTGGCGGCGAGCTGACGCCGCAGCCGTTGCGACAGCGGTGGCTTGCGCGCCGATGAACTCTGCTGCGGCGCCACCGCGGTGGCGACGGCCAGCAGCGCGCGCACGCCGTCGGGCAGCGCGTCGATGTCGAGTTCGATCTGCTGCTGACGGCAGTGGCGCGCGCACTGCAGCAGCCGCGACACGAACAGCGAATCCCAGACGAAGTCGGCCTCGGTGCGCCACTGCCAGCGGCTGGCGCGCCGGCCGGCGAATTCGTCCAGCAGCGTGGCGGCGGCGGGCAGCGGCTGATCGGCGCACCAGCGCCCGCCGACGGCGATGACGCAGGTGGCGTCGTCGGCGCCGGCTTCGAAATCGTAGCGGGGTGGCGAGGCGTCGGAGGTCATGGCGCGTTCGCGAATTGAAGGAGGCGCTATCTTGCCATCGTCGGCGTGCGCGAGGCCATCGCCGGTGCGCGAGGGGTGGGCGATAATGGCCGCCATTTCGCGGGCTTCGGGAGAGGGAAAACGATGGAAGAGGTGTTGAGTGTGCGCGCCGCGCTGGCCGGTAGCGATTGCGTCGGCGCCGTCGTGACGGTGCGCGGCTGGGTGCGTTCGCGGCGCGATTCGAAGGCCGGCATCTCGTTTCTGGCGGTCAATGACGGCAGCTGCTTCGCATCGATTCAGGTGGTGGCGCCGGCGACGCTGCCGAACTATGCCGCCGAGGTGCTGAAACTCGGCAGCGGCTGCGCGGTGCTGGCGCGCGGCACGCTGGTCGCCTCCGAGGGCAAGGGGCAGTCGCTGGAGATTCAGGCGACTGCGGTCGAGCTGATCGGCGCCGTCGACGATCCCGAGAGCTACCCGATCGCGAAAAAGCGTCACAGTTACGAGTTCCTGCGCGGCGTCGCTCACCTGCGGCCGCGCACCAACACCTTCGGCGCGGTGACGCGCGTGCGCACGGTGCTGGCGCACGCGATCCACAACTTCTTCGGCGAGCGCGGCTTCCAGTGGCTCAACACGCCGGTCATCACCAGCGCCGACTGCGAGGGCGCCGGCGAGATGTTCCGCGTCAGCACGCTCGATCTGGCCAACCTGCCGCGCACGCCGGACGGCGCCGTCGATTTCACGCAGGATTTCTTCGGCCGTGAAACCTTCCTGACCGTCTCCGGCCAGCTCAACGCCGAGGCCTACTGCCTGGCGATGAGCAAGGTCTACACCTTCGGCCCGACCTTCCGCGCCGAGAACAGCCACACCAGCCGCCACCTCGCCGAGTTCTGGATGGTGGAGCCGGAGGTGGCGTTCGCCGACCTCGCCGCCGACGCCGATCTGGCCGAGGCGTTCCTGCGTCATCTGTTCCGCACCGTGCTCGACCGCTGCGGCGACGATCTCGCTTTCTTCAACGAGTTCGTCGACAGCGGCCTGATCGAGCGGCTGAGCCGCGTCGCCGACCAGCCGTTCGAGCGGATGGATTACGGCGAGGCGATCCGGATCCTGGAAAACTCGGGCAAGGCGTTCGAGTTCCCGGTGCGGTGGGGACTCGATCTGCAGTCGGAGCACGAGCGCTATCTGTGTGAGCAGCACGTCAGGGCACCGGTCGTGGTGATGAACTACCCGAAGCAGATCAAGGCGTTCTACATGCGCCAGAACGACGATGGCGCAACGGTGGCGGCGATGGATGTGCTGGCGCCCGGCATCGGCGAGATCATCGGCGGCAGCCAGCGCGAGGAGCGGCTCGACCACCTCGACGCGCGCATCGCCGAGCTGCGGCTCGATGCCGGAGCGCTCGGCTGGTACCGCGACCTGCGCCGCTACGGCAGCGTGCCGCACGCCGGTTTCGGTCTCGGTTTCGAGCGCCTGCTGTGCTACGTCACCGGCCTCGACAACGTCCGCGATGTGATCCCGTTCCCGCGCGTGCCGAACAGCGCGCCCTATTGACGGCAGTGCGGTTGCGGGGTGGCGGCCACCTCGTTTACGGTGGCCGTCGGCCCCGCCACCGCCGCGCGGGCCTGCGATAACAATAACGATCCGGCAACGACAGGAGCCCTTCGATGAGCTTCATCGCTCAGGCAGTGGTCGGTGGTTTCGGCCTGTGGATGGCCGGCAGCGGCCTCTATTACCACATCCATGCACGCCGGCTGCGGGCCGACCCGCTGCTGATCGGTGCCTGCTATCTGATTGGCGTCGGCTGTCTGCTGGCGTTGGTGGTGTAGCCGACGACGGGCTGGATGCGAAACGGGTGCCAGCGGCACCCGTTTTCGTTTCAGGTGTCGCCGTTTCAGGCGATGTCGGTGAACTCGTAGGCCATCTCGGCCGTCGGCGCCTGCAGGTAGTGGCCCTGGATGAAATCGGCGCCGACCTGCCACAGCGTCGCCAGCACGGCGGCGTTCTCGACGAACGGCACGATCACCTTGATATCGCGCTGCGTCAGCTCGCCGACGATCTCCTTCAGTGCGCTGGCGTCGCCGCTGCCCTGCAGTTCGCGGGTGAAGGCCTGATCCATCTGCACCAGATCGACCGGCAGGTTGCGCACGGTTTTCAGCGAGTCGGCGCCGCGACCGAAGCTGGAGAGGCTGACGCGACAGCCGAGCTGGCGCACCGCCTCGGTGAACGCGCGCGCCGGTTTCAGGTAGTTGTTCACGTCGATTTCGCGCAGCTGCAGGATCACGCTGTGCGGCGGCAGGCCGGCCGCCTTCAGCGCGACGCCGAGCCAGGTGGCGAGCGTGTCGTCGAGCAGTGCGTTGGCGGTCAGGTTGATGACGAGGCGCGTGTCGTGGTTCTTGTCGCGGCTCTCGGCGAGGCGCTTGGTCGCCTCCAGCAGCAGCCAGCGGTCGAGTTTGGCGTTGGCGCCGGAGACGCCGAGGCCGTCGAGGAAGTTGTCGGGGGGAATCAGCGCGTCGGTGTCGCCGTGCATCCGCAGCAGTACCTCGTAGTGCTCGCCGCCGACGCCGCGCAGGCTGATCACCGGCTGGAACAGCAGCACGAAGCGCTCGTCCTCCATCGCCTCCTGCAGGGCGTTCTCGCTGCCGGCGGCGGCCAGCGGCCGCAGCGGCGGCTGTGCGGTGTCGATGGCGGCGCCGCCGTTGCCCTGCTCGCGGGCGCTGTCGAGCGCGCGCTGGGCGCGGTCGAGCGCGTTGTCGCCGCTGCTGCAGGCGGCGATGCCGGCGGAGACGGTGCAGTGCAGCGACTGGTCGCCGAGTTCGAACAGGCGGGCGTCGATCAGTTTGCACAGCGCTGTCGCCAGCGTCAGCGCGGCGTCGGTGGCGCGGTCGCTGAGCAGCGCGAAGCAGTCGTCGCCGGCGCGCGCCAGCGTGGCGCCGTCAGGAATGTCGCCGTCGGCCAGGGCGCGGCCGACCGCGGCGGCCAGCGCGCGGCCGCCACTGAAGCCGAGCTGGCGGCGCAGCGCGGCGAAGTTGTCGATGCCGAGCAGGATCAGGCTGCCGCTGTGCGTGATTCCGAGCTGGCGGTTCAGATAGTCGAGGCTGAACAGGCCGCTGTCGCCGTCGCGGTCGCTGACGGTGCCGCTGTCGGCGGCGGCGCTGCCGGCTTCGCCGACCGTCAGCTGCAGGCAGGATTCGCCGTCGTAGCTGGCGGCGCACAGCTCGAAGCAGGTGGCGAAGCTGCTGCGGTCGGCGCGCACGCCGGTTATGTCGGCGCTGCCGCTGCCGCTCTTCAGCAGCGCCTTCAGCGTTTCGTGCTCCTCGGCGGCGACCAGGTCGACGATCGCCGCGCAGTCGAGCTCGCCGGCGTCGGCGTAGCCGAAGCGCTCGGCGAACTGGGCGTTGGCGTTGATCAGCATGCCGTCGGCGATATAGGAGATCGCCTTCTCGCTGGCGCCGAGCAGCAGCGAGTTGCGCTGTTCGGCCTCCTCCAGCTGCGCGCGCAGTGCATCGTGGCCGCGCTGCAGTTCGAGTGTCTCCAGCTCGCGCAGCGCCGCCTGCACCAGCCTCTGTTCGTCGGCCGGGGCGATGACGTCGCGGGCGCCGGCGGCGAACAGCGGTGCCAGTTCGGCGTCGGCGCGCAGCACGATCGCCGGCAGCCGCGGCTGGTGCTTGCGCAGATAGTCGAGGCACTGCTCGACCTTCAGTTCCGGGTGCTGGTCGTCGGCGATCAGCAGATCCCAGTCGCGTTCCAGCGCCTGTTCGAGATCGTCGGCGGAGGCGACCCGGTGTGCGCGCGCGACGCGCCCGGCGGTGCGGAACAGGCTGATCAGGCGCTCGGCGTCGTTGTCCGAGGCGTTGATCAGCAGCAGGCGGATGGTGGTCGTCCTTTTACGTGCCATGGCTCTGTCTATCACTGCTCAATGGGGTGATCGGGGTGGGCGGCACTCACAGCGTGTCCCACAACTGGTCGAACGTGCCGTCGTTCCCGCCCGGCTGCCCGCCCTGCGGTGGCGCCGGCGGTGGCAGGCCGCCGAGGCGGCGGAACTCGAACTGACTGTAGGCGCCCGAACCGGCGAGGCGGCGGCCGAGCTGGATGCGGGTCTCGCGGTCGCGCGCCATCAGCATCACCTTCTGCCCCTCGCGGAACGGCAGGTGCGGCGTGATCAGGGTCGCCGGTTGCGAGATCTGCTGGATCTCCGGCAGCACCAGCACGCGCAGGTACTCGTCGCTGCCGCCGCTGGTCTGGATCACGCGCGCGCCATACGGCGCCGCGCTCGGCGACAGCATCTCGACGCCGAGGTGCGGCTCGTCGCCGCGCATGTGCACCCAGCGCACGGCGCCGATGCTCCAGCGCTCGGCGTTGGCCTCGCGCAGACCGACGATCTCGCCGGTGCGCAGTTGGGTCGGGCACTCCGGCGGCCAGCGCAGGCAGTAGCCGCCGGGCGACAGGTTGACGGTCTGCACGCGGTGGCTGCGGAAGCGGTCGCTGTCGCGCTGGGCCGGCGGTGGGCTCTTGTCGGTGTGGCGTTTGATGTCGTAGTCGATGCTCTCCAGCGACACATGGGTGGTGCCACCGGTATTGCGGTAGGGGCTGTCCCAGACGTCCCACTGGCGCGCCTTGTCGCGGTGCGTCGGCGCGCTCTGGCGCAGGAACGGGTTCTCCTCGCGCGCCAGCAGCGGCCGGCTGCGGCCGCCGAGCAGACGCTGGAAATCGAGGCCGCCGGCGAGGAAGTGGTGGGCGGCGGTCAGCCCGAGCGCGATCTCGATCTGCTCGCTGCGTTCGATGCGCAGGAAGTTGCGGCTGCTGGCGGTGCTCCAGCCGTGGATCAGGTGGACCAGCAGACTGGTCGGAAAATCGCCGTTGGCGGTCAGCGGTGAGCCGCTGGCGGCGGCCTGCGCGCGCTGGTCGGCGAGTCTTTCGTTGAGGTATTCGGCCAGCGCGCGGGTGTCGAAGCCGAGCCAGTGCGGTTCCGGCTGGCAGAAGCTCAGAAATACCGGGCCGCCGTCGTCGTCCGGGTCGATCGCGAACAGTCCTTCGCTCGGGCCGCACAGCGTCACCATGCGGCTCCACTCGACGAGGCGCTGGAACAGCCGTCCCATCTCCTCCTGACGCAGCTGGTGGGTCTTGGCCGAACCGAGCAGCAGTGCGCGCAGGTAGGCGCTCTCCAGCGTACCGTCGCCGTGCTGGCGGTCGTCGACGCGGCGTTGTTCGAGCCCGAGCCGCCAGCCGTTGCGGGCCAGCTGGTGCAGCGCGTGCCAGCAGCCGGCGGCCGGCCGGCGGTAGAGCTCGCAGCTGCGCAGCAGGTTGATGGTGTGGGCGGTGATGGCGCGGTGCAGCACGATGGCCAGCGTCTGCTCCGGGTTGGCGACCTCGGCCGGGCGCGTCGGCCGCAGGATCGCGTTCGCGCACAGCGCATAGCCGGCGGCGAGCTGGGCGAACAGTTCGTGTGCCAGCTGTGCCACCTTCTTCGGCTGTTCCGGCAGCGGGATCGGCTGGCTCAGGTAGTGGCGGCGCAAACCGCCGGCGACGAATTCGATCGCCGGCCGCAGCTGCTCCAGCAACTCGAAGCGGCGCCCCGGCGTCAGCCGCACGCGGTTCAGTTCATTGATGGCGGTGTAGAGCGCGCGCGTGCTCTGCCCGAGATTGGCCTTCGGCAGTGTTTCCACCCATGCAGCCACGGCGTCCGCGCTCGGCGCGAACAGGGTCGGTGCATCCAGCTCCTGAATCGGCAGTTCCAGTTGGAGGGTGGGAGGCTGGCTCATGCTCTCGTGTCGGCGGTCGGGGCGCGGTGGCTCGGTGGCGGCGCCCGATGGCGCGAGCGGAGGGCTGTCGTCGGCCTCCGCCCGGCGGTGCAGCGCGTTGTTGCAGTCTAGCAGGGGGGGCGCGATCTGCCCGTGCGCGCCGCGACGGTGGTGTCAGCGCGGCAGCAGGTGGCCGAGCGCGCTGCCCATCGTCACCGCGCTGCCGGCGGCGATGTCGGAGCGCCACGCGGCGGCGCCGCGCGGTAGCAGCACGATGGCGGTCGAGCCGAGCCGGAAACGGCCCAGTTCGGCGCCGCGCGCCAGCTCGACCGGCGCCGGCGGCGCGGCGAAACCGGTGTCGATAACGCGGCGACCGAGCGGCGCCACCGGGCCGGCCCAGACGGTGTCGATGCCGGCGACGATCATCGCGCCGACCAGCACCACCGCCATCGGCCCGGCCTCGGTGTCGAACAGGCAGACCAGCCGCTCGTTGCGCGCGAACAGCTCCGGTACGTTGTCGGCGGTGGTCTGGTTGACCGAGAACAGATCGCCCGGCACGTACAGCGTGCGCGTCAGTTTGCCGGCCAACGGCATGTGCACGCGGTGGTAGTCGCGCGGCGACAGATAGATGGTGGCGAAGCTGCCGCCGTCGAACTGCGTCGCCAGCGCGGCGTCGCCGCCGAGCAGCCGCTGCGCCGAGTAGTGTTGCCCCTTCGCCTGCAGGATGGCGCCGCCGTCGAGCACGCCGATCTGGCTGACGGCGCCGTCGGCCGGGCACAGCACGGCAGCGGGGTCGGCGTCGAGCGGGCGCGCGTCCGGTTTCAGCGCGCGGGTGAAGAAGGCGTTGAAGCTCGGGTAGGCGTGCGGCTCTTCTTCCAGCGCCTGGCGCATGTCGACGTCGAAGCGGCGCCGGAACAGGTCGATGAGGCGGTTCTTCAGCCACGGGAGCTCGCTGGCGGCGAGCCAGCCGACGAGCCGGGACAGCGCGTGTTGCGGCACGACGTACTGGAACAGGATGAACAGCAGCTTCACGGGGGCTCCTCGTCGGGGCTGGCTGGCGATGGGGCGGCGATTGTAGCGGGTGGGGAAGCGAACGGGGCGCGGCGCTCAGCCGCCACGCTTCATCAGTTCCGCCAGCGTGGCGCTGAGCTGTGTGCCGAGCTGGCGGAACTGGTTGCGCTGTTCGGTCGACAGTTCGGCACCGCCGGCGTCGGCGTAGAGCAGCGCCAGCGGGCGGGTGCCGGCGAACAGCGCCATCAGCGCGAAGGCGTCGCAGCCGGCGGCGGCGTGCAGTGCCGGCAGGTGTTTCAGGAAGCGGTCGCGGTTGCCGGCATCGAGCGTCAGGCACAACGGCCGTTCCAGCAGCTGCGTCAACAGCGGGTTGTCCTCGACCGCCAGCAGCAGCTGGCGCAGGGCATCGTTGGCGCCGCAGCCGTTGCTGACCAGTGTCTGCAGCTCGCGATTGCCGCGGCGCAGCGCCAGCACGGCGGCGCGGCGCAGGCCGGCGCCGCGGCACAGTGCCGGTGGCGCCAGCGCCAGCGCCTCGCGCGCCGATGCCAGCTGCTGTGGCTGTTGCAGCCGTGTCAGCGTCGCGGCGAACAGCGCCGGGCCGGCGTCGCTGCGCGCCGTCGCCGCCGGGGCATCGATCCTCGGGGTTGCCGGCGGTGGTACCAGCAGGTCGCGCTGGCGCCAGTGGCACAGCAGCCGGCTGGCCGGCAGCAGCAGCCCCTGGGCGATGTCGTTGGCGACGGCGGCGCGGCTGAAGGCGGCGGCGGCGCGGTGGCCGTAGTCGAGCAGCGTCGACAGCGGCCGGCGACAGGCGCAGGCGGCGATCGCGAACAGCCGCTCGGTGCGGCGCGAGTCCCAGTCCCAGTCGCTGGCGTCGGCCAGTACATTGGCGACGGCGACGATCAGGCCGGGGTGGTGGGTCAGGTCGTTGAGGCGTCCGTCGGGCACCACCGGCGGGTCGTCGAGGCGGGAGGCGGAGGCCAGCATGGCCCATTCGCGCGGTGTGCCGGCCTGGTCGCGGTTCCAGCTGGCGCGGCTCGCCTCCGGCAGTTGCCAGCGTGTGGTCAGGCCGGCGGCGATGGCGTCGATGGTGGTGCCGAGCAGCTGCTTCTGCACGGCGGCGCCGCGCGGCTGGCGGCGGGCGCGGCGCAGCTCCAGCTCGCGCATCGCGTCGCCGGCCTCCATCCACAGCAGCCACAGTGGCGCGCCGGCCAGCAGCGTCGCCCAGTAGATCTCCTCCGGGTGCCAGCGGCCGCTGCCCTCGGCCCACAGCCGCGCCTGCCACGCTGCGTGCTGGCTGCGCAGCACGGCCTGGCGGTAGTCCGGCGTCAGCGGGTGGTCAGGGTCGATGGCGGGCGCGGCGGCGAGCTGGGCGCGGGTCTTGTCGCTGCCGAGCAGGGCGATGGCGTGTTCGAGCGTGGCGGCGTCGCGGCCGTGTCTGGCCAGCGCGCGGTTGGCGGCGCGCAGTACCAGCAGCGCCTGCACCGGGTCGCGTTCGAGCAGCTGCGCCACTTTGGCGGCGCCGCCGAGGCCCGAGTCGAGCTCCTCCAGCACCAGCGCGCGCACCGCCGGGTCGACCGGTGGCAGCAGCGCGGCCAGGTCGTTGAGCCAGCGGTCGAGGCTGCGCGGCCGGGTGCTGTGGTTGGCGGCGGACGCGGGCATCGGGTCTCCAGTGGGCGCGGTCGCGATGATGTGCGCAAAGCCTAGGCGCTGGCGCCGAAGCTGCAACCGGGGCGGCGGCCCGCGTCAGTCGTCGCCGGCTTCGGCCAGCAGCGCGCGCAGGCTGGTGCTGCGTCGCGGCGTCAGGGCACCGAGCTGTTCGGCCTCGCGCACGGCGCAGCCCGGTTCGGCTTCGTGGCGGCAGTTGCGGAAGCGGCAGCGGCCGAGCAGTGGCCGCAGTTCGCGAAAGCCGGCCTCGATGTCGTCGCGCGTCAGGTGGCCGACGCCGAATTCGCGGATGCCGGGTGAGTCGATCAGGTCGCCGCCATCGGGAAGGTGGAACAGCCGCGCCGTCGTCGTCGTGTGGCGGCCCTTGGTGACGGCCTGCGACAGCTCGCCGATCCGTATCTCCTCGCCCGGCAGCAATGCCGAGATCAGCGACGACTTGCCGACGCCGGACTGGCCGACGAACACGCTGATGCGACCGGTCAGCAGCGCGCGCAGTTCGTCGAGGCCATGTTGCCGGGAGCCGCACGCCACGGTCGATGCACGCAGCACGCGGTAGCCGATGTCGCGGTAGGTGGCGAGCAGCGTTTCGAGCGCGCTGCGCTCACGCTCGTCGATGGTGCCGTCGTCGAGCAGGTCGCTCTTGTTCAGCAGCAGGATCGGCTCGATGCCGCTCGCCTCGGCGGCGACGAGGTAGCGGTCGATCAGGTTGGCGAACGGTTCCGGTCGCGGCGCGATGACGACGAGCAGCTGGTCGATGTTGGCGGCCACCGGCCGCGGCGCGCCGGAGTGGGCGTCGGGGCGCGACAGCAGCGAGTGGCGTTCGAGGCTGGCGACGACGATGCCGTCGTCACCGCCCGCGCGCGGCTGCCAGACGACGCGGTCGCCGGTCACCAGCGCGTCGAGGTTGGCGCGCAGCCGGCAGCGGATGACGCTGCCGCGCCGCTCGCCCTCCAGCGCCTCGACGTCGAGCTGCGCGCCGAAGTGCGAGATGACGAGGCCCGGCTGCTCGGGGCCGAGATCACTGTCGCTGCGGGTTTCGCCCTCCACCGCGCGGCGGGCGCGGCGGCTCTGTTGATCGCGGATACGGCGTGTCTGCTGTTCGCTGAGTCGGCGTTTGGCCATCAGTGCTGGAACCGGCGGTGGGGCATCGGGTCTGCTCGCGGGGTGGGGGAGGGCGCCCGTCATTATCGCGGAACGCTTGCTACAATCCACCGTCTTCACAGGGGAGGCGCGCTGTTTTCGCTTCTCCCATTCCCCCTCCTTCGATGTGGTGACTCCCGATGAAAAGCGACCTCAACCTGATCTGGATCGACCTCGAGATGACCGGTCTCGATCCCGACAACGACAGCATCATCGAGATCGCCACGCTGGTCACCGACAGCGAGCTGAACACCCTCGCCGAGGGGCCGGTGTTCGCCGTGCACCAGCCCGACAGCGTGCTGGCACGGATGGACGAGTGGAACACGCGCCAGCACGGCCAGTCGGGTCTGACCGAGCGCGTGCGCGGCAGCACCACGTCGCCGCGCGAGGCCGAGCTGGCGACGATCGAGTTCCTGTCGAAATACGTGCCGGCCGGCAAGTCGCCGATGTGCGGCAACAGCATCTGTCAGGACCGCCGTTTCCTCGCGCGCGAGATGCCGGAGCTGGAGCGCTTCTTCCATTACCGCAATCTCGACGTGTCGACGCTGAAGGAGCTGGTCAAGCGCTGGCGGCCCGATCTGGTCGGCGGTTTCAGCAAATCGGCTTCGCATCTGGCGATGGACGATATTCGCGAGTCGGTTTCCGAGTTGCGCTATTACCGGGAGCATTTTTTGAAGTTGAGCTGAGGCTGCGGTACGCCTGCTCTTCGGTGCGGCGCCGCGTGGGGGAGGTCTCTCCAGCACCGGCGCAAGTACATCCCTAGACCCAAAACGTTCGCTTTGCTCACGGGGCCGGCTCTAGCCTTCGTCGGTGACGTCCTGTCACCGACGATGCTGGAGAGACCTCCCCCACACGGCGCTCCAGCGGCGGTGCCGGTTCAGTAACCCCTTGGATGTCATGTCATTCCGCGCGAAGTCGCGGAATCCATTCGGGTATGTGCAGTGACAGTGGATTCTGCGACTGCGCTTCGCTGCGCGCAGAATGACGAAGGGTTTTGATGGGCATGATCTGCCTGCACTGACGTCAGCAGGGCAGAGAAAGATCCTCTCGCAACTCAACCGACCGCTATTGGTCTCTTCGCAAGCTGCTGCCGCAGTGCCCACGCGACATGCTCGGCAACCAGATCATCGCCACCCAGGTGACGCTGGAGCACCGCGATGACTCGCTCGCTGAACGGCGCATTCCCTAACGCCACGGCTATATTGCGCAACCAGCGCTGATAGCCGATACGGCGAATCGCCGACCCCTCCGTTCTTTGCAGAAACTCCGCCTCGCTCCAGCCGAACAGCTCGACCAGCTGCGCGCCGTCGAGCGCATGCCGCGGCTGAAAGTCGTTTTCACCGGAGAGCTGCGCGAAGCGGTTCCACGGGCAGGCCAGCTGGCAGTCATCGCAGCCGTAGATGCGGTTGCCGAGCAGCGGGCGCAGCTCCTCGGGAATCGCTCCTTTCAGTTCGATCGTCAGGTAGGAGACGCAGCGGCGCGCATCGACCTGATACGGCGCGACGATCGCCTGCGTCGGGCAGATGTCGATGCAGGCGCGGCAGCGGCCGCAATGCTCTTCTTCATAGGCGGCGTCGATCGGCAACGGCAGGTCGGTGTAGATCTCGCCGAGGAAGAACCACGAACCGGCACCGCGGTTGATCAGCATCGTGTTCTTGCCGATCCAGCCGAGGCCGGCCTTCTGCGCCAGCGCGCGCTCCAGCACCGGCGCGCTGTCGACGAAGGCGCGGTAATGATGCGGCGCCAGCTCTTCCTTTATACGGTCGCCGAGCTGCGCCAGCCGCTTGCGCATCAGCTTGTGGTAATCGCGGCCGAGCGCATAGCGCGACACATAGCCGAGTTCGGCATCGTCGAGCACCTGCTGCGCGTCCTGCGCTTCCGGCAGGTAATCCATGCGCGCGCTGATCACGCGCAGCGTGCCCGGCTCCAGCTGGTCGGGGCGCCAGCGCTTGTCGCCGTGCGCCTCCATGTAGGCCATCTCGCCGTGGAAGCCGCGTTCGATCCACGCGCGCAGGCGCTCGGCGTGCTCGCCGAGCTCGACGCCGGTGATGGCGATCTGCTGGAAACCGAGTTCGCGCCCCCACGCCTTGATGGTCTGCGCGAACGCGGCGGGGTCGATGCTCATGCACTGCTCATTGGGCGCGCCCTGTGGCCGGAGCGGCAATTCTGCCAGAATGCCGCGCATTTCCTGTCGGCCCTCGCGATCACATGACATCGACGCTGCCCACCGCACTGCCCGTCTCACTACATACGGCCGCCGGCAGTCGCGAGCTCGACCGGCTCGCGATCGAGCAGCTCGGCATTCCGGGCGCGCACCTGATGCAGCGCGCCGGCCGCGCCGCCTTCGCCGCGCTGCTGCGGCGCTGGCCCGAGGTCGAGCATGTTCACGTCTGCTGCGGCACCGGCAACAACGGCGGCGACGGCTTCGTCATCGCCGCGCTGGCGCGCGCGCGCGGCATTCCGGTGTCGCTGTGGCAGGTCGGTGATGCGGCGAAGATCGGCGGCGACGCGCTGCTGGCGAAACGGATGGCTGAGCGCGAGGGGGTGACGGGCCGGCTGTTCGATGCCGGTGAATTGAAACAGGGCGTCATCGTCGACGCGCTGCTCGGCACCGGCCTCGGTGGTGACGTGCGTGCGCCGTTTGCCGATGCCATCGCGGCGATCAACGATGCCGGCCTGCCGGTGCTGGCGGTCGACATCCCGTCCGGCCTGTGCAGCGACACCGGCAGCGAGCTCGGCATTGCCGTGCGCGCCGACCTGACCGTCACCTTCATCGCTCTCAAGCAGGGGCTGCTGACCGGCCGCGGCCCGGCCCGCTGCGGCGAGCTGCTGTTCGACGACCTGCAGCTGCCGGCCAAACTGCTGGCGCAGGTGGTGCCGGCGTCACACCGGCTCGATCTCACTGATCTGAACCGGCTGCTGCCGCGCCGCGACCGCGATGCCCACAAGGGCCACTTCGGCCACCTGCTGGTGATTGGCGGCGACCACGGTTTCGGCGGTGCCGTGCTGATGGCGGCCGAGACCGCCGGCCGGCTTGGCGCCGGGCTGGTCAGCTGCGCCACCCGCGCCGAGCACCTGCCGGCCTTCCTGGCGCGTCGCCCCGAAGTGATGGCGCACGCGGTCCGTTCAGGTCAGGAGCTGGCGCCACTGCTGGCGCGCGCCACCGCCGTCGTCATCGGCCCGGGCCTCGGCCAGGGCAGTTGGAGTGAGCAGTTGCTCGCCGCCGCGCTGGCGTCGAACCTGCCTCTGGTCGTCGATGCCGACGCACTGAACCTGCTGGCCCGACTGTCACCGCCGCGCCGCGACGACTGGCTGCTGACACCACACCCTGGAGAGGCGGCGCGGCTGCTCGGCAGCGACACGGCGACACTCGGCCGCGACCGCTTCGCCGCCGCGCGCGCGCTGCAACAGCGCTTCGGCGGCGCCGTCGTCCTGAAGGGGAGCGGATCGCTGGTCTCCGACGGCGAGTCGGTGTCGGTCTGCCCCTACGGCAACCCCGGCATGGCCAGCGGCGGCATGGGCGATGTGCTCAGCGGCGTGCTCGGCGGTCTGTTGGCACAACATCTCACTGTCGGCGACGCTGCTCGTTTGGGTACCTGCCTGCACGGCCGCGCCGCCGATCTGGCGGCGGAGGCTGCCGGCGAGCGCGGCCTGCTCGCCACCGACCTGATCCTCCACCTGCAGCGGCTGGCCAACCCGCGATGAGCGACGCGATCGTCCGCGACCTGGCCGATGCCGACGCCACCGAGGCATTCGGCGCCGAGCTGGCCGCCATCTGCCGCGACGGCGGCGTCATCTGGCTCGAAGGCGATCTCGGCGCCGGCAAGACCACGCTGTGCCGTGGCCTGCTGCGGGCGCTCGGCCACATCGGTGCCGTCAAGAGCCCGACCTATACGCTGGTCGAGCCTTACGACCTGCCGGGGCTGAAGGCCTGGCACTTCGACCTGTACCGGCTGCACGACCCCGAAGAGCTGGAGTTCATGGGAGTTCGCGACTACTTCGACGGCCGTTCGCTGTGCCTCGTCGAGTGGCCGCAGCGCGGTATCGGCCACCTGCCGGAAGCTGATTTAGTGGTTGAAATTCAAACAGTTGGCGATGGCCGGAGGGTGCGGGTCGAGGCGCGGTCGGCACGGGGTCTGGCGCTGCTCGCAAAAATCAGCTGAGCTTTTGATAAAAACAGTAGTAATTTCAAAAGACTGTCGGCTATTCTTCGCGCCATGCCTAAGATCAGTCGTTCACTTTCTGCGCTGCTGCTGTCCCTGCTGCTCGCCGGGGTGAGCGGTGTCGCCGCCGCCGGTCAGGTGGTCGGCGTCGCCGTGCAGAGCGGCGCCGACGTCACCCGCGTCGTCATCGAGCTGACCGCACCGACCAAGTACACCTGGCAGACACTGGCCAACCCGCACCGCGTCGTCGTCGATCTGCAGGGCACCGCCCTGAAGGCGCCGCTCGATCAGCGCGGCGGCACCGTCCAGAAGATTCGCAGCGGCATCCGCAACGGCCGCGACCTGCGCCTCGTCTTCGATCTCACCGCCGCCACCCGCCCGACCGTCGCGCTCGAAGGGAGCCGGCTGGTCGTCGATCTGCAGGGCGGCGCAGCGGCGGCTCCGGCACCGGCGGCGGCACCGGCGGCGAAACCGGCCGCCGCGCCTGTCGCGCAAGCCGCGCCGGTACCGCGCGCGGTCAAGGTCGCCAGCGGCCAGCGCGATGTCGTCATCGCCATCGACGCCGGCCACGGCGGCAAGGACACCGGCGCGATCGGCCCCGGCCGCATCCATGAGAAGCAGGTGGTGCTGGCCATTGCGCGCGAGCTGGCGGCGCTGCTGGAGCGCGAGCGCGGCTACAAGCCGGTGCTGACCCGCAGTGGCGATGTGTTCCTGCCGCTGCAGACGCGCCGTGATCTGGCGCGCAAGGCGCAGGCCGATCTGTTCGTGTCGATCCACGCCGACGCCTTCACCAGCCCGCAGGCGCGCGGCGCCTCGGTGTTCGCGATCTCCGACCGCGGCGCCACCAGCACGATGGCGGCGTTCCTGGCCAAGAGCGAGAACAAGGTCGACGCTATCGGCGGCGTCTCCACGCAGGGCAAGGACGAACACCTGCTGAAAGTGCTGACCGACCTGTCGATGAACGCCAGCATCGACGCCAGCATGAAGGTCGGCCATCACGTCCTCAATTCGATGGGCGGCATCGCCCGGCTGCACAGCCGCCGCGTCGAGCAGGCCGGCTTCATGGTGCTGAAATCGCCCGACACGCCGTCGATCCTGGTCGAGACCGGCTTCATCTCGAACCCGGAGGAGGCGCGCAAGCTGTCGACGCCGGCCTATCAGCGGCAGATGGCGCAGGCGATCTTCCGTGGCATCCATCGTCATTTCAGCGACACTCCGCCGCCGGATACCTACCTCGCCTCGGTCAGGCGCAGCCGGCAGCCTGTCGCCACCGCGGCCGATAGCCGCCACCTCGTCGTGCCCGGCGACACGCTGTCGCAGATCGCGCAGCAGTACGGCGTATCGATGAGCGCGCTGCGCCAGCACAACAACCTCGCCGCCAACGCGCCGCTGCTGGCCGGCAAGACGCTGGTGATTCCCACCGAAGGCTGACCACCGTTGATCGACCGCCCCGGCCGGCGCCGGTAAACTCGCCGCCTCCGCTCGTCGCCGGCGTTTCCGCATGTCCCGCATCCAGCTGCTCAGCCCCCGTCTCGCCAACCAGATCGCCGCCGGCGAGGTGGTCGAGCGCCCGGCGTCGGTGGTCAAGGAGCTGCTCGAGAACAGCCTTGATGCCAGCGCGCGCCGCATCGATATCGACGTCGAGGCCGGTGGCGCGCGGCTGCTGCGCGTGCGCGACGACGGCGGCGGCATCGAGCGCGACGACCTGACGCTGGCGCTGGCGCGCCACGCGACCTCGAAGATTCGCGAACTGGAGGATCTGGAGCGGGTCGGCAGCCTCGGTTTCCGCGGCGAGGCGCTGGCGTCGATCAGCTCGGTGTCGCGCCTCGCGCTGACCTCGAACGCCAGCGACGACGCCGGTCAGGGCTGGTCCGCGCGCAGCGAGGGGCGCGACATGGATGTCGTGCTGGAGCCGGCGCCGCACCCGCGCGGCACCACCGTCGAGGTGCGCGACCTGTTCTTCAACACGCCGGCGCGGCGCAAGTTCCTGCGCGCCGAGAAGACCGAATTCGGCCACATCGAGGAGATGGTGCGGCGCCTCGCGCTGTCGCGCTTCGACGTCGGCTTCAACCTGCGCCACAACGAGCGCGTCGTGCTCGGACTGCGCGCCTGCGGCTCGGATATCGAACGCGAGCGACGGGTCGCTGCCGTCTGTGGCCCGGCCTTCATCGACAACGCGGTGGCGATCGAGAGCCGCGCCGGCGATCTGCACCTGTGGGGCTGGGTGGCGCTGCCGACCTTCTCGCGCAGCCAGTCCGACATGCAGCACTTCTACGTCAACGGCCGCGCCATCCGCGACAAGCTGGTCGGCCACGCCGTGCGGCAGGCATTTCAGGACGTGCTGTTCCACGGTCGCCATCCGGCCTTCGTCCTTTACCTCGAACTCGACCCCGGCAATGTCGACGTCAACGTGCACCCGACCAAACATGAGGTGCGTTTCCGCGACGGCCGCAGCGTGCACGACTTCCTGTTCCGCAGCCTGCACCGCGCGCTGGCCGAGGTGCGGCCGGCCGATCAGCTGCCGTCGCAGGAGCCGCGTGGCGCCGAGCCGGTGTCGGCCGAGCCGGCGCCGGTGCAGGTCGGTCTGCAGCTGCCGGTGCGCAGCTACCGGCCGGCGGCGGTCGAGCCGCAGCAGGTGCGCGAGCAGCTGGCGGCGTTCGAATCGCTGTACCGCGCGCCGACAACGGCTGCCGAGCCGACGACCATGGCGCCCGCCTCCGACAGCGAGGCGCCGCCGCTCGGCTATGCGCTGGCGCAGCTGGCCGGCATCTACATCCTGGCCGAGAACGCGCACGGGCTGGTGCTGGTCGACATGCACGCCGCGCACGAACGGATCACCTACGAGCGGATGAAATGCGCCTGGGCTGAGGCCGGCATCCGCTCGCAGCCGCTGCTGGTGCCGCGCTCGCTGGCGGTCAGCACGCGCGAGGCCGACTGCGCCGACGAGTGTGCCGAACTGTTCGCGTCGCTCGGCCTGCGGCTGCAGCGCGCCGGCCCGGAGACGCTGCTGATCCGCGAGGTGCCGCTGCAGCTGCGCGATGCCGACGTCGAGCAGCTGGTGCGCGACGTGCTCGCCGACCTGCTGGAATTCGGCACCTCCGACCGCATCGAGGCGCGCGTCAACGAGCTGCTGGCGACGATGGCCTGCCACTCTGCCGTGCGCGCCAACCGTCGGCTGACGCTGCCGGAGATGAACGCACTGCTGCGCGACATGGAAGAGACCGAGCGCAGCGGCCAGTGCAACCATGGCCGGCCGACCTGGGTGCAACTCGGGCTGACCGATCTCGACAAGCTGTTTCTCCGGGGCCGCTGATGGCGCCGCTGCCGCCCGCCGTCTGCCTGCTCGGCCCCACTGCCTCCGGCAAGAGCGCGCTGGCGATGGCGCTGTGCGACCACTATCCGTTCGAGATCGTCAGCGTCGATTCGGCGCAGGTCTATCGCGGCATGGACATCGGCAGCGCCAAGCCGACCGCGGCCGAGCAGGCGCGGGTGCCGCACCATCTGATCGACATCCGCGACCCGGCCGAGGCTTATTCGGCGGCGCAATTCCGCAACGATGCGCTGCGTGCGATGGCCGACATCACCGCGCGCGGCCGCCTGCCGCTGCTGGTCGGCGGCACCATGCTCTATTTCAAGGTGTTGCGTGAGGGCCTCGGGCCGATGCCGGCGGCCGACCCCGAGCTGCGCCGCGCCATCGAAGCCGAGGCGGCGGCGCGGGGGTGGCCGGCGCTGCACGCCGAGCTGGCGCGGCTCGACCCCGACGCCGCGGCGCGCATCCATCCGAACCATTCGCAGCGGATCCAGCGCGCGCTGGAGGTGTGTCGGCTGACCGGCCAACCGTTCAGCGCGCTGCAGCGCGCCGGTGAGACCCCGGCACCGTCGCACCGGCTGCTGCAGCTGGCGATCGCGCCGGCCGAACGCGCGGTGCTGCATGCGCGCATTGCCGCGCGTTTCCGGCAGATGCTGGCCGACGGTTTCATGGCCGAGGTCGAGTGCCTCTACCGGCGCGGCGACCTGCACCCGGACCTGCCGTCGATCCGCGCCGTCGGCTACCGCCAGGCGTGGGCGGTGCTCGACGGCGAGCTGGCTGTGGACGAGCTGCCGGAAAAGGGCATCGCCGCGACCCGGCAGCTGGCCAAACGCCAGTTCACGTGGCTGCGGCAGTGGCCCGATCTGCATTGGCTGCTGACCGACGAGTGCCAGAAACTGGTCGGTCCGGAGGCGGGCGGTGACCCGGTCGACGCGGCGCGCAAATATCTTGACAACGCTCTCTGAAGGCCGGGGGCGTTGCGGTATACTCGGCGCCTGTCTTTTGCGGCGGGGTCGTCATGCACATTTCGCATGATTGCCGCGCCGGCCGCTGAACCGACCCGCCGCGTGGCGGTCCTATCGATTCGCACGGATCGGTGGTGCGTATCAGATCAACGGTCCGACAGATTGAAACCTCTCTCAGTCGCCTTTCATTGATTGGCCCCGATGGTTGGGGTCTACATCTCCAGGAGATAACGAAAATGTCGAAGGGGCACACGCTACAAGACCCTTACCTGAACATTCTGCGCAAGGAGCGCATTCCCGTTTCGATCTATCTGGTCAACGGCATCAAGCTGCAGGGCCAGATCGAGTCGTTCGACCAGTTCGTCGTGCTGCTGAAGAACACCGTCAGCCAGATGGTCTACAAGCACGCCATTTCCACCGTCGTTCCGTCGCGTGTCGTGCGCCTGCCGATGCAGTCGCCGAACGGCGAGCAGGAAGGCGGCGACGAAAGCTGATTCCCCCTGAGGTCACGGTTGCTGTCCGAACGTCCCCGGTGCCTGAACGGCACGATGTCTGAGCGCCTCCATGTTTGAGCGTCCCAGAGCCGGCGAACGCGCGGTGCTGGTGCATCTGGAGCTGTCGGGGCGCGCGGACAACGAAGACCCCGCGGAATTCGAGGAGCTGGTGCGCTCCGCCGGTGGCGAGCCGGTGGCGTTCATCGCCGGTCAGCGCGCACGTGCCGATGCCCGTCTGTTCATCGGCAGCGGCAAGCTCGAAGAGGTGCGCGCGGCGGTGGCCGAGCACGGCGCCGAGCTGGTGCTGTTCAATCACGCGCTGTCGCCGAGCCAGGAGCGCAACCTCGAAAAAGAGCTGCAGTGCCGCGTGCTCGACCGCACCGGCCTGATCCTCGACATCTTCGCCCAGCGCGCGCGCACCCATGAGGGCAAGCTGCAGGTCGAGCTGGCACAGCTGCAGCACATGTCGACGCGGCTGGTGCGCGGCTGGACTCACCTCGAACGGCAGAAGGGCGGCATCGGCCTGCGCGGCCCCGGCGAGACGCAGCTCGAAACCGACCGCCGTCTGCTGCGCCATCGCATCTCCACCATCAACCGCCGTCTGGAAAAGGTGCGCGCGCAGCGCGAGCAGGGGCGCCGCGCGCGCCGCCGCGCCGAGCTGCCGATGGTGTCGATCGTCGGCTACACCAATGCCGGCAAGTCGACGCTGTTCAACGCGCTGACCGACGCGTCGGTCTACGCCGCCGACCAGCTGTTCGCGACGCTCGACCCGACGCTGCGCCGGCTGCCGCTGCCCGACGTCGGCCCGATCGTGCTGGCCGACACCGTCGGCTTCATCCGCCACCTGCCGCACAAACTGGTCGAGGCGTTCCGCGCCACGCTTGAAGAGGCGGCCAGCGCCGATCTTCTGCTGCACGTCGTCGATGCGGCGGCCGACGAGCGCGACGCCAACATCGAACACGTCATCGATGTGCTGCACGAGATCGGTGCCGCCGACATCGCGCGGCTCGACGTCTACAACAAATGCGACCTGCTGCAGATGGCGCCGCGCATCGATCGCGACGAGCACGGCGTGCCGCAGCGGGTCTGGGTATCGGCGCTGAATGCACAGGGGCTCGACCTGCTGAAACAGGCGCTGGCCGAACGCCTCGGCCGCGACGTCGTGCGCGGCGAGGTGGTGCTCTCCGGCGCGATGGGCAAGGTGCGGGCGCAGCTGTTCGCCGCCGGCGCCGTGCGCACCGAGCGGCTGCTCGACGACGGCAGCGTGGCGCTGCAGATCAATCTGCCGCGCGCCGACTTCAATCGCATCGCGCACGCGGCGGGCATCGACCCGCAGCAGTGGCTCGGCGCCGCCTGAACGACGCGCGGCGGAGCTTCCGGCAATCTTTGGTAGACTGCGCGCGCTTCGCGCCTGCATGGTGCGCGCGACACGCAGATGTACGACACACAGATGTTTTGGCAACGGAGACACTCATGGC
Source organism: uncultured Verrucomicrobiaceae bacterium (assembly GCA_964515735.1). Classification (GTDB taxonomy): domain Bacteria; phylum Pseudomonadota; class Gammaproteobacteria; order Pseudomonadales; family CAMLJR01; genus CAMLJR01. The sequence goes on along the minus strand of CAZEVP010000005.1, from coordinate 56,269 downwards.
CTGGAACGAGCCCGGCGGCGGCAACCAGAAAGACCCGTGGGGTGGCGGCGGTCGCGACCAGGGGCCGCCCGATCTGGATGAGGCGCTGAAGAAGCTGCAGGAGCGGCTCAATGCCATTTTCGGTGGCAAGAGCTCCGGTGGCGGCGGCAGTGGCAGTGAGCGCGGCGGCGGTGGCCCCGTGCTGGTCATCGCGCTGGTGGTGATCGCGTTGGTCTACGCCGCGCTCGGTTTCTACCAGGTCGACCAGCAGGAGCGCGCAGTGGTGCTGCGGCTCGGCCGCTATCTGGAGACGGTGCAGCCCGGTCTGCACTGGAACTGGCCGATGGTCGATCAGGTGACGAAGGAAAACGTCACCCGGGTGCGCTCGCTGAGCCACCGCTCGAAGATGCTGACCGAGGACGAGAACATCGTCGACGTGGCGATCTCGGTGCAGTACACCGTCGCCCGCGTCGAGGATTTCATGCTGCAGGTGAAACAGCCCGAGGCCAGCCTCGAACAGGCGATGGAGAGCGCGCTGCGCCACGTCGTCGGCAGCGCGACGATGGATCAGGTCATCACCGTCGAGCGCGAGCAGATCGCGGCCGACGTGCAGCAGCGGCTGCAGCAGTACCTCGACAGCTACCGCACCGGCATCCTCGTCGCCAAGGTCAACATCGAGGAGGCGCACGCGCCGGCGCAGGTGCAGGAGGCGTTCGACGACGTCACCCGCGCCAAGGAAGACCGCGAGCGGCTGAAGAACGAGGCCGAGGCCTATGCCAACTCGATCATTCCCGAAGCGCGCGGCCGCGCGCAGCGTCAGCTCGAAGAGGCAGCCGCCTACCGCGAGCAGGTGATCGCACGGGCGCAGGGCGAGGCGGCGCGCTTCGAGAACCTGCTGGTCGAGTACCGCAAGGCCCCCGAGGTGACGCGCAACCGTCTCTACATCGAGGCGGTGCAGTCGGTGCTCGGCAACAGCAGCAAGGTGATGGTCGACGTCGAGGGCGGCAACAATCTGCTCTACCTGCCGCTCGACCGGATGATGCAGGGCGCGTCCGGCGGTGCCGGCAGCGCTGCCGCTGGCGGCGAGGTGCCGCTGCTCGGCGACCAGATGCAGTCGCTGCGTACCGACAGTCGTGTTCGTGGCCGGGAGGGGCGCTGAGATGGGTAATCGCGGATTTGGCGTTCTGATCGTTGCGGTGCTGCTGCTCCTGCTCGCTGCCAACAGCCTTTATATCGTCAAACAAACCGAGCGCGCCGTGCTGCTGCGCTTCGGCGAGGTGGTCAATGCCGACGTGCCGGTCGGCCTGCACGTGAAGATTCCGTGGATGCATTCGGTGCGCAAGTTCGACGGCCGCATCATCACGCTGGACGCACCGCCGGAGCGTTTCCTGACCATCGAGAAGAAGCCGCTCGACGTCGACTTCTTCGCCAAGTGGCGGATCAAGGACACGGCCACCTTCTATACCTCCACCGGTGGCGACGAGGTCACCGCGCAGGCGCGCCTGCTGGGGCGGGTCAAGACCGGCCTGCGCGACCAGTTCGGCGGCCGCACCATGCACGAGGTGGTCTCCGGCGAGCGCGACCTGCTGATGACCGAGCTGGTCGACAACCTCAACACCATCGCCAACAAGGAGTTCGGCGTCGAGGTGATCGATGTGCGGGTCAAGCGTATCGACCTGCCCGACCGTGTCAGCGAGTCGGTCTACGCGCGGATGAACTCCGAGCGTGAGCGCGAGGCGCGCGAGCACCGCTCCACCGGCCGCGAGCAGGCTGAGGTGATCCGCGCCGGCGCCGACCGCGAGAAGACCATCCTCGAGGCCAACGCCTACCGCGACGCCGAGAAGCTGCGCGGCGAGGGCGATGCCGGTGCGGCGGCGATCTACGCGCAGGCCTATGGCAAGGACCCCGAGTTCTACGCCTTCGTGCGCAGCCTCAACGCCTATCGCGACAGCTTCAGCGAGCGTTCCGACCTGCTGGTGCTGGATCCGAAAGGGGAGTTCTTCAAGTATCTGAACAGCTCGCGCGGTCGCTGAGGCGGCGCCCGCGCAGGTTGTCTGTGCTATCATCCGCGGCCCGCGCTGCGCCACCGGAGCCGGCTTTCAGCCTCTCTCCGGATGTGAGCAGCCCGGGTTTTTTTGTGGCGTGCCATTCGTGGCCGCCGCGCTGCGGACCGTCGCCGGGGCGACGTCAAGAATTTCTCCCGGAAATTTTCTGTGTTCGAACGACAGCGTTGGCGACGGCGGAGCGCGATATTCCATGTGGCAGGATCTGGCGGCCGCGCTCTGTCTGGTGCTGGTGATCGAAGGGCTGCTGCCCTTCCTGAACCCGCGAGCCTGGCAGGCCGGTGTGTCGCTGCTGGCGCGGATCGATCCGCGCCATCTGCGCCTGCTGGGGCTTGCCAGCATGGTTGCTGGCGCCATGCTGCTCTATGTCGTCAGGCGTACTGGGTAAGGCATCCGTAGCGGACTCTCAGCAATGACCACAGCCGACCGCTGGTTACTACCCGACGGAGTGGAGGAGCTGTTGCCCGGGCGCGCCGCGCGCGCCGAGCAGCTGCGCCGCCGCCTGCTCGACCTCTATGACGGCTGGGGCTACCAGCTGGTGATGCCGCCGCTGCTCGAATTCACCGATTCGCTGCTGGTCGGGCTCGGCAGCGACGTCGATCTGCTCACCTTCAAGGTCACCGACCAGCTCACCGGCCGTACCCTCGGCATCCGCGCCGACATCACACCGCAGGTGGCGCGCATCGACGCCCACAGCCTGCACGGCGACGGCCCGGTGCGGCTCTGCTATGCCGGCAGCGTGCTGCACACGCGGCCGAAGAGCGTGCTGGCGTCGCGCTCGCCGATCCAGATCGGCGCCGAACTCTATGGCGATGCCGGCCTCGCCTCCGATGGCGAGGTGGTGCTGCTGATGCTGGAGACGCTGCGCGTCGCCGGCCTCGACCGTGTCACGCTCGACCTCGGTCATGTCGGTATCTACGGCGCGCTGATCGCCGCTGCCGGTCTGAACGGCGAGGCCGAGGCGCAGCTGTTCGACGCGCTGCAGCGCAAGGCGACCGGTGAGATCAATGCCGCCGTCGCGTGCGTGGCCGATGCGCGCGCGCGGCAGTGGCTGCTGGCATTGGCGCAGCTGCAGGGCGACCTCGATGTGCTGGCGCGAGCGCGCGAAGCGTTCGCCGGCGCGCCGCAGCCGGTGTTCGACGCGATCGATGAGCTGGCCGCGGTGGCGGCGCTGGTGCAGGCGCGGATGCCGGAGGTCGCGCTCTACTTCGACCTCGCCGAACTGCGCGGCTACCACTACCACACCGGGCTGGTGTTCGCGGCGCTGGTGCCGGGCTGGGGTCAGGCGGTGGCCAATGGCGGCCGCTATGACCATGTCGGCGAGGTGTTCGGGCGCGCGCGGCCGGCCACCGGCTTCAGCACCGACCTGAAGGCGCTGATCGCGCTGGCGGCCGAGGCCGACGGCGACGAACGCGGCGCGGTGCTGGCGCCGGCCAGCGACGATGTCGAGCTGTGGCGCGCGGTGCAGGCATTGCGCGCGCGCGGCGAACGGGTGATCAATGCACTGCCGGGCCAGCCCGCGCCCGTCGGGTGCGATCGCGAGCTGGTGCGCGGTGCCGACGGCTGGTGCGTCGTTGCCAGGGGCAGCGCTGCCTGAGCGACGGGCGCACCGATTCGAATTCAGTTTCATTGCAGGACCGGACAACGTGGCGACGAACAAGAACGTGGTGGTGCTCGGCACCCAGTGGGGCGATGAGGGCAAGGGCAAGATCGTCGATCTGCTCACCGATCAGGCCGATGCCGTGGTGCGTTTCCAGGGTGGCCACAACGCCGGCCACACGCTGGTGATCGAGGGCCGGAAGACGGTGCTGCACCTGATTCCGTCCGGCATCCTGCGCGACAACGTGCTGTGCCTGATCGGCAACGGCGTGGTGCTGTCGCCGGAGGCGCTGCTGGCCGAGATCGCCAAGCTCGAACAGAGCGGCGTGCCGGTGCGCGAGCGGCTGCGGATCAGCCCGGCCTGCCCGCTGATCCTGCCCTATCACGTCGCGCTCGATCAGGCGCGCGAGATCGCGAAGGGGGCGGCCAAGATCGGCACCACCGGTCGCGGCATCGGCCCGGCCTATGAGGACAAGGTGGCGCGCCGCGGTCTGCGCCTCGGCGATCTGGTCTGCGCCGACCGCTTCGCCACCAAGCTGCGCGAGGTGCTCGAGTACCACAACTTCGTGCTGACCAGCTATTTCAAGGTCGCCGCCGTCGACTACCAGAAGACGCTCGACGACAGCCTGCGGATGGCCGAGCAGCTGAAGCCGCTGGTGGCCGACGTCACCTCGCTGCTGCACGGCTATCGCGAGCAGGGCAAGCGCATCATGTTCGAGGGCGCGCAGGGCTCGCTGCTCGACATCGATCACGGCACCTACCCGTTCGTCACGTCGTCGAACACGACCGCCGGCGGCACCGCCACTGGCTCCGGCTTCGGCCCGCTCTACCTCGACTACGTGCTCGGCATCACCAAGGCCTACACCACCCGCGTCGGCGGCGGCCCGTTCCCGACCGAGCTGTTCGACGACGTCGGTCGCCATCTGGCCGAGAAGGGGCACGAGTTCGGCTCGACCACCGGCCGACCGCGCCGCTGCGGCTGGTTCGACGCGATGGCGCTGCGCCAGGCGGTGCGCATCAACAGCGTCTCGGGCCTGTGCCTGACCAAGCTCGACGTGCTCGACGGCCTCGACGTGGTCAAGCTCTGCGTCGGCTACACCGACCGCAACGGCAATGCCGTGCCGGCGCCGATCGACGCCGAGGACTACGAAGGGCTGGTGCCGGTCTACGAAGAGGTGCCGGGCTGGAGCGAGAGCACGCTCGGTGCGAAGAGCCTCGACCAGCTGCCGGCCAGTGCGCGCGCCTACATCGAGCGCATCGAGCAGGTGGTCGGCGCGCCGATCGACCTGATCTCGACCGGCCCCGATCGGGTCGAGACCATCGTGCTGCGGCATCCGTTCGCGTAATCGACACGATGCCTCGAAAAGCCGCCCGCGAGGCGGCTTTTTTAATCCGGATCTGGCACATCGCCAGAAGCAGCCCGTGCCGTGAGTGCTTTCAGCAGCGTCGGAGACAGGACGTCTCCGACGCTGGCTACAGGGATGTACTTGCGCCGGTGCTGGAAGCACTCACGGCACGGGCTGCCAGCACGACCTCTGAGATTGGCAGAGCGCGATTCCGATTCAGATCGACCGCTGCGCGCGGTAATCGCTCGGCGAGCGGCCGATGGTACGGCGGAATATCCGCGAGAAGTAGAGCGGGTCCTGATAGCCGAGCTCGGCGCCGATCTGCTTGACCGACAGCGCGGTGGTGTCGAGCAGCTGGCAGGCGCGCTGCATCTTCATCTGGATGAAGTAGTGGATCGGCGCCTGCCCGGTCAGCTCGCGGAAACGGCGCGCGAAGTGGTACTTCGACAGGTTGGCACTGGCGGCGAGCTGTTCCAGGTCGAGATCCCGGTCCAGTCGTGCCTGCATGACGCGCTGCAGCGCGCCCAGGTCGAGCGGTGCGCGGCCGCGCAGGCGGGTGTCGTCGGAGTAGGTGGCGATGCCGGTCAGCAGCGCTTTCAGCCGCGCCGACGCATGCAGCAGGTGTGGCAGCGAAAAGCCGGTCCAGGCCACCGCCAGCAGCTGTTCGAATTCGGCGATCAGCGGCGGCTGCACGCCGACCGCGCGCAGCGGGCGGGCGTCCAGGTGGCGGTTGTAGTCGTCGCTGGCGCCGCCGTCGTAATGCACCCAGAACACCGTCCACGGCTGCTCGCGGTCGCTGTGGTAGGCGTGCGCCAGCCCGGCCGGTAGCAGCAGCGCGTCGCCGGCGCCGATGGCATAATGGCCGCCGTCCAGCTGCAGTTCCCCCCGTCCGCCGCTGCAATAGAGCAGCAGATGCGTGTCGTGCGCACGGCGTTGCATGTGGTGGTCGACCGCCTGCGGGTAATAGCCGAACGCGAGCGGGTAGAGATCGCGGCTCAGCGGATGGGCCGCGAGCTGCGCCACCAGCGGCCGCGGCGTCAGAAAGCGCACCCCGGCCGGCGACAACGGCCAGCGCGAGGTGAGCTGATCGGAGCTGGACGAATTTCTTGGCATCGAAGGTTTCCCGGCATCGCCCGGGCACTTGGCAGGTGAGAGCAAGATCGTCCATGTGCTCGGCAACTTCGTCAATATGAGCGCCGCCGGTGCGGTGCTCTAATCCGTTTCACCAATCCATGTAGAGGGCAGAAACATGGCATTCCCGAAAGTGCTCCCGCTGTTCATCGACGGCGAGTGGCGTCAAAGCGCCGCCACCCAGACCATCCCGGTCACCAACCCGGCCACGCAGGAAGTGCTGACCAGCGTGCCGCTGGCCACGCGCGACGAGGTCGACGCGGCGGTGGCTTCGGCCAAGCGCGTGTTCCAGAACTGGAAAGAGGTGTCGGTGCCGAACCGCGCGCGCCTGATGCTGCGCTACCAGCACCTGCTGAAGGAGCACCACGACGAGCTGGCCGAGATCGTCTCGCAGGAGCTCGGCAAGACCTTCGAGGATGCCAAGGGTGACGTCTTCCGCGGCATCGAGGTGGTCGAGCACGCCTGCAACATCGCTACGCTGCTGATGGGCGAGACGGTCGAGAACGTCGCCACCGCGATCGACTGCTACTCGTACCAGCAGCCGATCGGCGTCTGCCTCGGCATCACCCCGTTCAACTTCCCGGCGATGATCCCGCTGTGGATGTTCCCGCTCGCCATCGCCTGCGGCAACACCTTCGTGCTGAAGCCGTCCGAGCAAGTGCCGCTGACCACGCTGCGCCTGACCCAGCTGTTCGAAGAGGCCGGCGCGCCGAAAGGCGTTCTGCAGATCGTGCAGGGCGGCAAGGATCAGGTGCAGCAGCTGCTGGAGCACCCGGACATCGTCGCCGTCTCGTTCGTCGGTTCGGTGCCGGTCGGCCAGCACATCTACAAGACCGCCTCGGCCAACCTGAAGCGCGTGCAGGCGCTCGCCGGCGCCAAGAACCACATGGTCATCATGCCGGACGCCAACAAGCAGCAGGCGATCAACAACCTGGTCGGCGCCTCGTGCGGCGCGGCCGGTCAGCGTTGCATGGCGATCTCGGTCGCCGTGCTGGTCGGTGAGGCCCGCCAGTGGGTCGACGACATCGTCGCGGCGCACGACGCCATCCGTCCGGGCCACTACAGCAACCCGACCGCGGCCTACGGCCCGGTCATCAGCCCGCAGGCGAAAGAGCGCGTGCTGGCCGCCGTCGCGCGTGGCAAGGAGCAGGGCGCGCGCTGCGTGCTGGACCTGTCGGACTACGTGCCGGAAGGCTACCCGAACGGCAACTGGGTCGGCCCGGTCGTGTTCGCCGGCGTCACCACCGAGATGGACCTGTACAAGCAGGAGATCTTCGGCCCGGTGCTGATCCTGATGGAAGCCGAGACGCTGGACGATGCGATCAAGCTGATCAACGAATGCCCGTACGGCAACGGCACGTCGATCTTCACCGCCTCCGGCGCCGCCGCGCGCAAGTACCAGCACGAGATCCTGGTCGGCCAGGTCGGCATCAACGTACCGATTCCGGTGCCGCTGCCGTTCTTCTCGTTCACCGGCTGGCGCGGCTCGTTCTACGGCGATCAGCATGCCTACGGTAAGCAGGCGGTGAAGTTCTACACCGAGACCAAGACCATCACCACGCGCTGGTTCGCCGATGACATGGTGCATCCGTCCGGTCCGAACATGTCGATCCACCTGAAGTAACGGATATCGTCGATGGATTTTGCGCTGACCGACGACCAGCTCGCCTATCAGTCCGCCGCACGCGAGTTCGCCCAGGGCGAACTCGCGCCGCACGCAGCTGAATGGGATGAGGAGAAAATCTTCCCGCGCGACACGATCGGTGCCGCCGGGGAACTCGGCTTCTGCGGCATGTACTCGCCGGAGGAACTCGGTGGTCTCGGTCTGTCGCGCCTCGACACGACGATCATCCTCGAAGAGCTGGCGGCCGGCTGCACGTCGACCGCCGCCTTCATCTCCATTCACAACATGGCGACCTGGATGGCCTGCACCTGGGGTACTCCCGAGGTGAAGGAGCAGTTCTGCCATGACCTGACCAGCGGTAAAAAGCTGGCCTCCTACTGCCTGACCGAGCCGAACGCCGGCTCCGACGCCGCCAACCTGCGCACCACCGCCGTGCGCGATGGCGACCACTACATCGTCAACGGCTCGAAGATGTTCATCAGCGGCGCCGGCAGCACCGACGTGCTGGTGGCGATGGTGCGCACCGGCGGCCCCGGCGCGAAGGGCATCTCGGCGATGGCGATTCCGGCGAACCTGCCCGGCATCGATTACGGCAAGAACGAGATCAAGCTCGGCTGGAACAGCCAGCCGACGCGCGCCATCGCGTTCGACGGTGTGCGCGTGCCGGCCTGGTGCCTGCTCGGTGCCGAGGGTGAAGGTTTCAAGATCGCGATGCGCGGCATCGACGGCGGTCGCATCAACATCGCCACCTGCTCGGTCGGCGCGGCGCAGGCGACGCTCGATGCGGCTCAGCGCTACATCCGCGAACGCCAGCAGTTCGGCAAACCGCTTGCCGAGTTGCAGGCGCTGCAGTTCCGCCTCGCCGACATGGGCACCGATCTGGTCGCGTCGCGGCAGATGGTGCGGCTGGCGGCGAGCAGCCTCGACAACGACCATCCCGAAAAGACGGTCTACTGTGCGATGGCGAAACGCTTCGCCACCGACGCCGGTTTCGAGATCTGCAACCAGGCGCTGCAGCTGCACGGCGGTTACGGCTACCTGCGCGAGTATCCGGTCGAGCGCTTCTTCCGCGACGCGCGTGTGCACCAGATCCTCGAAGGCACCAACGAAATCATGCGTGTCATCATTGCGCGCCGACTGCTCGAAGAGGGCGCGCTCGACACGGTCCGTTAAAACAGAACGAAGATACACGGAGCCAGTTCGATGAGTTCCCTGCTGCTTGAAAAGCGCGGCCACACCGCGATCATCACCATGAACAACCCGCCGGCGAACACCTGGACGCCGGAGTCCCTGAAACAGCTCGAAACGATCGTTGCCGAGCTGAACGTCGACAGCGACAACTACGCGCTGATCATCACCAGCAACAGCGAAAAATTCTTCTGCGCCGGCGCTGACCTGAATCGTTTCAACCACGACGACAAGGGCCAGGCGTTCGCCTTCATCAACGCCTTCGGCAGCGCGTTCGAGGCGCTGACCAACTACCGCGGCGTGTCGATCGCGGCGATCACCGGTTTCGCGATGGGCGGCGGTCTCGAAGTGGCGCTGGCCTGCGATTTCCGCATCTGCGAGTCGCAATCGAAGATGGCGTTGCCGGAGGCGGCGGTCGGCCTGCTGCCGGGCGGCCTCGGCACGCAGCAGCTGGCGTGGCTGGTCGGCGAGACCTGGGCCAAGCGGCTGATGCTGCTCGGCGAGCGCATCGACGCGAAGAAGGCGCTGGAGATCGGCATCGTCGAGGAGATCGTCGACACCGGTACCGTGCTGAACCGCGCGCTCGAACTGGCGGCGATGGTCGAGAAGCAGAGCCCGACCTCGGTGCGCTACTGCAAGCAGCTGATCATGGCCGCGCGCAGCCAGCCGCTGAATACCGCGTTCACGCTGGAGCGCGAGCTGTTCGTCAAGCTGTGGGACACCGAGGACCAGAAGGAAGGCGTCGCCGCGTTCATCGAGAAACGCGCGCCCCAATGGAAGAACCGCTGAATCAAAGTCCTCCCCTATTGCATAGGGGAGGACCTGATCGCCGCCATCTTGATGTGAGTGACAGTTTCCATGACTGAAAACAGCGAGTCCCCGGTACTGTTCGAAACCATCGAATCCGGCAATGGCTACGCTGTTGCCATCGCTACGCTGAACGCGCTGAAGACGCTCAATTCGCTGACGACCGAAATGGTCGATCTGCTGCTGCCGCAACTGCGCGCATGGCAGGACGATTCGAGCATCGCGTGTGTGCTGCTGCGCGGCAGCGGCGATCGCGCGCTGTGCGCCGGCGGCGACGTCGTGCAGCTGCGCAATTCGTCACTGGCCGGCGATGGCAAGGCGGCGAAATTTTTCGAACAGGAATATCGTCTCGACTATCTGATCCACACTTATCGCAAACCGATTCTGGTCTGGGGCCACGGCGTCGTCATGGGCGGCGGCCTCGGTCTACTGGCCGGCGCCAGCCACCGCGTCGTCACCGCGCAGACGCGGCTGGCGATGCCGGAGGTGACGATCGGTTTGTTCCCTGATGTCGGCGGCACTTATTTCCTGAACCGGATGCCGGGCCGTACCGGTCTGTTCCTCGCACTGACCGGCGCGTCGATCAACGCCAGCGACACGCTTTTCCTCGGCCTCGCCGATCGCTTCCTCGATCACGCGCAGTGGCCGCAGCTGCTGGAGAAACTGGCGGCGACGGCGTGGGGCGATGCGGAAAAGCACGGCGGTCAGCTCAGTCATATCCTGCGCGAGCTCGAAGCAGTTGCCGGCGAGCGTCCGGCCAATGTCGTGCGCGATCACTACGACACGATCCAGCAGCTGACCGATGCCGATTCGCTGACCGATATCGTCGCGAAGATCACGGCCTATAACGGCAGCGATGAGTGGCTGAACAGGGCGGCAGCGACACTGAAAACAGGTTGCCCGGCGACGATTGCCGTCATCTTTGAGCAGCTACGCGGCGGCAGGCATCTGTCGCTGAAAGAGGTGTTCCAGCGCGAGCTGGTGATGGGCAGCAATTTCATGCGCTTCCCGAGCTTCGCCGAGGGCGTGCGCGCGCTGTTGATCGATAAGGACCGGCAGCCGAAATTCACACCGGCGACGCTGGCCGAAGTGACGCCGGAACTGGTGGCGCAGCACTTCGTACCACCGTGGGCAGTTAATCCTTTGAGTAACCTCTGACGCTGAGAGGCGCGGTGCCGTGCACCGGATGCTGTGCCACTCGCCATCCATCGTTAGCCACCAATAAATACGGAGAACAACCATGAGCAAACGCGTCGCTTTCATCGGTCTCGGCAACATGGGCGGTCCGATGGCCGCCAACGTCGCGAAGAAAGGATTCGATGTCTTCGCGTTCGACCTCTCCGACAAGGCGCTCGCCGCCGCCGGTGAAGCAGGTTGTCGCACCACGCGCGATCCGCGCGAGGCGGTGCAGGGGGCTGATTTCGTCGTGACGATGCTGCCGAACGGCAAGATCGTCGAGGGGCTGATGATCGATGACACCAAACTGCTCGACGACATTCCGAAGACGGCGCTGGTGATCGATTGCTCGACGGTGGCGCCGGAAAATTCGCGTCGTGTCGCGAAAGAGGCGACCGCGCGTGGCATCCGCTTCATCGATGCGCCGGTTTCCGGCGGTACCGCGGCGGCCGCGGCCGGCACGCTCGCTTTCATGTGCGGTGGCGATGCCACCGATTTCGAGTCGGGCAGGGAAGTGCTGCAGGCGATGGGCGCCAACCTGTTCCACGCCGGCGACCACGGCGCAGGTTCGGTCGCCAAGATCTGCAACAACATGCTGCTGGCGATTCACATGCTCGGCACCTGCGAGGCGCTGCAGCTCGGCATCAACAACGGCCTCGATCCGAAGGTGCTGTCCGAGATCATGCTGAAGAGCTCCGGCTGCAACTGGTCGCTGGAGAAGTACAACCCGGTGCCGGGCGTGCTGCCGAACGTGCCGGCCAGCCGCGACTATGCCGGCGGCTTCATGGTCAACCTGATGCTGAAGGATCTCGGGCTGGCGCTCGAAGCCGCGCACGCATCGCAGTCGACGGTGCCGATGGGCGCGCTGGCCGACAGTCTGTTCTCGCTGCACCGCCGCAATGCCGACGGCAACGGCACGCTCGATTTCTCCAGCGTGCTGCGGCTGTTCGCCGCGAACGTCTGACGCTCGCCGCTTCGAGGAGGCGCAACGCCTCCTCAGGTATTGATCACCAGCCGCAGCGCCTCCAGCTGCAGTTGCGCGCCCTCCAGCGCGGTGAGGCTGTCGCGCAGCTGCCGCTCGCAGAATTCGATCTCGTCGTCGCGAATCGCCGGGTTGATCGCCTGCAGCGCACGCAGCCGCTGTGCCTCTTCGCGCCATACCTGCTGCAACGCCGCCTTCGCCGCATCGACACGCGGCGCCAGCAGCGGCTGGGCCAGTTTCTGGGCGTGGCCGACCAGTTGCGCGAGTTCGTCACTGAGTTGTCGCAGCGCCGCCTGTGCCGCGTTGCGTGGCAGCGGCTGGCACAGTGTGTTGAGCCGTTCGTGCGGCAGCACTTCGCTGAGGTTCTTGCCGTTCAGGTCGACCAGCAGCCGCTGCGGCGACAGTGACAGGAAACGCGACAGCTGCAGCACTTTCGGCGCCGGGCAGTGAATCGCGAACAGCGCTTCGAGCAACAGCGTGCCCTGCTTCAATCCCTTGATGCTGATACCGGCGACGCAGGCGTTGCCGTGCTCGCCGTGCGCGACCAGATCCATCGCCGCCGTCACCAGCGGGTGCTCCCAGCTCAGGAACGACAGATCCTCGCGCACAAGCGCTTCGTCGCGCGCGAACGACACCGACGTGCCATCTTCCGGCAGCTCCGGGAAATCAGGGATCAGCATGTGGTCGGACGGACGCACGACGAGGCTGGTCGGTGTCAGCTCCTCGCGGTCGATGCCGAAGTAGTCCCACAGTTGATTCATATAGCGCTGCAGCGCGTCGCCCTGTTCCTCGGCCTCGATCTGCGCGATCAGCGCCTCGGCGCGCGGGCGGTCGCACGAACCCAGTTCGAGCAGCGCGTCGCGCCCCTCGGCCAGTGCCAGTCGCGTTGCTTCGCAGCGCTCGCGTGTCGTTGCCAGCAGCTCATCGAGTGGTTGTGCCGGCGCGTCGAGATGCGCGCGCAGTTGCGCTTCGAATTCCTCGAACAGCGCGTAGCCGGCGGCGAAGGTGCGGCGGAACAGGTCGAGCCCGTCGTCGTACCAGCGAAACAGCACCTGCTGTGCGCTGCCTTCGAAGAACGGCACGTGGATGTCGATGCGCGGCCCCTGGCCGATGCGGTCGAGGCGGCCGATGCGCTGCTCCAGCAGGTCGGGGTTCAGCGGCAGATCGAACAGCACCAGATGCGAGGCGAACTGGAAGTTGCGCCCTTCGCTGCCGATCTCGGAGCAGATCAGCGCCTGCGCGCCGAGCTCGGGTTCGGCGAACCAGGCGGCGGCGCGGTCGCGCTCGATCAGCGTCAGCCCTTCGTGGAACGCCGCGCAGCGGATGCCGGCACGCAGGTGCAGCTGGTGTTCGAGTGCCAGCGCGGTGTCGGCGTCGGCGCAGATCACCAGCACCTTCGCCGGCTTCAGTTTTTTCAGCAGCGCTTCGAGCCAGCCGACGCGCGGGTCCTCCCGCAGCCACTGCTCCTCTTTCATCCCGCGCTCCGGGTGCAGCTGACTGGCATCGTAAAGGCCGGGCAGTGGCAACGGCTGCGGGTGGACGTGGCGCTGCGGAAAGCCGCTGACGGCGGCGCGCGTGTTGCGCAGCAGCACGCGGCCGGTGCCGTGGCGGTCGAGCAGCGCGCGCAGCACGGCGTCGCGATCGGCGCTCGCCGGCAGGTCGAGTTCGTCGCGCGTGCGCGCCAGCAGTTCCGCATCCGGGGTGTCGGCCAGCAGTTGCTGTGCGGTGCGGTTGACCTCGGCGTAGCCGCGCATCTCGTCGCGGAACGCGGCGAGGTCGTGGAAGCGGGCGGGGTCGAGCAGCCGCAGTCGCGCGAAGTGGCTGTCGAGGCCGGCCTGCTCCGGCGTCGCGGTCAGCAGCAGCACGCCGGCGCTGGCGGCGGCGAGGCTCTCGACGCAGCGGTAGTCGTCGCTGGCGCCGCTCTCTTTCCAGTGCAGGTGGTGCGCTTCGTCGACCACCAGCAGATCCCAGCCGGCGGCGACCGCGCACTGCTGCGCGTCAGCGTTGGCGAGCAGCCAGTCGAGACTGCACAGCACGCGCTGTTCGGTCTCGAACGGGTTGTCGATGCCCTCGTCCTTCAGGCTGCGGAAGCGCTCCTCGTCGAACAGCGCGAACGGCAGGTTGAAGCGGCGCAGCATCTCGACCAGCCACTGGTGCAGCAGTGGTTCCGGCACCACGATCAGTGCGCGCGAGGCCAGCCCGGTGTGCAGCTGGCGGTGCAGGATCAGGCCGGCCTCGATGGTCTTGCCGAGGCCGACCTCGTCGGCCAGCAGCACACGCGGCGCGAAGCGCGACGACACCTCGCTGGCGACGTGGATCTGGTGCGGCAGCAGCGCGAGGCGCGCGCCGAGCAGGCCGGCCACCGGCGCGCGCTGCAGCCGGTCGAGCTGGCTCAGCGTGGCGACGCGCAGCTGGAACGCGGCCAGCGGGTCGACCTGACCGGAGCCGAGCCGCTGCTGCGGCGTGGTCAGCTGCACCTGGGCGCCGAGCAGCGGTTCGCCGACGGTCTGTTCGCGGCCGTCGCCGTTGATGCCGGTATAGAGCAGCAGGCCGCGCTGCTCGGTCACCGCCGTCACCTGCAGTTCGCTGCCGTCGTGCAGGCGGATGGTGTCGCCTTCGCGGAAGGCGATGCGCGACAGCGGCGCGCTGGCGACGGCGTAGGTGCGCTCCTCGTCGACGGCGGGGAACATGACGGTGACACGGCGCGGATCGGATTCGGTGACGATGCCGAGCCCGAGCTGCGGGTCGGCGTGGCTGAGCCAGCGTTGGCCAATGATGAAACTCATGGAGGGCAATGTGCGCGCGGTGGAAAAAAGGGCGCGGATTCTAGCACGCGGGCTCTGTCCGCCGCGGCCGGCCTGCGGCGACAATGGCGGCCGTCGATGGCTGGAGCGGAGCGGCGGGCGTGTCGGAGCAGCAGGTGGCGGGCGGCTGGATGGTCTACCTGATCGTCAGTGACGAGGGGTCGCTGTACACCGGCATCACGACCGACATCGAGCGGCGCTGGCGCCAGCATCTCGGCGGGCGCGGCGCGCGCCACTTCCGTTCGCGCGCGCCAGTGGCGGTGGTCTATCTGGAGGCGGGCCATGACCGCAGCAGCGCGGCGCGGCGCGAGGCGGCGATCAAGCGGCTGCCGGCGGCGCAGAAACGGCTGCTGCCGGCCAGCGCATCGAATCTGCTGGCCGGCAGCGAACTGGCGTCGCGGCTGCGGCGCGACGGTTGAGGCGCGCCATTGCGCCGCGACACCCCGTCGCGAACCGCCGCCGAGCGGCGCACGGATCGTTTGCGCCACCGCCCGGTCAGAAGTGGACCGAAATGGTGCCGTGCACACCGCTGCCGCCGTAGTAGCGCGGCGCCGGGTAGTAGACGCGCTCGTAATGGGGTGGCGCGTAGTAACGCGGCGCGTAGTAGACCCGTGGCGGTGCGTAGTAGCGGGGAGCGGGGTAGTGGTGATGGTGCACCTGCTTCGGACCCCGATGGTGGGATTGCCAGCCGTGCCGG
This sequence comes from uncultured Verrucomicrobiaceae bacterium, assembly GCA_964515735.1. Lineage (GTDB taxonomy): Bacteria > Pseudomonadota > Gammaproteobacteria > Pseudomonadales > CAMLJR01 > CAMLJR01. The sequence continues at coordinate 40,873 of CAZEVP010000005.1, read as the reverse complement.
TGGTGGTCGCGGTGCTGGCCCGAGTGGTAGCCGTCGCGAGGGCCGTGATGACGGTCGCCGGCCACGGCGCAGTTGCCCGCCAGCAGCGCGGCGATGACGATGGCAGCGAAACCCAACCTGTTCATGGCAGCTTCTCCTTCGGGTGCCGTTGCGCAATGCCGCAACGTTCGCCGCCAGCATGGTTGCGCGCAGCTGAATCGCCGCTGAACTCGCCGGCACTACCCGAAAGAGTGACGTTATTGGTCCACCGCGCCGGTATCATGCGACGGCCCCACTGCCGACAGAGTCGCCATGCTCAGCTACCGCCACGCCTTCCACGCCGGCAATCACGCCGATCTCCTGAAACACAGCGCGCTGGTGCTGGCGCTGCAGTATCTGGTGCAGAAGGATGCGCCGCTGTACTACATCGACACGCACGCCGGCGCCGGCCGTTACCGCCTCGGCAGCGATGAGGCGCAGAAGACCGGTGAATATCGCGATGGCATCGCGCGGTTGTGGCAGTCGTCGCCGGTCCATCCGCTGCTCGACGATTATCTGGCGGTCATCGCTGCCGACAATCGTGGGGGCGGCGAGTTGCACTCCTATCCGGGCTCGCCGCAGTTCGCCGCGCACTGCCTGCGCGCGCAGGACCGGCTGCGGCTGTTCGAGCGCCACCCGCAGGATCACCCGCTGCTGACGCGCCAGTTCGGCAGTGACCGCCGTGCGCAGGTGACCTGCGGCGATGGCTTCGCCGGGCTCAGGGCGCTGCTGCCGCCGCCGTCGCGGCGCGCGCTGGTGCTGATCGATCCGCCCTACGAGGTGAAGTCGGATTACCAGCAGGTGGTCGCCGCGCTGCGCGACGCGCATCGCCGTTTCGCCACCGGGGTCTACATGCTCTGGTATCCGCTGATCGAGCAGGCCGATGCCAAGCGTCTGCCGCCGCAACTCGATGCGCTGAAGCTGGGGCCGGCGCTGCGCGCCGAACTGTGCGTGGCGGCGCCCGGCGAGGTGCCGGGGCTGTACGGCAGCGGCATGTTCGTCATCAATCCGCCGTGGCGGCTTGGCGAGCAGCTGCGCGAACTGCTGCCGTGGCTGGCCGAGCGGCTGGCCGTCGGGCGCTCCGGCTGGCAACTGAAACTGACCGAATAGGGAGCCGTCGCCGCGCCGAAACGGGCTTCTTTTCGGAAATGCGACGGCAGTCTCGCCGCGGTTGTGATGCCCGTATAACTGTGCATCAGTGCTGCAACCAAATGGTCTAGCTGGCGGCTTGTCCCTCCATGTCGCGAGGGGCATAGTGCTGCGGCCATTGAAATGGCGGGCGCGGCGCCGGTCGTGCCGGGCTGCGCAGCACCCGGCAGCAGTGATCACGACGGGCGCCAGAGTTGTCAGCGGATTCGGAGGTGCAACGCCTCCGCGGAGAGGAAGAGATGGCGGCTCGGGACGGTGAACTCGACAGAGCCTGGTTTCGCACGGATCGCTTCGTTCACACCACCAATCCCAATAACGGCTGGTATGTGTCGCTGCGCGAGGGCGACATGCTCGGCCCGTTCGATACGCGCCGCGAGGCGGAGGTCGAGCTGGTGCTGCACATGCGCGAGCGCGGCATCGCGCTGCCGTTGCAGATGGCCGGCGATCTCGATCTCGACTGGTTCACGACGGGCTGACGTCGACTGCGACGTGCGTCATCAGCGCTGCGGGTGGCGCGCCAGCCAGCGGTCGAGCGCGTTGGCGAACTGCGCCTTGTCGCGGTTGTCCAGCGGCGGCGGCCCACCGCTGAATTCGCCGCCGGCGCGCCGCTCCTCCATCAGGTTGCGCACGCGCAGCCGCTCGCCGATGTTCTCCCGGTTCAGTTCTTCCCCGCGGCTGTTGATGACGCCGGCGCCGTTGGCGATGACGTCGGCGGCGAGCGGGATGTCGTTGGTGATGACGAGGTCATTGGTCGTCGCGCGCTCGGCGATGTAGTGGTCGGCGGCGTCGAAGCCGCGCTCCACCTGCATCGTGCGAATCCACGCCGAGGCCGGCGCCGACAGCGGCGAGTGCGCGACGAGAATCAGCTGACAGCGCAGTCGTGTCGCGGCGCGGTAGAGCACCTCTTTCAGCAGGCGCGGACAGGCGTCGGCGTCGACCCAGATCGTCATCTGTCTGCCTCAGCCATCGTTGTCGAGCGTGGGTGAAACACCGGGCGCGTTGTCCGCCGGGTGCGCCGGATGCACGGCGATGCGCTGCGACGGCACGGTCCAGCCATGGCGGTTGGCGCTGTCGACGGCGCAGCGCTGCAGCCAGCGCTGGATGCGGTAGTAGCGATCCGCCGCGGCGCCGCTGAACAGGGCGATGATCCGGTAGTTCAGCGCGGAGTCATTGACGCCGGAGAACTCGACGCTGATTTCGGTGCAGAGATGGCCGAAATCCTTCTGCCCGGCCATTCGCTGTTCGAGATCGTCGCGCAGCCGCTGCGGAATCGTCGTCGTCGCCTCGCTCTGGTGCCGGTAGTCGAGGCGGAAGGTGGTGACGGCGGGGAAGCCGCTGCTGAGGTTCTGCGGGCGCGCGGACAGGAAATCCTCGGTGCGGTAGTTGATCGTCGATTCGCCGAAGTTGAGCTGGACGAGGTCGGGCGTTTGCAACCTGACCTGGCCGTAGGCGCCGTCGCTCATCAGCAGCCAGTCGCCGGTCTGGCTCGGGAACCACGGCTCCTCCTTGTGGTACGGGCGCGAGCTGAGCCGCGAGATCTGCGTCAGCGGCACGCGCAGCAGGCCGTCGAGCGCCGGGTTGTGCAGTGTGGTGTAGACGTCGAGATCGGCGATGCGCCACACCAGCCCCTTGAAGGCGAGGCGCTCGCCCTGGCGGATCGAGCCGAAGTCGAGCAGCGTGCGGATCTCGACCAGATAGTCGGGCAGCACATCCTTCAGGCTGAAGATGGCGGCCAGCAGCACGATGACGGTGAGGCCGAGGATCACCCACGAATCGAGCGCGTACAGCACCATCAGGTAGACGAACAGGGCGGTCAGCCAGCTGATCACCTTGATGCTGAAGGTCAGCAGCCCGCCGAGCGAGCCCTTGCGCTCCTCGCGCTTGCCGTGCGCAATGCGCATCGCCGCGCGGCCGATCAGCTGCACCAGCGAGAAGCCGACCGCGCCGAGGCCGATCGCCAGCCCCAGATGCAGGCCGATGTTGGTGACGAAGCTGCGCGCGCCGTTCAGCATCGAGGTCAGCAGCGGTTTGGTTTCGCGCTCCAGTTCGTCCAGCTGGTACTGCTGCGCGGCCAGTTTCTGCTCGTTGTCGGCGCTGCGCTCGCGCAGCTCCTGCTGCAGCGCGGTCAGCGAGCGCCGTACCGCGCTGTCACGGGTGTCGGTCAGCGTCCCTTCCAGTTGAGTCAGCGCGGCGGCCAGCACCGCGTTCTCGCTGCGCAGCCGGGATATTTCCAGCTTCAGTTTTTCGATCTGGCGCGGTTTCGCCGTCAGCGCGTTCAGCTCGCGCAGCAGCGGGTAGATCACCTGGATCAGTTCGTCCTGCCAGTTGATGCCCTGGGCCGCCGCGCCGGGTTGCAGCAGCGTGAAGTCGTTGGTGGCCAGCCCGACGAACTGCTGGCGCAGATCGGAGATCTGCTGGCTGAGCTGCTCGATCTCCTTTTCCAGCTCCGGGCTCGGCTCCTTCGCGCGCAGCTTGCGCAGTTCGGCCAGTTCGCGCTGGCGGCGCTCGATGCTGTCGATGGTGCTGCGCAGCCGGTCCTGCAGTTCCGGCTTGATCACGGCCTCGGCGCTGGCCGGCGGGGAGGCCGGCGCGCGCGTCTGCGCCAGCGTCTGTGGCGGCGCGGCGATGGCGAGCAGCAACAGCAGGCCGAGGAGCAGCCGCGCAACCGGTGCGGGCCGCGGGAGGTGGCGGAGCATCGACGAGGGTCCCGGTCGGAGTGAGGCGCAGCAGTATGCAGGATGGCCTGCGGAGCTTGAAACGGAAGCTTGAAACGGGGCGCCGAACGGACCCGCGGCGCCGGCGGTTCAGCCGGCGCCCGGCGCCAGCCAGCCGCCGCCGAGGGCGCGGTAGAGGCCGGTCAGTGCCTGCAGATGGTTGAGCCGCATCTGTCGGTTCTGGTCCTGCGCGCTGTACAGCGAGCGCTGCGCGTCGAGCAGCGACATCAGGTCGATGGCGCCGGCGCGGTAGCGCGCCTCGGCCAGCTGGAACGTCAGTTGTGCCTGCGCCAGCAGTTCGGCCTGCAGCTCTACCTGCCGCGCCAGCGTGGCGGCCGCGCCGAGCGCGTTCTCGGTGTCGGCGAAGGCGCTGATGACGGCGCTGCGGTAACCGGCCAGCAGCTCGTCGCGGCGCGCGTCGGCGATCTTGCGCTGGTTGCGCAGGCGGCCGCCGTCGAAGATCACCTGCGACAGGCCGGCGCTGATGCTGTAGCGCGGGTCGTTGTCGAACAGCGACGACAGAGAACCGTCGCTGACGCCGAGGCCGGCCGACAGCGACAGGCTCGGGAACAGCGCGGCGCGGGCGGCGCTGAGGTTGGCGTCGGCGCCGCTCAGCTGCGCCTCAGCGGCGCGCACGTCGGGCCGGCGCAGCAGCAGTTCCGACGGCAGACCGGACAGCGCCGGCAGCGTACCGACGTCGCCGAGGCTGGTGCCGGCCACGGTGAAGCCCTGCGGCGCGCGGCCGAGCAGCAGCGCCAGCGCGCTGCGCGCCTCGCGCTCCTGCTGCTCCAGCGGTGGCAGCGCGGCGCGCTGGCTGGTCACCACCGAGCGCTGCTGCGTCAGCTCCAGCTGGCCGGCGGCGCCGTAGCGCTCGCGCGTCTCGACCAGTGCCAGCACGCGCTCGGCGTTGGCGAGGTTGTCGCGGGCGATGGCGAGACGCTCGCGCAGCGACAGCACCTGCAGGTAGCCGTTGACGACGCCGACCGTCACCGTCAGCGCCGCGGTGTCGCGGTTGAAGCGGCTGGCCTCGAAACTGGCGACGGCGGCGTCGCGGTTGAAACGGTTCCTGCCCCACAGGTCGATCTCGTAGCTGGCGCCGAGGTCGGCGCTATAGCTGTCGCTGCTGGCTTCGTTGCCGCCGACCTCGCCGCTGCGGCCGCCGCGCCCCGACAGCGACACCGATGGCAGCAGCGCGCCACCGGCGTTGCGCGCCTGCAGCTCGGCCTGCAGCACGCGCGAGCTGGCGGCGGCGAGGTCGAGGTTGGCGCGCTGCGCCTCGGCGATCAGGCCGTCCAGTTCGGTGCTGCCGAGCTGGCGCCACCAGTCGGCATCGGGCCAGCGCGTGTCGGCACGGGCGATCTCCCAGTCGGCCGGCGTCGGCACCTCGCGCGAGGCGGGGTCGACGGCGCAGCCGGCGAGCAGCAGGGCGGCGAGCAGGGCGGTGGTCAGGGAATTTGAGGTTGGCATGTCGGTGTTCCGGGTTCGGCTTGTCTGATTTGGTGGGTGGCTTTTTGCGCTTCCTGCCGGGTTCTGCCCTCTCCCCCGGCCCCTTTTATGCCCAGCCCTTCGGGTACTCCCTGAAGGGAGAGGGGCGTGGCCGCTGCCATTCGTTCGATGTGCGGGGTGCCCCCTCTCCCTTCAGGGAGAGGGTTGGGGAGAGGGTGGGCCGGGCGCACCGCTCATTCACTCGCTGGAGAGTGCCACCACCGGGTCGAGCTGCGCCGCCTTCAGCGCCGGCGCGAAGCCGAACACCAGGCCGGTGGCGGCGGCGCAGCCGAACGCCAGCAGCATCGGCGCCGGCGTGAAGTGCACCGGCGTGCCGAGCATCTCGACCAGCAGCCCCACCGCGACGCCGCCGCCGACGCCGATGGCGCCGCCGATCGCCGACACCACCAGCGCCTCGGTCAGGAACTGGCGCAGGATGTCGCCGGTGCGCGCGCCGGTGGCCATGCGGATGCCGATCTCGCGGGTGCGCTCGGTGACGCTGACCAGCATGATGTTCATGACGCCGATGCCGCCGACCAGCAGCGAGATCGCGGCGATCGAGCCGAGCAGCATCGTCATCGTGTTCTGCGCCTCGCCGACCGCCTCCACCAGCGCCGCCATGTTGCGCACCTGGAAATCCTCGGTGCGGTGGCGCTCCAGCAGCAGTGCGTGCACCTCCTGCTGCGTGGTGTCGATGCTCTCCAGCCGCTCCACCGTCACGGTGATGCTGCGCAGGAAGTTCTGGCCGAACAGCCGCAGGCTGCCGGTGGTGAGCGGCACGATGGCGACGTCGTCGGCATCCTGGCCCCACTGCGTGGCGCCCTTCGCCTCCATCACGCCGATCACCAGGAACGGCACGTTGTTCAGCACCACGTAGCGGCCGATCGGGTCGGTGCCATCCGGGAACAGGTTGTTGGCCAGCGTCTCGCCGAGCACGGCGACGGTGGCGTAGCTGCGCACGTCGTCGGCGTCGAAGAAGGTGCCGCGCGCCACCGCCCAGCTACGCGTGGTGACGTACTCCGGCGTGGTGGCGGTGATCTGGGTGCGGGTGTCGGCGTTGCCGAAGCGCGCCACGGCGGAGCCGTTATTCTCCGGCACCGCGGCCACCACGTTGGGCAGGCCGGCGATGGCGTCGGCGTCGGCCGGGATCAGTGTCGCGGTGTTGTCGGGGCCGCGCGTGTTGGGGCCGCCGGCGCGCACCAGCAGCAGGTTGGTGCCCATCTGCCCGATCTGGTTCAGCACCGACTGCTTGGCGCCCTCGCCGATCGCCAGCATCGTCACCACCGAGCCGACGCCGATGACGATGCCGAGCAGCGTCAGCACGGTGCGGAACAGGTTGGCGCGCAGCGCGCGCAGCGCGGTGCGCACGGCCTCGCCGGTTTCGTTGATGGCGGTCTGCGCCGTGCTGTGGTCGACGTGCGAGCGCGCCGCGTCGTCGCCGGCGTGCCGGTGCGTGCCGCTGTCGCTGAGGATGGCGCCGTCGCGAATCTCGATCAGGCGGTCGGCGTTGGCCGCGACCTCCTTGTCGTGGGTGATCAGCACCACGGTGTGGCCGTCGGCCGCCAGCTGTTTCAGCAGCGCCATCACCTCGGCGCCGCTGCGGCTGTCGAGCGCGCCGGTCGGTTCGTCGGCGAGGATGATGCTGCCGCCGTTCATCAGCGCGCGCGCGATCGACACCCGCTGCTGCTGGCCGCCGGAGAGCTGGTTGGGGCGGTGGTCGAGGCGGTCGCCGAGGCCGAGCCGGGTCAGCAGTTCGCGCGCGCGCTGGTGCCGTGCCGCCGGCGCCACGCCGGCGTAGACCGCGGGAATCTCGACGTTCTCGGTGGCGCTGGCGCTGCCGATCAGGTGGTAACTCTGGAACACGAAGCCGAACGCCTCGCGCCGCAGCTGCGCCAGTTCGTCGCGCTCCAGCGCGGCGACGTCGCGGCCGGCGAAGGCGTAGCTGCCGTCGCTGGGGCGGTCGAGGCAGCCGAGGATGTGCATCAGCGTCGACTTGCCGGAGCCGGAGGCGCCCATGATGGCGACGAACTCGCCGGCGTGGATGTCGAGGCTGACGCCGCGCAGCACCTCCACCGCCACTTCGCCGTTGGTGTAGACCTTGCGAACGTCGCGCAGGCTGATCAGCGGCGCGTCGGTGTCGGCGCGAACCCCGCTGGCTGCGGTCAGCGGCGCGTTCATCGCAGCCCCCGGAAGCCGCCGCCCGGCCGCATCTGCCGCGAGTTCTGTCCCTGCTGCGCGCCCGCATCGGTGGTCTTGCGCACACCGGCGACGACGGTCTCGCCTTCGCTCAGGCCGTCGAGAATTTCGGCGTCGACGCGGTTGGAGAGTCCGACGCGAACCGGCCGCAGCTCACGCTCGCCATTGGCCTTGACCACCTCGACGCCGTACTGCGGCTGCCTCTGGCCGCGCGGCCTCTGCTGCGTGCCAGCCTCACCGGCCTGCTCCGGGCGGCGCTGCCGGTTCTGTTGTTCACCATCGTTGCCGGCACCGCGCGGCCGCTCGGAACCGGCGCTGCCGTCGGCGCCGCGCTGCCGGCGCGCATCGCCCTGGGCAGCAGTCGCGTTTGCCGCGTCGGCGCGGTTCGACGCACCGGCATCGACGTTCGGCATCGGTTGCAGCGCCGACACCGGCACCACGACCGCGTCGCGGGTGGCGGCGGTGACGAAGAACACCTGCGCCGTCATCTGCGTCTTCAGTTCGTCGTTGGGATTGTCGACCTCGAACAGCGCGGTGTAGAGCACGACGTTGTTGAGCACTTCCGGCGTCGGCAGGATCTGCCGCAGCGTGCCGCGCCAGCGTCGGTCGGCGTTGCCGAGCGTGGTGAAGTAACTCTCCATGCCGGGTTTCAGCTTCTCGACATCGGCCTCGGAGACCTGCGTCCACACCGTCATCCGCGACAGATCGGCGATGCGCAGCACCTCCGGCGTGATCTGGTTGGCGTTCAGCGTCTGCCCCTGGCGCGCCGCCAGCGACACCACGGTGCCGGCTTTCGGTGCGTAGATCTGGGTGTAGCCGAGCGAGGTCTGCTCCGCCGCCAGCGTCGATTCGGTCTGCTTGATCTGCGCCTTGATCGCGCTCAGCTGCGCCTCGGCGGAGGCGAGGCCCGATTTCGCCACCTGGTAGTTGTCCTCGCTGGTGGCGTTCTCGCGCTTCAGGTTTGTCTGGCGCTCGAACTGGTCGCGCGACAGCTGCAGCTGCGCCTCGCGTTCGGTCATCTGCGCGCGCTGCGCCTGCAGCTGGGCGAGAACGGAGTCGACCTTGGCCTGCTGCAGACGGGCGTCGATCTCGGCCAGCAGGTCGCCCTGTTGCACGACATCGCCGATCTCGACGTGGATCGCCTTGAGCTGGCCCGACACCTGCGCGCCGACGTCGACGTAGTCGAACGGCTGCAGGTTGCCGAGCGCGGTGACGTTCTGTTCGATGTCGCCGCGGCGCACCGGCACGGTGATCAGCTCGTCGTCACCGGCGCCGCCACCGAACCAGAGGGCGGCGGCAACGGCGGCGACGAGCGCGGCGAGGCCGCCCCACGCCAGCAGCGGGCGGCGGCGGAACGGGCGGGCGAGGCGGGTGGAGAGTCGGTCGGAAGTCGGCATCGTCGAGATTCTTGATTGATCGGACGCGAAAAGCGGGCGCCATCCCGAGGGTGGCGCCCGGCGCGGGGCTACGTTAGGTGGTTCAGCGGGCGCTGTCGTCGGGCTTGCCGTGATCGCCGTGGCGGCCATGGCCGCGCTTGCCGAACTTGCCGTGGCGATCGTGCTGTGCCTGCATCGCTTCGCGCTGGGCCGGTGTCAGCAGGGCATCGATCTGTTCGCGGGTCTGTTCGTGCAGCGTTTTCATCTCCTTCATGAAGGCATCACGCTCGGCGATCTTGTACTGCTGCGCCAGCGCCTCACGCTGTGCGCGGCTCTGCTCCAGAATGCCCTGCACCTTGGCGCGTTGCGTGTCATCGAGTTGCAGCCGTTTCTGCATCTGCTCGGCGACGGCGGCCGGTTCCGGCGCGCGGCGCTCCCTGTCGCCGGCGAAAGCGAAGGCACTGCCGGCAGTGATGGCGACGGCGAGGCTGGCGGCGACAATCGTGTCGATCTTTTTCATGGTTGCGTTCTCCGTGGTAGCGGTCGATACCGCGACGGGATGTCGCTGGGTACAAGGTCAGATTAGAGGCGGGTGGTGCAACAAATATGGAAGCAAACGACAACGATCCCGCAGATCGCCACGGCTTTGCCGGCCGTCTCCGTCCGTCGACCCCGGGCGCATCTGGTATAGGCTTGCGCTCTTGCCCGACCCCTTTGCGAGGCCCGCCCACGCGCGAGCCGGTCAGGGGGCTGCGCCTTTCCAGGAGGAGACATGTCGAAACGAACGATCGCGCGCGGCTTCGCCCTGCTGTTCGTCGTCGTCGGTCTGTGCGCCTATCTGCTCTACCTGTTGACCGGGCGCCTGCCGCAGTTGCCGGCGAAAGGTGCGGCGCCAGCCACCGGCCTGCCGGCGATGAGCACGCTGGCGCCGCTGGAGAAGCGCGATGCCGGCGATCACGACGTGATGCGCAGTGGCGACACCACCGTCTACAAGTGGCAGGACGAACACGGGCGCTGGCATTACGGCAGCCGCGCCCCGGCCGAGGCGAAGCAGCTGCAGCGGATGGCGATCGAGTCGGCACCGGCCGTACCTGCTGTCGCGCCGGTCGCCACGGCGGCAGAACCGGTCAATCCGTATACGCCGGGCGGTGTCCGGCAGCTGATGGAGCGCGCGGAAGAGGCGCGGCAGCTGATGCAGCAGCGCAATTCGCAGCTGGAGCAGACAGACTGAGCGCCTTCGGGCCACCGGGGTTCGTTGTCATTGCGCGCGCAGAACGACGCTGACCGGCGTGCAAAGGACTTCCTACTCGGCCAGCTCGAAGCGGTAGCCGGCGCCGTAGACGGAGTGGATGAACTCGGTGCCGGGCCACGATTCGGCCAGCTTCTTGCGCAGTTTCTTGATGTGGCTGTCGATGGTGCGGTCGCTGACGATGCGGTGGTCCTGGTACATGCCGGCCATCAGCTGGTCGCGCGAGAAGATCCGCCCCGGTTCGCTGGCCAGCCGCTTCAGCAGCTGGAACTCCACCGTCGTCAGCACCGCCGCGGCGCCGTCGAAACGCACTTCGAGCCGGTGTTCGTCGAGCGTGAAGCCGGGCGTGGACGCTGGCGCCGGCGCGCCGGCGCGGCGCAGTACCGCCTTGACACGCGACACCACCTCGCGCGGGCTGAACGGCTTGCAGATGTAGTCGTCGGCACCGAGTTCGAGACCGAGCAGCCGGTCCACCTCCTCGACGCGCGCCGTCACCATGATCACCGGCACCTGCGAGAAGCCGCGCAGCTCGCGGCAGATCGTCAGACCGTCGCAGCCGGGCAGCATCAGGTCGAGCAGGACCAGATCGGGCGCGTGGTCGCGCACCCACGCCACCACCTCGGCGCCGTTGCCGATCTGATGCGTCGCGTAGCCGGCCTGGTGCAGGTAGTCGGCCAGCAGGCGCGCCAGCTTCGGTTCATCTTCGACGATCAGGACGGTGGCGGACATCGGTGGCGGCTCCGGTGGAATCAGCCGTTCAGCGGCAGCTGCACGTCGATGCGCAGGCCGCCGAGTGGCGACGCGCCGGCGCCGATGGTGCCGCCGTGGGCGGCGACGATGCGCTGGCAGATGGCGAGCCCGAGGCCGGAACCGCCGGTGCTGCGGTTGCGCGAATCCTCGACGCGGTAGAGGTGGTCGAACAGCTTCGGCAGCGACTCGGCCGGCACGCCCGGCGCGCTGTCCTCGACGCTCAGCTGCAGCGCGTCGCCGTCGCGGCGCAGCGTCACCTGCACCAGGCCACCGCTCGCGGTGTATTTGCGGCTGTTGTCGAGCAGGTTGTCGAGCAGCTGCCGCAGCCGCGCCTCGTCGCCGTAGCAGATCAGCTCCTGCTCCGGTATCTGCCAGTGCAGCGCCAGCTGCGCCGCGCCGAAGTGCTGGACGTGTGTCTCGCACACCTCGCGCCACAGCTCGGCGACGTCGCACTCCGCCTTGCGGTACTGCAGGCCGCCGATGTCGGCGGTGGTCAGCGCGTGCAGGTCGTCGACCAGCCGCGCCAGGTGTGCCACCTCCTGCTGCACCGATTGCAGGTTGTCGCGGTCGATCGGCCGGATGCCGTCGAGCATCGCCTCGATCTCGCCGCGCAGGATCGCCAGCGGCGTGCGCAGCTCGTGCGAGATGTCGGCCAACCAGCGCTTGCGGCTGTTGTCGTTGCCGGCCAGCGTGCGCGCCAGTTCGTTGAAGTCGCGCGCCAGCTCGCCCAGTTCGTCGCCGCGCGCGACCGGCAGCTGCAGGCCGTCGACGGCGTAGTTGCCCTGTGTCAGCTGGTGCGTGCCGCGGTTCAGCGCGCGGATCGGGCCGACCAGATGGCGCGCCAGGATCAGCGCGATCAGCGCCGCCGCGGCGATCGCCGCGCCGCCGATGGCGAGCAGTTTCAGCCGCTGCTGCTGCAGGAATTTCTGTTCGAAGCCGCTCTGCACCTCGCGCAGCTGCGGCACCACCAGCCAGCCGACGGTGTGGCCGTCGACGGCGATCGGCAGCAGCACCTGCTCGGGGCCGGGACGGCGGCCGGCGATGGGGTTGCGCTGCGCGTCGAGCAGCTGCAGCCGCAGCACGATCGGGCGCGGTGGTGGTGGCGATTCGTCGTACTGCCGGCGCTTGCTGCGGCGGGTATCCGGCAGCTCGCGCTCCTCCAGCGCGTCGATGATGACGCTGGTCAGCAACCGCGGCTCCAGCGCGAACGGCGCCCAGCCGTTGAAGCGGCGGTACTGATCGGCCAGCAGTTCGGCGACCAGCTCGCCGCGCTCGCGGTGACGGTCGTTCAGGTAGTCGATCATGCCGCGCGTGAAGCTCCACTGCACCAGCAGCATCACCGCGGCGATCAGCGCCATGCCGGTGCCGAGCAGTGCGAGGAACAGTTTGTGCTGGATGCGCAACGGTGGGGCTCCGCGTCGTTGGCGATGAACAGGCGCAGAGACTAGGGCAAGGCGGTGGTGGGGTGCCACAGCGGGAGCGGCGGTTTCACCGTGTTTTCACGATGTGAGGATCGGCGTGGGAGTTTGGCACGGTGCTTGAGGCAGCCCATGCCGGGAGTGCTTTCAGCATCGTCGGTGACATCGTGTCACCGACGATGCTGAAAGCACTCCCGGCATGGGCTGCCCGCACTGAGGCGAGGTCGCCCGTCAGCCGTAGGTGCACAGATACGCCGTGTCCTGCCGCACCTGCAGCTGGAATTTGGCATTGGCCGCCACTTCGAAGCTGCTGCCGGCGGCGAAGGTCTGCCAGTCGCTGGCGCCCGGCAGCTTCACCGTCAGCGCGCCGCTGATCACCGTCATCACTTCGCGCTGGCTGGTGCCGAACTCGTAGTCGCCCGGCGCCATGACGCCGACGGTCGCCGGCAGCTGCTCGCCCTGGAACGCGATCGATTTCACCTTGCCGTCGAAGTACTCGTTGACCTTGAACATCATCTGCTCCTGTCGTGGGTGGATGCCGCGTCACCGGACGCGGCGCGTGTGAGGTCTCAGCCGCGCTTCAGCGCGATGCGGTGGCGCGGCGCGCGCTTTTCGCCGCCGTCGTGCTCACCCTGCTCCGGCCGCGCTTTTTTTGCCTCGCGTTGTTCGCGCAGCTGGAATTCGCGCTGTTGCTGATCGCGGAACTGGGCGTCGTACGGTTGTGCGACGTGGCGGCGCGGTGCCGGCTTGTCGCCGCGCGAGGCGAATTTGTCGCCGTCGCGACGCGGCGCGTAACCGTCGCGCGGGCCGCGATTGTCGAAGCGACGCTGATCGTCGCGTTTTTCAAAGCGATCGCCACGCGGGCGATCGCCGTAGGCTTCGCGCGGCGCCCGTTGTTGATGCTCGCGACCATCCGGACGGGCGTCGCTGCGTGCGGGACGGAAATCGCCGCGCGAACCGCGCTGCTGGCCGCGTGGCGCACCGGCGTCGCCGCGGCGGTTGTTGCCGCGATCGTCGCGATCACGCGGGCTGTGCTGGCGCTCGGAGCGCTGCTGGCGCATCTCGCGGAACATCGCGTCGCCCTCGTCGAACGGTTCGATCTCGAGCGGCTGGTTGCGCACGCGCACCGCCTTCAGCTGCTGGATCAGGTTGGCCGGCAGGTCGCCAGGCAGGTCGACGGTGCTGAAGGTTTCGTAGAGCTGGATGCGGCCGATCTGGCCGCTGTTGAGCCCGGCCTCGTTGGCGATGGCACCGACGATGTCGCCGACCTGGGCGCGGTGCGCGCGGCCGACGGCGATGCGGTAGCTGACCATCGGCCCGCCGTGGGTCTCGACCTGCTCGCGCGGCTTGCGCTCACGCGGAGCGCGCTCGTCGCTGACGGCGTGCACGGCCGGCAGCTTGCGCGCGACGCCCTGCTGCTGCGCCAGCAGCCCGATCAGGCCGGCGGCGATGACGTCGGTGCCGACGTCCATTTCCTGGCACAGCTCGTTCAGCAGTGGTTGCCAGCGCGAGCTGTCGCCACTGTGCAGGTGGTCGGCCAGCTTCAGCCGGAAGCGCTGCTCGGAGAGCGCGCGCAGTTCGTCGTCGGTCGGCAGCTCCATCGGCAGCAGCGGCTGCCGCGTGGCGCGCTCGATGAAGCCGATCTGGCGGCGGTCGCGCGGGTCGGCCAGCAGGATCGCCTTGCCGCTGCGGCCGGCGCGGCCGGTGCGGCCGATGCGGTGGACGTAGGTGTCGGACTCCATCGGCAGGTCGTAGTTGATGACGTGGCTGATGCGCTCGACGTCGAGGCCGCGCGCGGCGACGTCCGTCGCGACCAGCACGTCGATCTTGCCCTGCTTCAGCAGCGCGATGGTCTGCTCGCGCTGCGCCTGACTCAGGTCGCCGTTGATGGCGGTGGCGGCGTGGCCGAAGCCGGTCAGGAAGTCGGCCAGTTCGACCGTGCTCTCGCGGGTGCGGGTGAAGATGATCGTCGCGTCGCAATCCTCGCTGGCCAGCAGCCGCACCACGGCGGCGGCCTTGTCGCGCTGGCGCACGGCCAGCACGCGCTGCTCGATCGAGGCGTTGGTGCGGGTCGCGGCCGGAATGACGATCTGCTGCGGGTCTTTCAGGTAGCGCTCGGCGATCTGCTTGATGCGCGGCGGCATCGTCGCCGAGAACAGCGCGGTCTGCTGCACGCCGCCGGTGTGGCCGAGGATCGCTTCGACGTCGTCGATGAAGCCCATCCGCAGCATCTCGTCGGCTTCGTCGAGCACGACCCATTTCAGCGCGGAGAGGTCGAGGCTCTTGCGCTCGAGGTGGTCGAGCAGGCGGCCGGGGGTGCCGACCACGATCTGCACGCCCTGACGCAGCGCCTGCAGCTGGTCGCGCATCGACTGGCCGCCGTAGACGGCGAGCACGCGGCAGTTGCCGACGTTTTCGCTGTAGGTGGTCAGCGCATCGGCGACCTGCATCGCCAGCTCGCGCGTCGGCGCCAGAATCAGCGCCTGCGGCTGCGAGTGTTCGGGGTTGATCGTGGCCAGGATCGGCAGCGCGAAGGCGGCGGTCTTGCCGGTGCCGGTCTGGGCCTGACCGATCAGGTCGCGGCCTTCCAGCAGCACCGGAATCGCCTGTGCCTGGATCGGCGACGGCTTCTCGTAGCCGAGGCGGGTGATCGTCGAAAGAAGAGTATCGGGCAGGCCGAGGCCTGCGAAGGTCGGTTCGCTCATGTCCATCTCCGGGAGTTCCGGCGGGCCGTTGTGGCGTGTGCCGGAACGTCAGTGGGCGCTACACGATGCCCAGCTCCGGTGCGGAGCCTCTTGCGGACGCAAGACCCATGTGATGGACAGTTGGTAGCGATTGATTCGAAACACTCGTCGCGCGGCGCTGTCGTGCGGGACCGGACGAGGGCGCGCAGTCTACCCGATCGCGCCTGCCCCCGGCGAACGGAATGTACGTATGCGGCGACGCATCGTCAGGCGGGCGTCGCCAGCTTGAGGCCGACGATGCCGATCAGGATGAAACCGAGGCTCAGCAGCCGCATCGGATTGGCCGGCTCGTTCATCAGGGCGATGCCGACCGCAGCGGTGCCGAGCGCGCCGACGCCGACCCAGACCGCGTAGGCGGTGCTCATCGGCAGCGATTTCATCGCGATGCCGAGCAGGGCGACGCTGATGACCATTGCCAGCACGGTGGCGATGGTCGGCCACGGGCGGGTGAAGCCGTCGGTGTATTTGAGGCCGATGGCCCAGCCGATCTCGAACAGGCCGGCGACGATGAGGATGAACCAGTTCATGACAACCTCTACTTCTTTGGTGGGGTCGTCCCCGTCTGAGGCAGAGAGGTGGGGTCGTCCCCACGTCCTGATGTGTCCGCTGCCGGCAGTGCCCGGCAGCCGGAGACCGTCCGACGACGGCCGGGGCGAAGAATAATGGGTCTGAGTCGAACGGGCGATGCGGAGTTTCCGTCGCGTCGCGACGTTGGTTCGCGATGCTGGTTCACGACATTAGGTTCGCGGCGGGATCAGCCGGCGTCGCCGTCGGCCGGCACGCGGATGCGGACCACCAGCCCGCCGCGCTCGTCGTCGCGGCCGTCGAGCGTCAGTTCGGCGTTGTGCACCTTGCAGACGGCGGTGACCAGACTCAGGCCGAGGCCGAGGCCCTTGCTGGAGCGGTGCTTGTCGAGCCGGTAGAAGCGCTTGAGCACATTGCTGTGCTCGCTGTTTGGAATGCCCGGGCCGGTATCGGCGACGGCGATGGCGATGGCGTCACCGTCGCGCGTCAGCGCCAGCGTCACCTCGCCACCCTCCGGCGTGTACTTGTAGGCGTTGTCGAGCAGGTTGCTGAGCGCCTGCAGCCACAGGTCGCGATCGCCGAATGCCGGCAGCGGCTCGGCCGGCGCGTCGATGCGGAAGTCGATGCGCTTGTCGGCGAAGGTGATCTCGAACAGGTCGCGCAGCGTCGGCAGCAGCGCGTTGAAATCGAAATGCACGTAGGCCTGACGCGGGCTGCCCTGTTCGAGCTGGGCGATGCGCAGCAGCGCGTTGAACGCGGCCAGCACCTGATCGGCCTCGGCGATCACCGCCTCGATCGCCTCGTCGCTGCGCTCGGGCAGCTGCAGCAGCAGTTCGAGCTGGCCGCGCAGCCGCGCCAGCGGCGTCTTCAGATCGTGCGCGATGGCGTCGGAGACCTGCCGTATGCCCTCGGTCAGCTGCTGCGTCTGGTCGAGCATGTTGTTGATGACGCTGGCGATGTGGTTCAGGTCGCGGTGGCCGTGCAGTGGCGGGATGCGCTGGTTCAGGTCGCCGGCGGCGACGCGCAGGCAGGTCTGGTAGATCTCGCGCAGGCCGCGCATGAAGCGGTTGATCATGCCGAAGCTGATCAGCGCCGCCACCGTCGTCGTCAGCAGCAGCCCCCAGAAGCGCAGCTTGTCGAGCTGGCGGATGGTGTCGCGGTAGGTGTCGAACGGCACGCCGTAGATCAGGCGGCCGCCGTCGGTCAGCAGTCGCTCGACGACGAGGCAGCTGGCGTCGTGGCGGATGCCGTCGCCGGATTGCCAGCGCTCGCCGCTGTAGAGCGCGGTGTAGAAGCGGCGGTAGCGGAAATCCGGGCGCTGGCCGAGATCGATGTTGGCCAGCTCCAGCTCGCCGTCGCTGTCGAGCAGCGCGACGCAGTCGTCGAGGTCGGCCAGCTCGACGGCGAACTGGCGGTAGAGCCAGGCGGTGACGCCGGCGTGCGCCGGCAGCTGCTTCGGCCAGCCGGCGAGGCGGCGGTCGATGCGCTGCTCGATCTCCTCGGTCAGGTCGCCGAGCAGCGCGCGCAGCGTGAAATCGTAGAGCGCGAACACCACCGCGGCATTGGTGGCGCACATCAGCAGCCAGGCCACCAGCGCCATCTGCGCCGACGCGCTGCGCAGGTAGTTGCGCAGCCGGTAGCGCTCAGGCATCGGCGCCGTCCGGTTCGCGCAGCACGTAGCCGGCGCCGCGCACGGTGTGGATCAGGCGCTGCTCGAAGCCCTTGTCGACCTTGCCGCGCAGCCGGCTCATGTGCACCTCGACGACGTTGGTCTGCGGGTCGAAGTGCAGGTTCCAGACGTTCTCCAGCAGCATGCCGCGCGTCGTCACCTGGCCGGCGTTGCGCATCAGGTATTCGAGCAGCCGGTATTCGAGCGGCCACAGCTCGATCTCCTGTTCGCCGCGGCGCGCCTTGTGG
This sequence comes from uncultured Verrucomicrobiaceae bacterium, assembly GCA_964515735.1. Classification (GTDB taxonomy): domain Bacteria; phylum Pseudomonadota; class Gammaproteobacteria; order Pseudomonadales; family CAMLJR01; genus CAMLJR01. The sequence continues at coordinate 23,332 of CAZEVP010000005.1, read as the reverse complement.
CTGATCAGGTCGAGCACCAGGTCGCCGATCTGCAGCGTGGTGGCCTCGGCCGGGCGGTTGTCGCGCCGGTGCAGCGCCTGCAGCCGCGCCTCCAGCTCGGCGAACGAGAACGGCTTGGCGAGGTAGTCGTCGGCGCCGGCGCGCAGGCCGTCGACGCGGTGGTCGACGTCGCCGAGCGCCGACAGCATCAGCACCGGTGTGCGCGAGCCGGCGCCGCGCAGCTGCATCAGCAGCTGCAGGCCATCCAGCTGCGGCAGCATGCGGTCGAGCACGATGGTGTCGAAGCCGCCGCTGCGCGCCAGCACCAGGCCGGCCTCGCCGTCGGCCGCGCACTGCACGGTGTGGCCGCCATGCTGCAGCCCGCGCTGCAGGTAGTCGCGCATGTCGGCGTCGTCTTCGATGACCAGTACATTCATGTTCGGAGGGATGTGGCTCGTTGGGTCTGCGCTGCCGTCGTGCCGGCAAAGAATCGCCACGGATGGCCGGTCAAAAAACCGTGCCGGGGGCGGTCACAAGAGGCCGAGGATAGACCAGAATGGCGCCCCGGCGCGAACCGCGACACCGCCGCGCCGGCCGTTTCAGGACCATATATGGGTGCGGGCCCCAGCCAGCCCGTTTGCGCCGCCCGGCGTGTTTTCCCCGAGGGGATATCTTGTTCACCCGACATCTCGACGCGATCGTCGGCGCGCTGCGCGCCGAGGGCTGCTGGTGGGCGGACGGCGTGTTGCCGCCGGCCGCCGTTTCCGCCTTGCGCAACGACCTGCTGTCACACCGCCACGCGCTGACCGAAGCGGCGATCGGCCGCGGCGACGGGCGCCAGTTCGACAGCTCCGTGCGCGCCGACCTGACGCTGTGGCTGGACGGCGCGACGCCGCCGCAGCGCGACTTCCTCGACGCGATGGAGTCGCTGCGGCTGGCGCTGAACCGGGCGCTGATCCTCGGCCTGTTCGAATTCGAGGCGCACTACGCGCTCTATCCACCCGGCGCCTGCTACGAGCGCCACGTCGATGCTTTCCGCGGCGGTGCCAGCCGCGTGCTGTCGACGGTGTTCTACCTGAACGACGACTGGCGCGATGGCGACGGCGGCGAACTGCGGTTGTGGCGCGACGATGGCAGCGACGTGGCGACGCTGGCGCCGCTGGCCGGGCGCGCCGCGATCTTTCTCAGCGAGGAGTTTCCGCACGCGGTGCTGCCGACGCAGCGCGACCGTCTCAGCATCGCCGGCTGGTTCCGCGTCAGCGACGCAACAAGCCCTCCCCTATGAAATAAGGGCGGTGCCCCGCAGGGGCGGAGGGGTCACGCCCTTCTTCCCGGACCCGCGCCGGACCCGCTACCATGCCGCCTCCCTTCATTCCCGCGAGCCGCCCCCGCCGATGAGCCTGCGCCTGCGACCACTGCTCTGCCGCCTGCTGGCGCTGCTGTTGCTGGTCAATGGTGCCGTCGTCGCCGCCGAGGTCTCCGCGCACGGCCTGTGCGACCACGGCCAGGGCGAGAACGTGACGGTGCACCTGCATGGCGAGGGGCGCGATCACCACGACCACCGTCACGCCGGCGGCGAACTCGACGGCGACCATCTCTGCCACGCGCATCCGCCGCTGTGCGCATCGGCCGACAGCCTGCTGCCGCCGAACGGCGCGGCGCCGTCGACTCCGTTCGTACTGTTCGTCGCGACCATCCACAGCCGCACGCTGACCCCGCCCGTTCCGCCTCCCAACGCCTGATCGAACGTCCGTTCGCGGCATCGCGCCGCGCCGTCGATCTTTCGTCTGGGAGAAATTCCGATGTTTGCCATTCCTCGCAGGCTTTCGCCTGTGTTCGCGCGCGCACTCGTCGCGCGAGCGCTGCCGCTGCTGCTGGCGGCCGTAGTTGTCAACGCCGAACCCTCATTGCCGCCGCTGGCGCTGCCACAGGCACTGCAGCGCGCGCTGACCGACAGTCCGCAACTTGCCCTCTATCCCTTCCACCGCCGCGTCGCCGAGGCCGAGGGGTTGCAGGCCGGCGTGCGCCCGGCACCGGAGCTGTCGCTGGAACTGGAGAATGTCGCCGGCTCCGGCAACTACCGCGGCGTCGACAGCGCCGAGACGACGCTGGCGCTGAGCCAGCTGATCGAACTCGGCGACAAGCGCGCACGCCGTTTCGCTGTCGCCGACCAGCGCATTGCCGGCGCCGATCGGGATTACGAACTGGCGCGTCTCGATGTGCTCGGCGAAACGGCGCGTCGGTTCGTCGTCGCCGCACAGGCGCAGTCGGTGCAGCGCTGGGCGCGGCAATCGGAGCGCGCGGCACAACGGGCGTTCGACAGCGTGCGCCAGCGCGCCAACGCCGGCGCCGCCGGCGATGCCGATGTCGCCCGCTTCGAGCTGGGCGCGATCCGCGCCGCGCTGGCGACGGCGCGCGCCGATGCCGACAGCCGCAATGCGCGCATCGCGCTGGCTGCCAGCTGGGGCGCGGGCGGCGCTGATTTCGATGCGGTTGCCGCCGACCTGTCGCAATTTCCACGGCTGCCATCGCTGGCCGAACTGCAACGGCAGCTGGAGCGCGCGCCGCGTCTGCAGAAACTGCTGAATGCCGAACGGCTGCAGCAGGCGCAGCTGCGGTTGGCGGAGGCGGGCGCCGCGCCCGATCTGCGCGCCGGCGTAGGTATCCGTCGGCTGGAGGCGGGCGACGATCAGGCGCTGGTGCTCAGCTTCTCGATGCCGCTGTTCAGCGGTCGCTATAACCGCGGCGCGCAGGCGAGTGCCGATGCTGAGCTGGCGCGCACCGGCGCCGAGCTGCAGCTGGCGCAGGTCGAACTGCGCGCACTGCTGCAGACGCTCTACAGCCAGCTGACGGCGACACGCGATGAAGCGAAGCGGCTGCGCCGCGATGCGCTGCCTGTGGCCGATCGCGCGCTGCGCGCGGTCGAGCAGGGCTATCGCAACGGCCGCTACTCGGCGCTCGAACTGATCGCCGCGCAGGACGAGTGGCGCGCGCTGCAGCGCGACGCCATCGACCTCGAAGCCGCCTTCCATCTGCAACTGATCGAACTCGAACGCCTGACCGGCCAGCCGCTGACCGCGGCGACGGCCGCGACCCTCTCCGCGGAGACGCAACCATGATCAATCTGTTTCGCGCTGCGCTGGTGGCGCTGTTTGCACTCGTTTCGACGCCGGCTTTCCCGAGCGGCGATCACGGCCACGGTCACGCCCACGGTGAGTCGGCCCATGAAGAGAGCGCGGCGAAGGGGCCGCACGGCGGCCGCCTGCTGCAACAGGGCGATTTCGCGCTGGAGGTGACGATCCACGAAAGCGGCGTGCCGCCCGAGTACCGGCTCTACGCCTATCGCGACGGCAGGCCGCTGGCGCCGCAGCAGGTGACGGCAACCATCGAGCTGCAGCGTCTCGGCGGCGGTCGCGACCGGTTCCGCTTCGCGCCCGAAGGCGATTACCTGCGCGGCGATGGCGAGGTGAGCGAGCCGCACTCGTTCGACGTGACGGTGCATGCGCGCGTCGACGGCAAGGATCACCAGTGGCACTACGACAGCTACGAGGGGCGCACGACGATCGCCGCGCGCGCCGCCGACGTCGCCGGCATCGAGGTGGAACCGGCGGGGCCGGCGCCGCTGCGCGAGACGCTGTCGCTGCACGGGCGCGTCGTGCCGGATGCGAATCGCCACTACCGCATCGCCGCGCGCTATCCCGGCATCGTGCAGAGCGTCGGCGTTCAGGTGGGCGATGCCGTCGCCGCCGGCGCCACGCTGGCGGTCGTCGAGAGCCGCGACAGTTTGCAGCGCTACGCCGTCAAGGCTCCGTCTGACGGTGTCGTGCTGGCGCGACATGTGAACGCGGGCAGCGCCGCCGGCGACGAAGTGCTGTTCGAGATCGCCGACCTGTCGCGGCTGATGGCGGAGCTAAATGCCTTTCCCGCCGATATCGCCAGATTGTCGACCGGTCAGGCCGTGCAGCTGCGCGATACGCAGGGACAGGTGGCGCAGGGCAGCGCGGTCGCCGGCATCGCGCCGGCGTATGGCGCCGCGCAATCGGCGCTGGTGCGCGTGCCGCTCGACAACGGCGACGGCCGCTGGCGCATCGGCCAGGCCGTCGGCGCCGAGGTCGAGGTGGCGAAGGTCGACGTGCCGCTGGCCGTGCGCGCCGACGCGATCCAGAGCTTCCGCGACATGGCCGTGGTGTTCGCCCGCTACGGCGATGTTTATGAGGTGCGGATGATCGAAACGGGTCGCCGCAGTCGCGACTACGTGGAGGTGCTGGGCGGCATCGAGCCGGGCACGCCCTATGTCACGCGCAACAGCTTTCTGGTGAAGGCGGACGTGATGAAGTCGGGGGCCAGCCATGACCACTGACCTTCATCGCGCTCTCCGATGTGGCACTCACGCTGAGGCAGCCCGGTTCGGGCTGCCCGCACTGCCGGGTTCAGTGGCACCGACAGGAGGTGCCGCATGATCGACGCCATCGTTTCGTTCGCCATTCGCCGGCGCTGGCTGGTGATGGCGCTGACGCTGGCGCTGGCCGCGCTCGGCTTCTACAGCGCGCTGAAACTGCCGATCGACGCCGTGCCCGACATCACCAACGTGCAGGTGCAGATCAACAGCAGCGCGCCCGGTTACTCGCCGCTCGAAGCGGAGCAGCGCATCACCTACGCCATCGAGAACGCGATGGCTGGCCTGCCGCGCCTCGACTACACCCGTTCGCTGTCGCGCTACGGCCTGTCGCAGGTGACGGTGGTGTTCAGGGAGGGGACCGACATCTACTTCGCGCGCCAGCTGGTCGGCGAGCGGCTGCAGCAGGTGCGCGGCGAACTGCCGTCCGGTGTCGAGCCGACGCTCGGCCCGATCGCCACCGGTCTCGGCGAAATCTTCACCTACGCCGTCGTCGCCGACGACGATGCGCGCAAGGCGGATGGCACGCCGTACTCGGCCGAGGATCTGCGCACCGCGCAGGACTGGATCATCCGGCCGCAGCTGGTGAAAACGCCGGGCGTGGTCGAGATCAACAGCATCGGCGGCTTCGAGCGCCAGTATCAGGTGGCGCCCGATCCGGCGCGGCTGATCGCCCACGGCGTGACGCTGGCGCAGGTGGTCGACGCGCTGCAGCGCAACAACGTCAACGTCGGCGCCGGCTACATCGAGCGCAACGGCGAACAGTGGCTGATCCGCTCGCCCGGCCAGCTGCAGACGCTCGACGACATCCGCGCCGTCGTCATCGCCTCGCGTGATGGCGTGCCGGTGCGGATCGGCGATGTCGCCGAGGTGCTGTTCGGCCGCGAACTGCGCACCGGCGCGGCGACGCAGGATGGCGAGGAGGTGGTGCTCGGCACGGCCTTCATGCTGATCGGCGAGAACAGCCGCACCGTGGCGCAGGCGGTGGCGAAGAAACTCGACGAGATCAATCGCACGCTGCCGGCCGGCATGCGCGCGGAGGCGGTCTACGACCGCACCACGCTGGTCGACAAAACCATCGCCACCATCGAGAAGAACCTGTTCGAGGGGGCGCTGCTGGTGATCGCCGTGCTGTTCGCGCTGCTCGGCAATCTGCGCGCGGCGCTGATCACGGCGCTGGTGATTCCGCTGTCGATGCTGTTCGCGCTGACCGGCATGGCGGCCAATCGCGTCAGCGGCAACCTGATGAGTCTCGGCGCCATCGACTTCGGGCTGATCGTCGACGGCGCCGTCATCATCGTCGAGAACAGCCTGCGCCGGCTGGCCGGCGCGCAGCACCGTCTCGGCCGTCTGCTCGACCGCGACGAACGCTTCCGCGAAGTGTTCGAGGCGACGCGCGAAGTGTTTCGCCCGAGCCTGTTCGGCGTGCTGATCATCATGGTGGTCTACCTGCCGATCTTCGCGCTGACCGGCGTCGAGGGGAAAATGTTTCACCCGATGGCATTCACCGTCGTCGCCGCGCTGCTCGGCGCGCTGCTGTTCTCGGTGACGTTCGTGCCGGCGGCGGTGGCGCTGTGGGTGCGCGGGCCGGTGCGCGAGGGCGACAACCGCCTGATGCGCGGCGCGCTGAACCTCTATCGGCCGCTGCTCGACGGCGCGCTGCGACGGCCAGCGCCGGTGCTGGTCGCCGCGCTGCTGGCGGTGATCGGCAGCGCGCTGCTGGCGACGCGGCTCGGCAGCGAATTCCTGCCGCAACTGGACGAAGGCGACATCGCGCTGCACGCGCTGCGCATTCCCGGCACCGGTCTCGATCAGGCGGTCGGCATGCAGGCGCAGCTGGAAAAGACGTTGAAGTCGTTTCCCGAGGTCGAGCGCGTGTTCGCCAAGATCGGCACCGCCGAGATCGCCACCGACCCGATGCCGCCGAGCGTCGCCGACACCTTCGTCATGCTGAAACCGCGCGACCGCTGGCCCGATCCCGATCGCGCCAAGAGCGATCTGGTGGCGGCGATGGAAACGGCGGTGGCGCAGGTGCCGGGCAACAACTACGAGTTCACGCAGCCGATCCAGATGCGCTTCAACGAGCTGATCGCCGGCGTGCGCGCCGACGTCGCCGTGCGCATCTATGGCGACGATCTCGATCGGTTGAGTGAGAGCGGCGATGCGGCGGCGGCGATTCTCGGCACCATCGACGGCGCGGCCGACGTGCGTGTCGAACAGCTCAGCGGCCTGCCGGTGCTGTCGGTGGTGCCGCGCCGCCAGCAGCTGGCGCTGCTCGGTCTCGACGTGGCGACGCTGCAGTCGACGCTGCGCGCCGCGGTCGGCGGCGAAACGGCCGGCATGATCTACGAGGGCGACCGCCGCTTCGAGCTGATCGTGCGTCTGCCGGAAGCGCTGCGCAGCGATCCCGATGCGCTGCAACGGCTGCCGGTGCCGCTGGACGAAGCGGCTGGCGCGGGTCGCTACGTTCCGCTCGGCGAAATCGCCGATATCGAACTGGCGCCGGGGCCGAACCAGATCAACCGCGAGAGCGGCAAGCGCAACGTCGTCGTCACCGCCAACGTGCGCGGCCGCGATCTCGGCTCGTTCATCGCCGAGACGCAGCAGCGGCTGCGCGACGAGTTGCCGCTGCCGGCCGGTTACTGGCTCGACTACGGCGGCACCTTCGAGCAGCTGCAGTCGGCGTCGCAGCGGCTCGCCGTCGTCGTGCCGCTGGCGCTGCTGCTGATCTTCGCGCTGCTGTACGCGGCGTTCGGTTCGGTGCGCGACGCGCTGGTGGTGTTCAGCGGCGTGCCGCTGGCGCTGACCGGCGGCGTCGTGGCGCTGGTGCTGCGCGACATGCCGCTGTCGATCTCGGCCGCTGTCGGCTTCATCGCGCTGTCCGGCGTCGCGGTGCTGAACGGGGTGGTGATGGTGTCGTTCATCCGCCAGTTGCTGGCGGATGGCGTGCCGCTGCATGACGCGGTGCGCGACGGCGCGCAGCAGCGCCTGCGGCCGGTGCTGATGACGGCGCTGGTGGCCGGTCTCGGGTTCGTGCCGATGGCGTTCAACGTCGGCACCGGCGCCGAAGTGCAGCGACCGCTGGCGACGGTGGTGATCGGCGGCATCGTCTCGTCGACGCTGCTGACGCTGGTGGTGCTGCCGCTGCTGTACCGCTGGCTGCTCGGAAGTGTTCGACGGCGATGAGGTCGCGCCGGCCGGTCCCGCGCGCCACCGCCGTGTTGTCGGCGGTGGCGCGCGGGGCAGCGGCGGATGCTTGCGCCTGGTTTCGACTCAGAGTTCCGATCTGATCGAGAAGGCGACGTTGCGCGGCAGGCCGAGCTGCCAGTAGGACGACCAGTAGTCCTCGTCGGTCAGGTTCGAGACGTAGACGTTGAAGGTCGTGGGCTTGCCGGCGATCTCGGTGCGATAGGCGGCGCCGAGATCGTAGATCGTGTAGCCGTCGATCTCCTGCAGGTTGGCGCTGTCCTTGTACTTGTCGCCGGAGTGGTAGGCGCCGGCCGACACCGATGCGCCGTCGATGCCGGGAATGGCGTACTCCAGCGAGAGCTTGGCCAGCACCGACGAAGAGCCGATCGGCTCCTTGCCTTTCAGCGCCGGGTTGGTCGCCTTCTCGATGCCGAGGTCCATCACCGTGCCGCCGGCGGAAATGCTCAGCGCGTCGGTGAGATTGCCGGCGAGCGTCACTTCCAGCCCCTGATGCACCTGCAGGCCGTCCTGGTTGACGGTGGTTTTTCCGTTCGCTGCCATCTCGTTGTAGGAGTTCGCCTTCTCGATGCGGAACAGCGCTGAGGTCAGCAGCAGGTTCGGGGAGACGGCGTACTTGGCGCCGATCTCGTACTGCTTGCTGATGATCGCGTCGAGCGTCGCGCCGGGGTTGTTGTAGAGCGTGGGATCGTTCGGCACGATGCCGCCCGATTCGAGGCTCTCCATGTAGCTGACATAGGTCGTCAGCTGCGTCAGCGGCTTGTAGATCAGCGACACGGTGGGCGTCAGCGCCGAGTCCTCGTAGTTCGAGGTGCGCACGCCCGCGTTGCTGTACGCACTGGTCTCCAGCGTGGCGTAGTTGACGCCGACGAGCGCGCTGAGCTTGTCGGTGAAGGCGATGTCGTCGCCGATGACCACGTTGCCGTTGGTCGCCTCGCTCGCCTTGTAGCGCGGGCCGTAATCCGCGTCGTAGCGGGGCGCGGGCAGGTCGAGCAGCTGGTCCACCGTCAGGTTCGCCGGGGTGGGATACGGTGCGCCGCTGCTGGTGGTCGGGGAGGTCCAGTTGTTGAAGTGTTTCTCCTCCTTGTAGGTGTCCCACGAGCCGCCGAGCGTCAGCTTGTGCGCGATGCCGCCGGTGGCGAAGGCGACATCCAGATAGGTGAAGGCGCCCTGCGAGATGGTGTCGTAGGGCGTCGTTGCGTTGGGGGCATACATCGTCCAGCCGGTCGGGGTGTAGATCGGGTAGATGATGACGAATTCGCGTCGATCCTTTTTGTAGAGCCAGGCCGAGCGCAGCGCGACGGCGTCGTTGATGTCGTAGCGGACGTTGACGCCGACGCGGTCGGATTCGGTTTCGTTCCAGGTCCAGCCGGGCGTGTAGGTCTTGTTCACGTCGTAGGCGTCCGGCCAGTAGCTGATGCCGGACGAATAGAAGCGGGTATCGACCCGATCGAGCCGCCAGTAGGTGTGCGCTCCCTGCAGCTGCAGCAGCAGGTTGTCCGTCAGGTTGAAGTCCAGCGCGCCGCTCGCCACCCACTTCTCCAGCTGCTGGTCGTCTTTCGAGGTATCGCCATCCGAGTAAGCGGCATTGAAGCGATAGGCGACCCTGCCCTCGTCGTCGATCCGGTTGCCCAGGTCGATATGCCCGAACCATTGGCTGCCGCCGTAATTGCCGACGGCGATGTTGGCCAGCGACTCGTAGGTGGGGCGCTTCAGCACGTAATTGGCGATGCCGCCGACGTTGCCGGCGCCATAGAGGAAACCGGACAGGCCGTTCAGTACGTCGACCCGTTCGGTCTCCTCGGTGCTCAGGCCGTAGGTGTAGGAGGAGAGGCGCACGCCGTCGACGATGCCGGTGCTGTGGTCGAAGCCCCGGATCTTCACCGACGGGTAGCCGAAGATGGTCATCGGCGCGTTGTTCTGAACCACCGGGTTCATCTTGTAGAGCTGGTCGAAGTCGCGGGCGATGGTGGTCGTCGCCTGCTCGCTGGTCATCTGCGTGACCGTGTAGGGCGTGTCCTGCAGCGTTCGTCCTTTCCAGGGGCCGACGGCCGGCTGCGAATCGCCCGGATTTGTCGGCGTTGCCGCATCGGCGCCGCGAGCGCTGACTTTCACCGCCGGCAGCATCGCCCCGGAGCGGGCATCCGGCGCCTTGCGCAGCGAATACCCGCCGCCCGGTTGCGCCACCGCTTCGACACCGCTGCCGGCCAGCAGTGCCGCCAGCCCCGCCGCGATGCCGTGGCGGCCACTCAGGCCGCCGCTGGCGCGACCGGCGATCAGCGCTTCGTCATAGGAAAGATTGACGCCCGCCGTGCGCGCGAAATTGTCCAGCGCCCTGTCGAGCGGGCCGGCGGGAATGTCGAAGCGTCTGACGGCATCGCTGGCGGGCAGCGCCGTCGCGTCGGTTTGCGCGAGCGCCGGCGCGGGCAGCGTGGCGGCGAGCGTCAGGCCGAGCAGCGCGCAGCGCAAGGCGGTGGCCAGCGCGGCCGGCCGGTGGGGTAGCGAAGTGGAGCGGGGGTGGCAGGTCATCTCGAACTCTCTCCATGGCATTTGATGGAACGTTTCTGCCCGGTAGGCCGTTCGAGATCGAAAATCCCCTCAAATTTTTACGAGAAAAATGGCTACCGCTGCGCGACAGGCGCCACCGACACCCAGTAGCGGGTGCGGTAGCGGATGTCGACCGGCTGTGTCTGCGCGAGAAATTGCAGCGTCTGGTCGGTATCGCGGATGTGGTACAGCCCCGAGACCCGAAGCCCGGCCACCCGCGCATCGCAGACGATGCGGCCGGGGCGGTAGCGCGAGATTTCGTCCAGCAGATCGGCGAGGCGGATGTTGCTGCCGGCGATGACGCCGTCCCGCCAGCTGTCGGCGGCGATGCCGCGCAGATCGGCCGGCACGCTGCCGGCGTCGGTCAGTCGGCGACTCTCGCCGGGGGAGACGACGGCGCGGGAGCCGCCCGCGGCGGGGTGCAGCTCCACGGCCCCCTGCTGCACGCTGATGCGGGCGCCGTCGTCGTCCAGCCGCACCGTGAAGCGGGTGCCCAGTGCCCGCAGGCGGCCGAACGGCGTGTGGACCCAGAACGGGCGTTTCGATGACGCGCCGGCGTCGGCACCGGTGCTGATCAGGATCTCGCCGCGGTGCAGCACGATGCGGCGGCGCGCACCGGTCAGGTCGGTGCTGACGGCGCTGTCGGTGTTGAGCACGACGGTGGAGCCGTCAGTGAGGTTCAGCGTCTTCTGCTCGCCGACCGTCGTGCTGGCGTCGGCGATCAGTCGCTGCCACGGCGTCCGTTCGCGCACCGCCCAGCCGGTGCCCAGTGCCAGGCCGGCGAGCGACAGCAGTTGCACGGCGTGGCGCCGGTTCAGCCGGCCCCGGGCCGCCCGGGTCTCCAGCGTCGCGCGCAGCAGTTCCGGCGCCGCGCTGGCGAACGGCTGTCTGAGCGAGCCGAGGCGCTGCCAGGCCAGCGCGTGGCGGGGGTCGTCCCGCAGCCACTGCTCGAAGGCGCTGCGCGCGGCGGCGGTCGGCGTGTTGTAGTCGAGCTTCACGGCCCAGCCGATGGCAGCGTCGACGATGTCGTCGGGAAGCCGTGCCGGGGCGTCCGCGACCGGCTCGGCGATGGTCTGCGTCGGCATCCCGCCGCTCATGCTTCGAACTGCAGCGTGTAGCAGGCGCGCAGCGCCCTGGCGATGTAGCGCTCCACCGTGGCCAGCGACACGCCGAGCCGTTCGGCGATCTGCGGGCAGGTCATGCCGTCCAGCTGCGCCAGCAGAAAGGCGGAGCGGATGTTCGGCTTCAGCGTGTCGAGCATGCGGTCGATCGCGACCAGCGCCTCGATGACGAGCAGGCGCGACTCGGGCGACGGCTCCTCCCCTTCCGGTAGCGCCGCCAGCGTCGCCAGCCAGGCCAGCTCCAGCTCGCGCCGGCGCCAGTGCTCGACCACCAGCCCGCGCGCGATGGTGGAGAGCAGCGCGCGCGGCTGGCGCGCCTGGACCGTCTGCCGGCGCTGCAAAAGGCGGGTGAAGACGTCCTGCGCCAGGTCGGCGGCCTGTTGCGAGCAGCCGAGCCGGCGGCGCAACCAGCCCTGCAGCCAGCCGTGGTGGTCGCAGTAGAGCGTGCGAATCGCGTCGTGCGGGGTGGGGTTGGCGGTCGACATGCTTCTGCGCCGTGGCCGGCGCGACGGCGCGCCAACTGAAGATAAGAATTGTTCGCATTCTAGATGGGCGGGTCGGATGGGTTCAAGCGCTGGCGTCGGCTTCCAGGAACCGCTGTCGGGGGGCGTTTCCTGTGGAACGAGTGTGGTGAATCTCAAGCAGGTGGTCAGCCAGGCAGGGTTGGAGCCGTAACCCGGTGCACATATACTCCCACATATACAGGTGAACGGAGAGCGGACGATGGGGCAGGTGACGATCTACATCGAAGATGAACTTGAAGCCAGAATGGCTGCCGATGCCAGGGCGCGCAATCTTTCCAGGAGCAGATGGATCGCCGATGTGATTCGCGAAAAGCTCGACAACGAATGGCCTGCGGCGGTGCGCGAGATGGCGGGAAGCTGGGAAGATTTTCCGACGCTGGAGGATATTCGCGATACCGGATCGGGCGATGCCGAGCGGGAATCGCTCTGATGTGGGTGCTGGATACGAATACCCTGATCTATTTCTTCAAGGGCATGGGCAATGTCGCTGCGCAATTGTTGTCACGTGTACCGGGTGATATCGGCATTCCCGCCATCGTGCTTTACGAGCTGGAGGTCGGCATCGCCAAATCCGGTTCGCCGCGCAAGCGCATGAGCCAACTGGAACAGTTGGCCGCGATCACGCAAATCCTTCCTTTTGGTTCAGCGGAGGCGAAAGCCGCCGCCGCGATTCGTGCCAATCTCGAAAAGGCGGGTGAGCCCATCAGTCCCTACGATCTGCTGATCGCCGGTACGGCGCTGGCACACAACGCGACGCTGGTGACGCACAACACCGGCGAGTTCAAGCGGATCAGGAAGCTCAGGGTTGAGGATTGGTATTTTTGAACGCGCGCCCCGCCCTCTGGGTGGAGTCGAAGGGAATGACGCCAAAAGCGCCTATTCCTCCACGGGAAACAGAATCGCGGCGTAATCCATCGCGCCATGCAGCACATGCAGGACGACCACCCGCCCGGTCTCGACGCGATAGAAAATCAGCCAGTTGCCATGCACGCGCCACCGCACCGCGTGCGCCTCGAAGCGGGAAACCAGGGGAAAGGCCAGTGGCGCATCACCCAGGCCGAGGCATTGCTCACGCAGTTCGCGCACGAAGCTCAGCGCTCGCGCCGGATTGTCCCGGGCGATGTAGTCGGCAATTTTTTCGAGATCCGATTCGGCCTCTTCCGTGAGGTGGACGATCACGCCTTTTTGTCCACCATCGCCGCGTATCTGGCTTCAAGCCGGTCGAACACTGTCGCGGCCGGACGGGTTCGCCCCGCCCCCGCATCGGCGAGACCGCGCGCTATCGAGGCATCCAGCGCTGCCAGCCGGGCTTCGCGATCCTGAACGAGCCGCACGCCTTCCCGCAGCACCTCGCTCTTGGAGCCATAGCGCCCCGACTCGACGATCTGGGCGACGAAACGCTCCAGTTGCTCTCCCAAATCCGCGCTGATCATGTCTGTGAACTCCGCCGTGACCGTAGGGCAGGGTAGCGCGGCTTAATAACTGTTATCAAGGCGGCGTAACCGTGTGCAGGCCTTACCTGCCACTCCCTTCGACCCGCTTGTAGGGTTTTCTCCGGCACTGCCAGGTGATGCGGAAAAAAGCAGGGGCGCCTGAGCTCCCCTGAACGGTTCATTTGCCTGCGCGGTCGTTTCAGATGTCGACTTTCACGGAGAAGGAGACAGTCCTTGGATTCCCTACGTAGTAGCTGTTCGTCCAGTATTTCTTGTCCGAAAGGTTGGAGATGTTCAGGTTGAATTTCACCGGGTTGCTGCCGATGTTCGTGTCGTATCTCATGCCGGCATCGAACGTGGTATGGGCGGGTATGACATCGGTGTTCTGTCCGTTGCCGTAGCTCTTGCCGGTGTAGTACGCGCCGCCGGTCAGGCTGAGTCCGTCAAGCCACGGAGTGTCGTACTCCAGGTACAGCTTGCCCAGTACCGACGCCTTCTCCGTCGGTTTCTTCCCCTTCAGTGCCGGGTTGTTGGATTTCTCGATGCTCATGTCCATTGCCGTGCCGCCAGTGATGACCGTCAGGTCATCCGTCAGCTTTCCGGTGATGGAGAATTCGATCCCCTGATTGACCTGAAGGCCGTCCTGGACGTAGGTGGCAAGCGGCAGAGCGTTATCCGAATACTGGTTGGCTTTTTCTATTCTGAACAGCGCCGAGCCGAGGATGATCCTGTCGTTCACGTTGTACTTGGCGCCAATCTCGTATTGCTCGCTTTTGAGCGGGTCCAGAACCTCTCCCGCATTTGCATAGGTTTCTCCGACGATGACGCCCTCTTCCAGTGCCTCGATGTAGGTGGCGTAAGTGGTCAGGTCCTGATGCGGGCTGAAAAGGAGTGACAGGGTGGGCGTGACCGCCGAGCGGTCGTACTTCGGCGCATGTCCTCCATCGGCTCTGTAGTTCGTGGATTTCAGATTGGCGAAGTTGGCGCCGACCAGCGCGGACCATTGTTCGTTGAAGACGATGTCGTCGCCGACGACGATGTTGATGCCTTCTTTGCGGGTCGATCGGTATTTCCTGCCCCTGTCCATCTCTGGAAAGACCGGCATGGGGAGGGTGTTGAGCTCGCGCAGGGTGTAGCGCGCCGCATCGGGAAGAAGGATCGTGGAGTTTTCGTACCTCTCCTGGTTGTACAGGTCGCCGGAGACGCCGGTCGTCAATTTGTGCTGAACCGGACCCGTGTTGAAAACAGCGTCGAGATAGACGTAGCCGGCATGGCTCTCCTCGAACCGTGGCAGGTTCTTGTAGAAGCCATAGGGGTTGGCAAACAGGCCGTCGGCCTGCATGACGGGATACATGACGATGTCCTTCCGGACGTCATAATTCTTGTACTTCCAGGCCATTCTGAGAGCGAAGGATTCAGAGAGGTTCCACTTGACGTTTACGCCGGCACGGTCGGATTCGTTTTCCAGAGCGCTCCATCTCGGCGTGTAGCTCTGGTCGCCATCGAAAGCCTTTGGCCGGTTGGCGCCCGCGGCAAAGCGGAATGACGCATTGGGTTTTTCCAGTGTGTTTTTCCTGTGAGCCGCTTCCAGTTGCAGGAGGAGGTCATCGTTGATATGCCAGTCGAGCGCGCCGCTCACGAATCCTCTTTCGACGTTCTGGTCTTCCTTGAAGGTCTCTCCGTCCTGATAGGAGGCGTTGAACCGATAGGCAACGATTCCGTCCTCGTCCAGCTTTCCGCCCATGTCGATATGGGCGAAGTATTGCTGTCCTCCGTAATTTCCGACGCGCAGTGACCGGATCGTTTCCCGGGTCGGTCTCTTGGTCACGTAGTTGATGGTGCCGCCGACATTGCCGGCGCCATACAGGAATCCGGAAAGGCCGCTCAGCACCTCGACCCGCTCCACTTCATCGAAGCTGATGGCTTTGGCCGGGACCGTCAGGTTCACGCCATCGATCAGCGTGGTGGCGTACAGGGAGAAGCCGCGAATGGTGGGTGCCTGGCTGTCGGCGTTGTTGGTCGGATTCGAAAACTGCATGGCCGGTGTCACCTTGGCGATTTCGCCGGTGTCGGTCATGAACGAGTTTTCGATCCAGTCCCGCGATATGGGCTTGATGGAATAGGGCGTGTCCTGCAGGCCGCGCCCCTGCCAGGGGCCGACCTGTGAAACCGCCGTCGTGACGTAGCCGGATTGCGCGCTGCCATCCTTCAGCGTCAGGCCGGAGACCTTCACCGGCGCCAGCGTTGCCGAACCCTCCGGGACTCGCTGCAGCGTGAACGTTCCATTGCCCTGCTGCACCGCTTCCAGCCCGCTGCCGCGCAGCAGCCGCGCGAAACCTTCAGCGACCGAATGGTGGCCTTTCAGTCCCGGCGAGCGCAGGCCGCGCGTCAGGCCGGCATCGGTCGACAGCGATACCCCGGCCTGCGCGGCGAACCGGCTGAGCGCTTCGCCGAGCGAGCCGGCGGCGATATCGAACTGCTGCTGCTCCTGCGCGAAGGCGGCCGCCGGCATCAGTGTGGCGAGGCCGGCGCCGGTGCCGAGGATGCCGGCCAGCGCCAGCCGCAGGGCGGCGTGGCGTGGGGCGAAACGTGCAGCGGAAAGAGCGCGGGCGCGATTGCCGGCGCCGCGTGACGAGTGGCAGGACATGGTGCTTTCCCCAAATGGTCGATGAACGGGTCCGGGCTTGTGCGTGAATTGCCCGGTTTCATCGAAGGGCCGAACGAGCGCGCCGAAATGGAAACCCTCGGGGCGAAAAAGATGAATACTATTGCACTTGGTGGTATGGTTTTCCGATGAGCAGAACGTTCCGGACCCGAACTTTCACTCGCTGGATGCGAAAAGCGGGTTTGACAGACGACGCCCTGCGCGAGGCCGTTTCCGAGATGGCTCAGGGACTCGTCGATGCAGAGCTGGGTGGCCACGTGGTGAAAAAGCGGGTCGCGCTACCGGGGCATGGCAAGCGCGGCGGAGCCAGAACCATCGTCGCGACGAAGATGGCCGACCGCTGGTTCTTTCTATACGGCTTCGGCAAGAGCGAGCGAGCCAACATCGACAAGGACGAGCTGAAAGTATTCCAGGAGGTGGCGAAGGAGTTGCTCGGATTCGATGATCGACAGCTGGCAATTGCCCTGTCGGCGGGTGAGATCGTGGAGGTGTGTGATGGCAACGACCAGGCGTAAGAGTCGCATTCTGGATGAGATGCACGAAACCGCGCGCGGGCTGCTTGGCGCAGGGCTGATCAGCAAGAGACGCATGGGCGAATTCGATGCGCTGTGCCATCTCGACGTCCATGAGATGCCCCCACAGAAGATCAGGTCCCTGCGCGAGAAGGCGCATGTGAGTCAGGCGGTGTTTGCCGCCGTGCTGAATATCAGCCTGTCCACGGTGCAGAAGTGGGAGGTGGGCGACAAGAAGCCGAGCGGACCCTCCCTGAAGCTGCTGAACCTGATCGAGCGCAAAGGGCTGGAAGCGGTCATCTGATTCAACGCTGGCAGCGACCGCATGATCAATCGAGCGCGGCGATGCGCGCCCATAACCCCGTGAAATGGCGGATGCGCACCGGGTGCGACAGCGTCAGGCTCTGCAGTACATGGTCGATGTCGTCGAGGCGGTAGGCGCCGGTGACGCGCAGGCCGGCGATGGCGGGGTCGCAGTCGATGCGACCGCGGTGGTGGCGCGACAGCTCACGCAGAAAATCGTCGAGGCGCTGGTCGACGGCCACCAGCATGTCGCGCGTCCATGCCAGTCGGTCGCTGTCGGCCGCCTGTTTCGGTGCGATCGATGTTGCGCTGAAGGCGGTCGCCTCGCCGGCATCGAGATGCAGCGAGCCGCCGTTCGTCGTGGTTATCGCCACCGCATGTTCGTGGACGTCGACGCGGCTGCTGTCGCCGTCGATGCGCACACCGAAGCGCGTGCCGAGCGCGCGGATGCGGCCGTGTGGCGTTTCGACGAGGAACGGGCGCGGTGAACCGGAGCGTGTGTCGGCGGCGGTCTGCACGAGGATTTCGCCTTCGTGCAGACGCAGCAGGCGCAGGTTCGCGTCGTAGTGCACGTCGAGCGCGGTGGCGCTGTTGAGATCGACACGGCCGCCGTCGGTCAGCGCGATCTGCCGGCGTTCGCCGGGCGCGGTGTGGTAGTCGGCCACCCAGCTGCGCCACGGCACTTCGTCGTAAGCGCGCCAGCTCAGCCCGGCCGTGCCGGCCAGCAGCAACAGACTTTTGAGCATCGTGCGCCGCTGCAGGCGACGCCGGCGCGCGTCGGCCAACGCTACCTGCGCCAATGCCACCTGCGAAGCGCCGTGCGGCAACTGGCCGAGCTGCTGTTCCATGCGCTGTACCAGCGCCCACGCCAGCCGGTGCTGCTCGTTCGCCGCCAGCCATTGCGCCAGTGCCGCCTCGGCCTCGGCGCGCTGCCCGGGGCCGTCGAACCTGAGCCGCACGTGCCAGTCGGCGGCGGCTTCCAGCACCCGGCGCGAGAGCGAAGCGGCGTCGGCCACCGGTCGTGTTGCCATCGTTCAGCCCGCCGTCAGCAGCAGGCATTCGGTGAAGGCGCGCACCAGATGCTTGCGCACGGTCGGCAGCGATATCTGCAACCGCCGCCCGATCTCGACCTGCGTCAGCCCTTCGAGCTGCGCCAGCAGGAACACCGCGCGCGTGCGCGGGCCGAGCCGGTCGAGCAGGCGGTCCACCGCGACCAGCGTCTCGATGATGATGGCCTGCGTCTCCAGCGCGATCGTCTCCGGTTCGGGCTGCGCGGCCAGCGCGTCGAGCCAGGCGGCCTCGATGGCCTGCCGGCGGAACAGGTCGATCATCAGGCCGCGCGCCACCGTCGCCAGATAGCCGCGCGGCTCGCCGATCGCCGCCACGTTGCAGCCCGACAGCACGCGCACGAAGGTGTCCTGCGCCAGGTCGGCGGCCTGCTGCGAGCAGCCGAGCCGGCGGCGCAGCCAGCCCTGCAGCCAGCCGTGGTGGTCGCAGTAGAGGTCGCGGATGTCGTGGTGCGAGGCGAGATCGGCCGGCACGGCGCGCTCCTTTATTCAGACTGCTTTGGGAGTGCCTTGGCGCTGTCCGGCCGGGCAGGAGGGGAGTCAATAAATGAGAATTGTTCGCACTTTAATGGAGGCGGAGAGGTGGTGACAAGACGGGGAAGCGGGAGGGCGCCTTTCGTGCCGGGCGCCGCCCCGTTCAGAACTGGTAGCGCGCGCCGACGGTGAGCGAGCGCGGTTTGCCCGGCGTCAGGATGGCGGCATCCGCCGCCGCCGTGTCCTTGACGCTGAACAGGGCGATGTACTTCTCGTCGGTGAGGTTGTGGAGGTCGGCGAACAGCGCCCAGTGGTCGCCGGTGAAGCCGGCGCGCAGGCCGAGCAGCTGGTAGGAGCCGACCGTGTAGGTGTTGGCGAAGTCGGCGTGGCGCGCGTCGACGATGTCGAAGGTCGGTCCGGCGAAGAAACCGCCGGCATGGCGATAGAGCAGTTCGCCGTTGATGAAGTGACCCGGCGCCGCCGGAAGGTCGTTGTCGCCGTAGCTCGGGTCGTCGTCGAACGAGAAGTCGTTGATCGTCACGTTCACGCGCGGTTCGAGGCGGTGGGTGCCGCCGGCGTCGAGCGCGAAGCTGGCGCCGAACAGCGCCTCGATGCCGGCGTGAAGGGTGTCGTCGATGTTGGCCGACAGGCTGGTGCCCGGTGCGTTCGGGTCGTCGCGCGACAGGATTTCATTCTTCAACCGCGCGTAATAGATGGCGACATCCCAGTGCCACTGGCTGGCGGCACCGATCGCCTGCACGCCGCGCGTGCCCACTTCGATCACGCTGCCGCGCATGGCGTCGAGCGCGTCGCCGCAGCCGCAGGCGTCGTCTTCCAGTTCGTACAGGGTCGGTGCCTCGAAGAGTTTGCTGACGTTGGCGAACAGTTCGACCGACGGTGTCAGCTGGTGAATCAGCCCGACGCGCGGGTTGAGGCTGTCGTAGTCGCCGCTGGCACCGCTGCTGCCGACGTCGCGATGGCCGATCACGCCCTGCACGCCGTAAACCAGCGTCCACTTCGGCGCGAACTGCCAGCGGTCGACGATGAAGATTTCGGCATTGTCGGCGCTGTTGTCGACATCGCTCATCAGGTCGGTGGCGCGGGTGGCGTGATAGAAGTAGTTGCCGCCGGTGACGCGGGTTTCGCCGTAGTTGATGCCTGCCAGCAGGTCGTGGCCGTCGATGCGCAGGTTGTAGCGCAGCGTGGCGCCGGCATTCTTCTGTTCGGTGTCGATCAGCAGCGAGAAGTAGGGCGGCGCGTGGACGATCGGGTGGTGGAGCTTCTGCTCCTCGTACGAGAGGCCGAACGTCAGGCTGCTGTTCTCATCGATGTCCCAGCGGGTCTTGTCGGCGATGCGCCAGCTCTCGACGTTCAGCCGGTAGTTGCCGGCGACGGCCGCCGCTTCGGCCTGCGCGGGATTCCGTTGCCATTGCTCGCGCGTCAGCGCGCCGGGCAGTTGCTGGTCGTTGTCGATGCGGGTGACGTAGAGCCGGGTGTGCACCGCGTCGCTGAACTGCCAGCCGGCATTGGCGTAAAGGCCGCGGCGGTTCTGCTTCTGATGTTCGCGAAAACCGTCCCACTGCCGCGTTTCGGCGGTGACGAGAGCGTCGAAAGCGCCGGCCACGGTGCCGGCGGTGACGCGCCCCTGCCGCAGGCCGTCGCTGCCGGTGCCGAGGAACAGCTGCGGGCGGGTGTCGTGCGCGGTGGGGGTGATGAAGTCGATGGCGCCGCCGAGCGTGCTGGCGCCGTAGGTCAGCGCGTTGGCGCCGCGCGCGACGACGGCATGGCTGGCGCTGAGCGGGTCGATCTGGCGGTTGTGGTTGTTGCCGTCGGCGGCCGTTACCGGCAGGCCGTCCTGCAGCAGCTTGATGCCGTTGCCGTCGTAGTTGGTGGCATCGAGGTTGGAGCCGCGGCTGGAGAGGAAGCTGGAGTCGCCGGTCTGGCCGCTGGCGGCCCAGACGCCGGGCACGTAGCGCAGCATGTCGGCGACCGTGGCGACATTGCGCCTGTACGGTTCGCCGCCATCCACCAGCGTCACGCCTCCGGGTGTCAGTGTCTGTTCGGCTTCGAGCTCCAGCAGCACCTGCTGGCCGCGGACGACGACGGTTTCGAGCCGTTTCGGCTCGGCCGCGCTGACCGCAGTGCCGCACAGCGACGCGGTGGTGACGGCGAGAGCCAGCGCCGTGAGGCGGCGGGCGGTATGGACGGACATGGCGCGGTTCCCGGGGGCGGATCGAAGGCCCGCATTCTAGGAACAGGCCGCGGCGGCGCCGATGCGACAAATCGTCGCGGCGATCGCGTGTAGAGTGGCGGCCTCATCGCACCACCGGGAGATCGTTCGTGCTGCTGAAAACGACGCTGTTGTTCCTCGTCACCGCGCTGGCCGAGATCGTCGGCTGCTTCCTGCCGTGGCTGTGGCTGCGCCGCGATGGCAGCCCGTGGCTGCTGCTGCCGGCGGCGGTCAGTCTGGCACTTTTTGTCTGGCTGCTGAGCCTGCACCCGGCGGCGAGCGGGCGCGTCTACGCCGCTTATGGCGGGGTCTACGTCGCCACCGCGCTGGTCTGGCTGCGCGTTGTCGACGGCGTTCGCCTCAGCGGCTGGGACTGGCTCGGCGCCGCGGTGGCGCTGAGCGGCATGGCGATCATCGTCGCCGGCTGGGGTCGCGGCTGAGTTGAGTCGTCAGGAGCGCTGCTCGCCGTCGGCCGCGCGGTCGTCGGCGGTGTCGGCGTCGAACAGCGTCTCCAGTTCGGCGCGCGCCTCGCGCGCGGTCTGAATCATCGCGGACTGGTTGTCGCGCACGCGGTACTGCGCCTCCATCACCTGCTCGTCATGGCGGCGGAAACGCTCGATGCGCTCGCTGGCCTGCGCGGCACCGAGGCCGAGACCGAGCAGCGTCAGCCGGCTCATCTCCAGGCTGGAGTGGAACGTCTCGCGCACCGCCGTCGCGCCGAGTTCGGTCAGCCGGTGCGCGTGGCGGCGGTTGCGCGCCCGCGCGATGATCTTCACCTGCGGATAGAAGGCGCGCACCGTCTCGACGATGCGCAGGCACTCCTCGGCATCGTCGATGGCGGCGACGAAGAATTCGGCGCTGCCAACCTTGACCGCGCGCAGTATCTCCGGGTGGCGCGGGCTGCCGTAGAAGATCGGCATGTTGGCGATGCTGCGCGACAGCTCGATGCTCTCGACCGACGTATCCAGCGCGATGTACGGAATGTGCTGCGCCTGCAGCACCCGCGCCATGATCTGCCCCATCCGGCCCATGCCGGCGATGACCACGCGCGGTTCGCCGGCATCGATCTGCCGGTACTCCGGTGGTACCTCCGGCGCTACCGTTCGCGCGCGGATCAGCCGGTCGGTCGCCATCATCAGCAGCGGCGTCGCCGCCATCGACAGCGTGATCGCCAGCACCAGCAGGTTGTACAGCGCCAGGTCGAACAGCCCCTGCCGCTGCGCCAGCTGGAACACGACGAAGGCGAACTCGCCGCCGGCGGCCAGCACCACGCCGAGCCGCAGCGCGTGGCGGCGCGCGAGCCCGCCGGCGCGGCGGCCGACGACGTACAGCAGCGGCAGCTTCAGCCCGATCACCAGCGCCGTCAGCAGCAGCACCCGCAGCGGTTCGTGCAACAGCAGCGCGATGTCGGCCTGCATGCCGACGCAGATGAAGAACAGACCGAGCAGCAGCCCCTTGAACGGCTCGATCTGCGACTCCAGCTCGTGCCGGTATTCGGAATCGGCCAGCAGCAGCCCGGCCAGGAACGCGCCGAGCGCCATCGACACGCCGGCCAGCTCCATCAGCCAGGCGGTGCCGACCACCACCAGCAGCGCCGTCGCCGTCGACACCTCGCGCAGCCGGGTTCTGGCGACGATGCGGAACACCGGCCGCAGCAGGTAGCGGCCGCCGATGATGACGGCGCCGATGCTGGCCAGCGCCGTGGCCATGCCGTGCCAGTCGTGCGGCGCGTCGTCGTGCACGCCGCTCAGCATCGGCACCAGCGCGATCAGCGGAATCGCGGCGATGTCCTGGAACAGCAGGATGGCGAAGGCGAAGCGGCCGTGGGGCGCGGTCAGCTCCCTGCGCTCGGCGAGGATCTGCAGGCCGAACGCGGTGGAGGAGAGCGCCAGCCCAAGGCCGAGCACGATCGCGGTGTTGACGGCGTAACCGAAGCCGACCTGCGCGATCAGCCCGATCACCAGCCCGGTCAGCAGCACCTGCAGCGCGCCGCCGCCGAACACCGAGCGGCGCATCACCCACAGCCGGCGCGGCGACAGTTCTAGGCCGATGATGAACAGCAGCATCACCACGCCGAATTCGGACAGGTGGCTGACTCCCTCCGGGTCGCCGATCAGGCCGAGCCCGGCCGGGCCGATGGCGATGCCGGCCAGCAGATAGCCGATCACCGCGCCGAGCTGCAGCCGCTTCGCCAGCGGCACCGCCAGCACCGCCGCCAGCAGGAAGATGACGACGGCCTGCAGCGCACTGAACTCGTCTTGCACGGGCTGGCTCCTCAGCGCAGTAGCGTCACGGTCAATCCGGTCACGGCGCAGATCGCCAGGGTCTCGATCACGCCGCGTTTGAACCACAGCAGGGCGATCGCCGCGCCGGCGGCGATCAATGCCGATATCCAGTCGACGTCGCCCGCGAATCCCTGCGGCCACAGCACGTGATAGCCGAAGAACAGCGCCAGGTTGGCGATGACGCCGACCACGGCGGCGGTGATCGCCGTCAGCGGCGCGGTGAAGTCGAGGTTGCCGTGCGTCGATTCCACCAGCGGGCCGCCGGCGAGAATGAACAGGAACGACGGCAGGAAGGTGAACCAGGTGACCAGCATCGCCGCCAGCGCGCCGGCGGCGAACGGCCATGACGAACCGAACGGCGCCTGCACGTAGGCGCCGATGAAACCGATGAAGGCGACCACCATGATTAGCGGCCCAGGCGTCGTCTCGCCGAGCGCGAGGCCGTCGATCATCTGCGTCGGCGTCAGCCAGCCGTAGTGCGTCACCGCGCCCTGATAGACATAAGGCAGCACCGCGTAGGCGCCGCCGAAGGTGAGCAGCGCCGCCTTGGTGAAGAACCAGCTCATCTGCGTCAGCGTGTGCTGCCAGC
>CAZEVP010000004.1:0-92512 GCA_964515735.1 uncultured Verrucomicrobiaceae bacterium | reverse complement strand
GCGACCCGCTGCTCGACCTCGGCTGGATCCTGACCAGCTGGCTCGAAGCCGGCGACCCCGAGGGCAAGAAGCCGCTGGTGCAGCCGTGGGACGGTTTTCTGTCGCGCGCCGAGCTGGTGCAGCTCTACGGCGAAATCAGCGGCCGCGACATGAGCGTCATGCCGTGGTTCTTCACGCTGGCCTGCTTCAAGCTCGCCTGCCTGCTCGAAGGCACCTACGCCCGCGCCTGCGCCGGCCAGATTCCCGCCGACATCGGCAAATCGGTGCACGGCTACGCCAGCTGGCTGATGAACAAGGCGCGCCAGATCATCGCCACCTGATTTCAGTCCGGCCGAGCCGGCCCGCTGCAAACAAAAACATCAGTAAACCGCATCGCGAGGAGAACACCATGGACTTCAGCATCGAACCCGAATTTCAGGAAAAACTGGACTGGATGAACAGCTTCGTGCGCGAGTGGGTGGAACCACTCGACGTGCTGTTCCCGTGGTCCGGCGCGCCGTACGAAAAGAAGAATCCGAAGATCGTCAAGCTGGTCAAACCGCTGCAACAACAGGTCAGGGAAAAAGGGCTGTGGGCCTGCCACCTCGACCCGTCGCTCGGCGGCCCCGGCTACGGCCAGCTGAAGCTGGCGCTGATGAACGAGATCATCGGCCGCTGCTCGTTCGCGCCGAACGTGTTCGGCTGCGCCGCGCCCGACTCCGGCAACGCCGACATCCTCGCGATGTACGGCAGTGAGGAGCAGAAGAAACGCTATCTGCAGCCGCTGCTCGACGGCGAGATCTGCTCGACCTTCTCGATGACCGAGCCGCAGGCCGGCGCCGATCCGAAGGAGTTCACCTGCACCGCGACGCGCGACGGCGACGAGTGGGTCATCGAGGGCGAGAAGTGGTATTCGTCGAACGCGCGTTACGCGGCGTTCCTGATCGTCATGGCGGTGACCAACCCCGAGAACAAGCCGCACGAGCGCATGTCGATGTTCATCGTCCCGAGCGAAACGCCGGGCATCAACATCCTGCGCAACACCGGCGGCATGAACGACACCGAGGAGACCGGCCACCACGCCTACATCCGCTACGAGAATGTGCGCGTGCCGCTCGATGCGATGCTCGGCAAACCCGGCGAGGCATTCAAGGTGGCGCAGGCGCGTCTCGGCGGCGGCCGCATCCATCACGCGATGCGCACCGTCGGCATGTGCAACCGCGCGCTGGAGATGATGCTGGAGCGCGCGGTGTCGCGCCGCACGCAGGGCAAACTGCTGGCCGAGCATCAGTTCGTGCAGGGGATGATCGCCGACACCGCGATGGATCTCGAAATGTTCCGGCTGCTGGTACTGAAAACGGCGTGGATGATCGACAACCTGCCGGCCGGCGCCGCGCGCACGCACATCGGCATGACCAAGATGGCGCTCGGCAAGGTCTATTACGAAATCGCCAAACGCGCGGTGCATCTGCACGGTGCGCTCGGCACCTCGCGCGACACGCCGCTGGCCAAGCTGTGGATGGGCGCGCCGATGCTCGCCGTCGCCGACGGCCCGACCGAAGTGCATCAGGTGCAGGTGGCCAAGGCGCTGCTGAAGAACGCCACGCCGGCGCCGGGTCTGTTCCCGAGCGAATACCTGCCGAACCGGCTCGAAGAGGCGAAGAAAAAATATGCCCATCTGCTCGACGACTGATCCGGAGCAATCATCGATGACCAGCATCAACCTGAACGGCAAGGTCGCCGTGATCACCGGTGGCAGTCGCGGCCTCGGCCTCGCGATGGCGCGCGGGCTGGCCGAAGCCGGCGCCACGGTGGCGATCGCCAGCCGCAAGCTCGAAGGCTGCCAGCGCGCGGTCGACGAGATCGAGGCCACCGGCGGTCGCGCCTCGGCGCATGCGTTCGACGCCGGCCGCTGGGAGGATTGCGACCGCCTGTTCAATGAGGTGACCGAACGCTGGGGCGGCGCGCAGATTCTCGTCAACAACGCCGGCAAATCGCCGGTGGCGCCCTCTTCCGTCGAAACCAGCCAGGCGCTGTTCGACATGATCATCGCGGTGAACCTGCGCTCGGCGTTCCGGCTGTCAGCGCTGTTCGGCGCGCAGATGAACGCGGGCAGCGGCGGCGCCATCATCAACATCTCGTCGAGCGGCTCGATGCGCCCCGACCCGAGCTTCGCGCCGTACGCCGCCGCGAAGGCCGGCCTGCACGTGCTGACGCAGACCTTCGCGCAGGAGTTCGGGCCGAAGGTGCGCGTCAACACCGTGATGCCGGGGCCGTTCCACACCGACGCGACTCGCAGCTGGTCGCATTCGGAAGCGTTCGAGCAGCACGCGCAACGCACGATGCCGCTCGGCCGCGCCGGCAATCCGCCCGAAATCGTCGGCGCCGTGCTGTTCCTCGCCAGCGAGCTGTCGTCGTTCACCACCGGCGCCTGCCTGACCGTCGACGGCGGCCACAGCATCAGCCGCGCCACCAGCGCGCCGTGACACCGCACTGCAACCATCGATAACGATAACCACCGAGGAAACGACCATGCAGAACGACAACGGCGGCCACGCCGCGCACAAACCCACTCCGCTGCAGGCGCTCGGCATGCTCGGCGGCGTCATCCTGCTGGTCGGCGGCTACCTGACGCTGCTCGGCCTGCTGCACAACCTCGAGTTCTACACCGGCTTCGTGTTCCTGCTGGGCTGGATGGTGCTGGAGCAGGGCCGACTGGAGCGACTGCCACACGCGATGCTGGGCTCGGCATTCGGCCTCGCGCTCGGCTTCGCGCTGAAACTGCTGGTCGCGAAGTTCGGCGCGACCGGCGGTTTCCTGTTCGGCGCGCTGATGCTGCCGATCCTGTTCTGCCAGTTCCTCGGCTGGCTGCCGCTGCTGATCAACATGACGGCGATGACCTTCCTGCTGGTCGTGACCATTCCGCACGTGCAGGTGCACGCCGATTTCGGCGCGGCCGCCATCGCGCTGCTGGTCGGCATCGCCTACTTCGGGCTGCTGCTCGGCGGCGGCCGCTGGCTGTGGGCAAAGCGTTCGGCCGGCGCGGCCTCGCAAGCCGCCCGATAGCGTCCCAACCGCGCCATTGCTGCCCGATAGCGACACCTTTCGCGGTTGAGAGCCGCGAGGGGCTGACCGACACTAGCCGGCTATCCGATTCACACGATGCCGGCTGCCATCGCCGGCCCGACAGGAGAGAGCAATGGCTAACAAAGGTCTGTTCGACTGCACCGGCAAGGTGACGCTGGTGACCGGCGGCAACGGCGGCATCGGCTTTGGCTTCGCCATGGGCGTCGCCAAGATGGGCGGCGACGTCGCCATCTGGGCCCGCAACGCGGAAAAGAACGCCGAGGCCAAGGCCCAGCTCGAAGCGGCCGGCGCCGGCAAGGTCATCACCTACCAGGTCGACGTCTCCTCCGAAGAGCAGATCATCAAAGGCTACGAGCAGCTGCTGAAGGACTTCGGCCGCCTCGACTGCGTGTTCGCGAACTCGGGTGCCGCGCCCCGCTACAACTCGGTCTTCGACATGCCGACCTCGCACTGGCACGACTTCCAGAGCGTGGCGCTGCACGGCGCCTTCTTCACGCTGCGCGAAGGTGCCCGCCATATGGTGGAACGCGCCAAGGCCGGTGAGCCGGGCGGCAGCCTGGTCGCCTGCGGCAGCCTCTCTCTGTTCCAGGGCCTGCCGGGCAAGATGGAGTACGCGGCCTCCAAGGGCGGCACCGCGGCCGTGATCCGCTGCCTGGCGGTCGAGCTTGGCCAGTACGGCATCCGCGCCAACGTCGTCGCCCCCGGCCTGATCATGACGCCGATGATGGGCGGCGACGACAACGTGAAGAAGATGGCCGCGCACTTCGGCCCGATGGCGCCGATCAAGCGCGTCGGCTACCCGTCGGATTTCGAAGGAATCGGCGCCTACCTGTGCAGTGATGCTTCGTCGTTCATGACCGGCGAGACCATCACCATCGATGGCGGCTACATGGTTCGCCCGTGAGCGGACCGGCATAACCAGAGGAGAACGGAGATGCGACTGCTCAAGATTCACGGCTCCGGCGACGCCCGCCTCGACCCCTACCAGCGTCCGCCGGCGGGTCCGAACGACGTGGTCATCAAGATGAAGGCCTGCGGCATCTGCGGCAGCGACCTCTCCTACATCAAGATCGGCGGTATCCCGACGCCGGGCACCATCACCGCGCTCGGCCATGAAGGCGCCGGCGAGGTGATGGAGGTCGGTGCCGACGTGAAAAACATCTCGGTCGGCCAGCGCGTGATCGTCAATCCGATGATGACGCCGAGCAACATCGGCAGCGGCGGTCCGGAAGGCGCCTTCACCGAGGAGCTGCTGGTGCGCGAGGCGCGCCTCGGCGATTCGATTCTGCCGATTCCGGAAGGCATTCCATACGACATCGCCGCCATGTGCGAACCGCTGGCGGTGGCGATGCACGGCGTCAACCGGATGGAAGTGAAGGCCGGCGACAAGGTCGTCGTGTTCGGCTGCGGCCCGATCGGCCTCGGCATGATCCTGTGGCTGGTCGACCGCGGCGTCACCGATCTGGTCGCGCTCGATCTGGCGCCGGAGCGCCGCGAGCGCGCGATGGCGCTCGGCGCCCGTGTCGCGCTCGACCCGACCCAGGTCGACCTGCGCGCCGAACTGATGAAACTGCACGGCGAAGCCCCCTCCTACGGTCGCGTCGGCGTCGGCACCGATGCCTTCATCGATGCCGCCGGCGCGCCGGGCATCGTCGGCGACGTGATCCAGATGGCCAAGTTCCACTCGCGCCTCGTCATCACCGCCGCCTACATGCGCCCGGTCGAAGTGCCGCTCGGCCGCATGCTGACCAGCGAGATGACGATCACCACGGCGATGGGCTACCCGACCGAAATGCCGGAAGTGATCGCGGCGATGCCGCGCCTGAAAGACAAGATCGCGTCGATGATCAGCCACCACCTGCCACTCAGTCAGGTGATGGAGGGGCTGAAGATCGCGGCGACGCCGCAGTCAGCGAAAGTGATGATCAACATCGACGAGGGACAGCCATGAGCGCGACAAGCGTGAGCGGGGAACAGCCATGAGCAACGACAAACAGACTCCGCTGGGTGCGCTCGTCACGGCGGGCGACCAGCAGACCGAGGCGACGAAAATCACCGACACCATCTTCATGGTGAAGGATATTTCCAACGCCTATCTGCTGACGACGCAAGATGGCGACCTGCTGGTCAACACCGGCTTTCTCGGCAACGGCGAGAAAAACAAGGCGCTGTTCGCACCGCATCGCACCGGGCCGCTGCGCCGCATCATCCTGACGCAATCGCACGCCGACCATTACGGCGCGCTGCCCGAGCAAAAAGAGGACGGCACGCAGATCATCGCCGGCCACGGTTTTACCGAAACTGCCGAATACTTCGACAAGCTCGAAACCTTCCTCGGCCGCCGCTCCGGCAAGCTGTGGGCATCGATGACGCGCCGCAACGGTCCGCCGCCGAAGCCGCCGAAAGTGGTGCCGGATATCGAGGTTGCCGACCGCCACACTTTCGAGCAGGGCGGTCGCCGCTTCGAAGTGGTCAAGACACCCGGTGGCGAAACACTCTGCTCCGTGTTCGTCTGGCTGCCCGACGAACGCACCGTCTTCACCGGCAACCTGTTCGGGCCGGTGTGGCGGGCAATGCCGAACCTCGTCACGATGCGCGGCGACAGGCCCCGGCTGGTGCGGGCTTACCTGCGCTCGGTCGAAGAGGTGCGCGCGCTCGATGCGGAACTGCTGATCACCGGGCATGGCGAGCCGATTCGCGGGGCCGGCAGGATCCGCGCCGACCTCGACACGATGCATGCGGCGGTCTCCTATCTCGAACGCGAAACCATTGCCGGCATGAACGCGGGCAAGGACGTGCAGACGCTGATGCGCGAGATCAAATTGCCGGCCGAGCTGACCATCGGCGAATTCCACGGCAAGACGCCGTGGGTCGTGCGCGCCATCTGGGAAGAGAACGCCGGCTGGTTCCACTACGACTCGACGACATCGCTGTACGGCGTACCGCGCTCGAGCGTCTACACCGATCTCGCCGAGCTGGCAGGCGGCGCCTCGGTGCTGTCGAAACGCGCTGGCGAGAAGGTGGCGCAGGGCAAGCCGCTGGAGGCGATCCACCTGCTGGACATCGCGCTCGGCGTGGAGCCTTCCAGCAAGGAGGCGCTGGCCACCAAGAGGAGTGCGCTGGAACAGCTGCTGGCAGCCTCCGGCGGCAGCAACCTCAGCGAGACGATGTGGCTGAAATCGGAGATCGCCGCGACGACGGCAGCGCTCGACGCCGACTGAACCCGGTGCGGATGAACGAAGAAGGGCGGCCATTGGCCGCCCTTCTTCGTTCATGCCAGAGCGCCGATCAGCGCGGCTGCATCCGGATGGCGCCATCGAGGCGAATGGTCTCGCCGTTGATGTAACCGTTGCGCACCAGTTCGAGCGCCAGGCTCGCATACTCCCCGGCATGGCCGAGACGCGGCGGGAACGGCACCATCGCGCCGAGCGCATCCTTCATCTGCTGCGGCGCGCGCGCCATCGCCGGCGTATCGAAGATGCCGGGCTGGATCGTGTTGATACGAATGCCCTCGCGCGACAGGTCGCGCGCGATCGTCAGCGTCATGCCGACGATGCCGGCCTTCGCCGCCGAATAGGCCGCCTGCCCCATCTGCCCCTCGGTCGCCGCCGCCGACGCCGTGTTGATGCAGACACCGCGCTCGCCGTCGATCGGGTCGAGCGTCATCATGCCGGCCGCCGCGCGGGTGATGCAGCGGAAGGTGCCGACGGTGTTGAGTTTCAGCACCCACTCGAACTTGTCGGCCGGGAAGATCTTGATCTCGCCGGTCTCCTTGTCGCGGCGCGCGGTCGGGATGGCGTTGCCGCCGCCGGCGCAGCTGACCAGGATGCGTTCCTGACCGTTGGCGGCACGCGCCTTGGCGAAGGCCGCATCGACGCTCTCATCGGAGAGCACATCGCACTGACAGAACAGCGCGCCGGTCTCCGCCGCCGCTTTCTGCCCCACTTCCTCGTTCAAATCGAAGATCGCCACCTTGACGCCAGCGGCGCGTAAAGCCTGCACCGTCGCGAGGCCCAAACCGGACGCTCCACCGGTCACCACGGCGGCAATTGACGAGTCGATTTTCATTGATTTCTCCAGCAGTTACATGATTTGAGGAAGGCTGTTCAGAAGGCCTTGCGGGGGACCCTTTCTAGCGCAGTCGAGCGGAACTATGCAACAGAGATGTTGAACAGTATGATACCGCCCTCTTTTCCAGGGGGAGATCTTATGACGACGCAAGTAATGAAGGGCGTAAGAGTCCTCGAAGTTGCGCAATTCACCTTCGTGCCCGCCGCCGGCGCCATCCTCGCCGACTGGGGTGCGGATGTCATCAAGATCGAACACCCCGTGCGCGGCGACACGCAGCGCGGCTTCATCAAGCTGGGTGGCATCGATACCAACCCGAACCGCAGCCCCTTCGTCGAGCACCCCAACCGCGGCAAGCGCAGCGTCGGCGTCGACATCTCCACACCGGAAGGCATGGAAGTCATCTACGAGCTGGCCAAGACCGCCGATGTCTTCCTGACCAACTACCTGCCGCACCAGCGCCAGAAGATGAAGTTCGACATCGAGCACATCCGCGCCGTCAACCCCAACATCATCTACGCCCGCGGCAGCGCCTTCGGCGACAAGGGCCCGGAGCGCAACGTCGGCGGCTTCGACGGCACCGCTTTCTGGAACCGCGGCGGCATCGCCGATGCGATGAGTCCGAAAGAGCTCGGCGGCCCGCTGGCCCAGGGTATTCCAGCCTTCGGTGACTCGATCGGCGGCATGAACATCGCCGGCGGTATCTCCGCCGCGCTGTTCCACCGCGAGCGCACCGGCGAGGCGATCGAACTGGACGTCTCGCTGCTGAGCACCGCCTGGTGGGCGGCCGGCACCTCGATCGACATGGGCATCGAGGCCGGCAAGATCATGGGCAACCGCATGCCCCAGTCCGGCGCCAACCCCGGCAACCCGCTGATGGGCAACTACTACGCGGCCGACGGCGGCGTCATCAACATGTGCACGCTGACCCCCGGCCCGCACATCAAGAGCTTCTTCGAACACATCGGCCACCCCGAAATGGCCAGCGATCCGCGCTTCTCGGAGCCGAAGGCGCTGATGGAGAACTGGCAGGCCGCCAGCGAGATCATCGTCGCCGCGTTCGCCGCCAGGGATTTCAGCCACTGGCGCGAGCACCTGAAAACCTATTCGGGGCAGTGGGCGCCGGTGCAGAGCCTGCTGGACATCGCCAGCGACGAACAGGCGCTGGCCAACGACATGCTGTTCGAGGTCGAAGCCGCCGACGGTGGCGCGCCGCTCAAGCTGGTTCGCGGTCCGGTCCAGTTCAACCACGAGCCGGTGCAGACCAGCCGTGCCCCGCTCGCCTCGGAACACACCGAGATCGTGCTGATGGAACTGGGCATCGAGTGGGAGCGCATCGAGGAATTGAAGGCCAAGGGCGCCATCGCCTGATCGGCCCACTTTTTTATGTGGCGCCTACTTTGTTTTTATTTGGCGCCCACTTTTAGTTTTTATTTGGCGAAAGTGCCGAAAGAACCTGTGACGAGTGAATCATGAAACCCGGATCGAAACTGAAAAGCGCAGTCTGTGACACCGAAGTGATGGTCATCCGCGGCAGCGGCCTCGTCGTCGAGTGCGGCGGCAAGCCGATGGCCGACGACAAGCCGGCCACGCTCGGCGAACTCGACCCCGCCTTCGCCGAAGGCACCAAGATCGGCAAGCGTTACGTCGATGCCGCCGGCACCGTCGAGTTGCTCTGCGTCAAGGCCGGCAAAGGCTCTCTGGCGATCGGCGGCGTCGCGCTGCAGACCAAGGACGCCAAGCCGCTGCCGTCGTCCGACTGAAGGATTGCCGATGAACATCTCGCTCATTCTGCAAATGGCGGCCGATGCCGAGCCTGAGCGCATCGGCCTCGTCTGCGACGGCAAACGCTGGTCCTACAGCGCCCTGCGCAGCGCCGCTCAGGGTGCCGCCGAAATCATCGAAAAGAGCGGCTGCCAGTATGCCGCCCTGCTCGACGAGAGCAGCGAAGCCGCGCCGATCGCCCTGTTCGGCGCCGCGCTCGCCGGCGTTCCCTACGTTCCGCTGAACTACCGTCTGGCCGACGCCGACCTCGGTGCGCTGCTCGACCGCATCGCGCCGGCCTGCATCATCGGCGACGTCGAGCGCATCCAGCGGCTGAGCCCGAACGGCAACCACAACTGCTTCACCCGCGAAGCATTCGTCGCCGCCACCATTGCGGCCGCCGATGGCGCCTCCGGTGAAGAGCGCGAAGGCGAAGGCATCGCCGCGCAGATCTTCACCAGCGGCACCACCGCTGCGCCGAAGGCCGCGCTGCTGCGCCACACCAACCTGCTCGGCTACATCCTCGGCACCGTCGAGTTCTGCTCGGCTACCGAGGACGAGGCGGCGCTGGTCTGCGTGCCGCCCTACCACATCGCCGGTATCGCCGCGCTGCTCAGCTCGATCTACGCGATGCGCCGCATCGTCATGCTGCCGGCGTTCGATCCGGACGTCTGGCTCGACCTGGCGAGCAAGGAGCGCGTCACCAACGCCTTCGTCGTGCCGACCATGCTGGCGCGGATCATCGCGCGCATGGATGCCGGCGTGAAACCGGACCTGTCATCGCTGCAGGCGATCGCCTATGGCGGTGGCCGCATGCCGCTGGAGCTGGTCGAACGCGCGCTGGTGCTGTTCCCGACCACCAACTTCACCAACGCCTACGGCCTGACCGAGACCAGCTCGACCATCGCGCTGCTCGGCCCCGAGGATCACCGCGTCGCGCTCGCCTCCAGCGATCCCGCCGTGCGTGCACGCCTCGGCTCGGTCGGCAAACCGCTGCCGACCGTCGAGATCGAGATTCGCGACGATGAAGGCAGGAAGCTCGGTGCAGGCGAACGCGGCGAAATCTACGTGCGCGGCGAGCAGGTTTCCGGCGAATACCGCGGTCGCTCGGCGCTCGACGCCGAAGGCTGGTTCCCGACCCGCGACGCCGGCTATCTCGACGCAGAAGGCTACCTGTTCCTCGCCGGTCGCGCCGACGATGTCATCGTGCGCGGCGGCGAGAACATCTCACCCGGCGAGATCGAGGACGTGCTGACCACCCACCCGGCCATCGCCGATGTGGCGGCGGTCGGTGTGCCGTCGGTCGAGTGGGGCGAAGCGGTCGGTGTCGCCATCGCCATTCGCCCCGGCCACGAGTGCCCGGGCGATGACGAGCTGAAGAAAATGGTCAAGGACCGGCTGCGCTCGTCGCGCGTACCGGAGCGGATCCTCGTGCTGGATGCACTGCCCTACAACGAAATGGGCAAGCTGCTGCGACGCAAGGTGCGCGAGCTGTTCAACAGCTGACGACCCGCCCGGTGAAACAAAAAGGCCGCGACTTTCGTCGCGGCCTTTTCGTTTATGACCTGATAACCCGTCACGAAAACTCGTAGGTATCGAGCCATTCGGCCACTGCGCGCAGGAAGCGGGCGGCATCGGCGCCGTTGATGACGCGATGGTCGTAGCTCAGCGACAGCGGCAGCAGCTGGCGCACCACCGGGTTGCCGTCGGCATCCGGTACGAAGCGGTTCTGGGTGCGGGTGATGCCGAGGATGGCGACTTCCGGCGCGTTGATGATCGGCGAGAAGCTGGTGCCGCCGATGTGGCCGAGCGACGACAGCGTGAAGCAGCCGCCCGACATCTCGGACATCGCCAGCCCCTTGGTGCGCGCCTTCTCCGAGATGCGGACGATCTCGTCGCTGATCTCGTCGACACTCTTCTTGTCGCAGTCGCGCAGCACCGGTACCAGCAGCCCGCTCGGCACGTCGACAGCGATGCCGATGTGGCAGTACTGCTTCATGAACAGCGTGTTGCCGTCGGCGCTCAGCGAGCTGTTGAACTGCGGATACTTCTGCAGCACGGCAACCGAGGCCTTCACCAGCGCCGGCAACAGCGTGCGCTTCCTGTCGGGATTGGCGCTGTTCCACGCCTTGCGGCGCTGCTCGAAGCCGGTGACGTCGACCTCGTCGTTGTGCGTCACGTGCGGAATCATCGACCAGTTGCGATGCATGACGCGGCCGACGAAGCTCTGAATCTTGCCGACCGGGCGGGCCTCTACGGCCCCGTATACGGAAAAGTCCTCTTCCGGCCACGGCAACGTGGTCGTGGGTTTGTCGCTCATCGCTGTCTCCTGCTGCTGAAAACCGGCCCGCCGGCCCGGATCGCGTCACCGTCGATCATCGGCACCGGCACACCGTAGGGGGAATGAATGGCACCCGATCCGCACTAGCCGGGTTCGGCCTCCGCGCCTTCGCGCAGCGCTTCGCCAACCCTCGCGGAGAGGTCGGGAAATTTCTCCGGGCGCATGGTACCGAACAGACTGGAGCGAAGCACTTCGTTCGAGTAGCTCTCCGCCATCCTGCGCCGGCCCGCCGGGCTCAGCGAGTCGACCCGCGCCCATACCGGCCACAGGAACATGCCGACCAGCATCTGCGCCGCATGCACTTCGCAATTGATGCCCGGCTGCGCCAGCTCCGAGCGGGCGAACGCCTCGACATGCGAGCGGAAACGGTTCCAGAACGGGTCGTTCGCCGGCTGGTTGGAGCTGAGGACGGTGTAGAGCCAGACCCGGCCGAACTCGGGGTTCTCCATCGCGAACACCGTCAGGTTGGCGATCACCGCCTGCGGGTCGGCCTGGATGCGCTCCCGCGGCGGATCGCCGAACACCTCCCTGCAGAGCCGCTCGCTGACCCAGGTCTTGGTCGCGACCAGCAGCTCCTCGCGCGTCGGGAAGTGGTGATAGGCCGTGCCGCGATTGACGCCGGCCAGCTGCGCAACCTCCGAAACGCTGAGCCCTTCCGGCCCATCCTTGGCCAGGACCTTGCAGGCGACCGCCAGAATCTCCTCGCGGGTGCGCTCGGGGTCCCGCTTCAACCTTCCTGCCTTCCTGGTCGCGATGCCGTCGCTCAAGTTGCCCTCCAGCCTCCGGAATACACCATCGGCGGGCCAGCCAGCGCCGGCGCCGCTCACACCCTGCCGGCGTCGCAACATGCGTGAAGAAATGGCCACGGCCGGCAGGCGGGAAGAGAATACACCTTTGGCATATTGCTCGACAGTGTTGTCTACTTGAAACCGGAAGCCCGAACACGCATCTGGCCAGACAACTGCCGTTTCCAGGAAGAACCGCGCCATATGGGCTCTGTTATCATCCGATCCGCACAGTCACCGTCAGCCAGCGCCACCGCCCAACCGAAGCCACCCGACCGAAGCCGACTCGATGCCGTCACTCCCGCCCGACACCAAACAGCCCGCCAAGCCAGCGACGCCGCGCCGCCAGTACCACAGTCCGAAACGACAACAGCAGAGCGCGGAGACGCGCGAGCGCATCGTCGCCGCCGGGTCGGATCTGGTGCACAACCTGCCGGGCTGGGACTGGAAGAACCTGACGGCGCGCGCCATCAGCGAACGCGCCGGCGTCAGCGAGCGCACGGTGCACCGCTACTTTCCGACCGAGCGCAAGCTGCGGGATGCCATTCTGCAACGGCTGACGCAGGAGTCCGGTATCGATCTGGACAACCTGAAACTGGCCGATTTCGGTGACGTTACCGCGGGATTGCTCGGTTTTCTGTCATCGTTCGCCGCGACCCGGTCGGCGGCGAATGTCGAGGATCCCTCGCTCCTCTCCGTCGATCAGATGCGCTGCGAAGCGCTGCTTCGGGCCGTCGCCGACGCCAGCCCGAACTGGCCCCGGCACGATCAGGAAGCGGCCGCGGCCCTGCTCGACCTGCTCTGGAGCCCGCCGCCCTACGAGCGCCTGATCACGGCCTGGAATTTTGATCACGCACGCGCCGTGGGGGCCATCACCTGGCTGATCGGCCTGATCGAGGAGGCCATCAGCCAGGGTCGCCGTCCCGGCGGCGACCGGCGGGGTTGAGTGCCCGCCCGGCTCACGACGCCCTGACGGCAGTGAACGGGAACGACCCCATGAAGCCGGCCTTGACCTTGCC
Source organism: uncultured Verrucomicrobiaceae bacterium (assembly GCA_964515735.1). Lineage (GTDB taxonomy): Bacteria > Pseudomonadota > Gammaproteobacteria > Pseudomonadales > CAMLJR01 > CAMLJR01. The sequence continues at coordinate 79,469 of CAZEVP010000004.1, read as the reverse complement.
GTTGATGGTGTCGCCGTCGACGACCCCCGCGAACTCCAGCTTCAACTGCATCGGCTTGCTGATCTTGCTCTTCCAGACGACCTTGTCGCCGTCGAGGAGGATCTCGTCGATCGGCGTCGCGGTGCCATCGCCGGTCTGAGTGCCGGACAGCCTGCCTTCGACATGCTCGATCTCGAGCGTACTCGGCATCGGGCCGGTCGGTGATTTGACCGTGACGGTCCAGCTCCCCGCCAGCTCGGCCGGCGGCATCGCGCTTGCATCCATGAACCTCTCCTTCATGCAGATTGTGGTTGAACGTTCCATCCAGACTCGCGAACCGGGTATCGGGTATCACCCGATCTCCAGGCCCGGCAAATTGGCGTCAGGAGACTGACTTCAATAAAAACGTTCGTCAAGCCCTGTTGCCGACAGCCAATAACGTCCGGACCGGGCGCCAGACGACCGATCGAGGCGGAAATTGCGAGGGAAACAGCGAGAGAGGGGAAGGGAAAAACGAGGGGGAAGAAAAGAAAACGGCGCGGGAGCAGTGCTCCCGCGCCGGGTAAGGCTCAGCCCGCTTTGGCGTGGTGCGAGAACATCTTGAACAGGTCACCCGAGGTGATGACACGCGTGTCGCCTTCCAGCGGCTTGAAGCCACCGGCCGACTGCGGCGTGGTATCGACACCGGCGGCTTCCGCCTTGGCGCGCAGCGCACCGACGGTCAGCTCTTCCTTCTTGAAGTGCTTGAACAGGTCGAAGTTGTAGTAACGCATCGCGTTCAGGTGCGTAACCTTGTCGATCTGCGTGTCGGTCAGGTGGTTGATCGTTTTCCACAGATGCTCCGGCGCTTCCGGCCACAGCGTGTCGGAGTGCGGATAGTCGGTTTCGAACACGACCATGTCCTCGTCGACGAAGCGCAGGTTCTGCAGGCCGAAGGCATCGTCGATGAAGCAGATCATGAAGTGCTTCTTGAACACTTCGCTCGGCTTCTTGTCGCCGAAGGTCATGTTCGAGTGCGTCCAGAACTGGTGGCGCGAGTGGCTGAAGTCAGCGCGCTCCATGAAGTACGGAATCCAGCCGATGCCGCACTCGGACAGGCAGATCTTCATGGTCGGATAGCGGTTCAGCGCTTCCAGCTGCAGCCAGTCGGCGGCACCGACGGCGCTCGACATCGGCATCGTCGTGATCCAGGCCTCGATCGGCGTTTCGTTCGACGCGTGAACCTGCGGGTTGCCGGCACCGATGTGCAGACACATGACCATATCGTGGTCGGTGATCGCCTTCCACAGCGGTTCCCAGTAGGCGTTGTGAACGCTCGGCAAGCCCTGCTTGGTCGGGTTCTCGTTCAGCGAGACGGCGGTGACGCCCTTCTTCGCCAGACGCTTGACCTCCTCGACGGTCGCGTTCATGTCCCAGGTCGGCAGCAGGCCGCAGGGAATGAAACGGCCCGGATAGGCGCCGCACCACTCGTCGACGTGCCAGTCGTTGTAGGCGCGCAGGTGGATCAGGGCCAGATCCTTGTCCGGCACCTGGTGGAACTTGCCGCCATCGAAGCCGACGCAGGTACCGAAGTTCAGCGAAGCGGCGATGCCGTTGACGTCCATGTCGCGAACGCGCTCATGCACGTTGTAGACGCCGGCGCGCAGCTGGTCGAACGAGGTCGGCTCCATGCCGTACTCTTCGAGCGGGCGACCGACGACGGCGTTCAGGCCGACCGACGGCATCTTGAGGCCCTGGTACTCCCAGTAGGCCTGCCCCTTCTCGTTGCTTTTCAGCTTGGGAGCCGTCGCGAGATCGTCACCGGACAGGTGCCGGTCGTACATGTCCGGCGGCTCACTGATGTGGTCATCGACGCTGATGAGCACCATATCGTTCATGTTCATACGCTTCTCCTTAACGGCAGTACGCTTTATCGAATTTGCTTTCTGGGTGGGACGAAACTATCCCAACTTACGGCGCTTACAAAACCATCTGACGCTATCCCGGCATTTGTCTGGCGCTATATATATGCCAGACGAAACCCTCATCCCAGAGGCTGCGCCGCTCCGTGGCTGAAGTCGCGTATCAGCCCGACGCGCCGCGCCACCACGGCGCGATCCGGCTGGAACGTGTAGCAATTCGGCGGCATCCGGGTGGCATCCGACTGCTGCTCCAACGGAATCAGACGGCCGTTGGCGATCATGTTGCCCCAGCGCAGCAGCCGTGCCGCCTCCTGCAGGTTTGGATCGAGCGAATCGATCCAGGTTCTCATCCTGTCGAGCGTCACGCCCACCAGTTCGGCCGGCGCCACGATCTCGAAGCGGCGCTCGCTCCAGGCCAGCAGCGTCGCGCCGTTGCCCCGTATCTCGGCACGGCGCACGCCGTCGACCGGATCGGAGACCAGCAGGTCATAGACCAGCGGCTCGCGGTCGAACGCATGGGCGGCCGCCAGTATCGCCAGATCGTGCAGGTGGGTGCAGTTGGCCTGCTTCTCGCCACGGCTGGCGAACTCGCGCAGGGCGACACCGGTGAACGTCCGCTGCAGCTGCCCGACCGCTCCCGGGCAGGTCGTCCAAGGCACCCGGCGCATCTCGGGCTCGACGGCGGTGGCGATCACCCCGTCGTGCCGGACGATGACGCTCATGCAGTGGAAATCGTCCTCGACCTCGCTCTGAACCCGGCCGTCCGCCGGCGTGATCCGGAACCTTCGCCGAAACCCCGGCAACATATCCAGCGGCTCGGCGAGGGGCGACGACATTGCCTCAATCCCGGGCCAATAGCAACGCCGTGGCCAGCGGCCCGCCGCCCGACGTGGCGACCGCGACACGCGGGTCGCCGGCGATCTGGCGGGCACCGCCGAGACCGCGCAGCTGCGTCACCGCCTCGTGGGCGAAGCCGAAACCGTGCAGGCGGCCGGCGCCGATCTGGCCGCCGAAAGTGTTCAATGGAAGCTCGCCATCGAGCGCGATGCGCTTGCCACCCTCGATGAAGCGACCACCCTCGCCGATGCCGCAGAAGCCGAGCCCTTCCAGCCAGGTGATGACGTTGAAACTGAATCCGTCGTAGAGCTGCACGGTGTCGACGTCGGCCGGCTTGTAGTCGGTCTGCTTCCAGAGGTCAGCCCCGGTGGGGTAGGCGGCGACCCACTCCGCCTGATCCCAGCTGTGGCGCTCCACGGTGCCGGCCATCGCGGCAATGCGGACCGGCTGGCACCTGACCTCGTCGACCGCATCGCCCGCCGACACGATCAGCACCGTCGAGGCGTCGGAGTAACGGTCGCAGTCGAACAGGCAGAGCGGGTCGGCGATCATCCGCGCCGACAGGTACTCCTCCATCGTCAGCGGTTCGCGCACCAGCGCGCGCGGGTTCAGCGCCGCGTGGGCGCGGTCGGTCAGCGCGATCTGCGCCAACTGCTCGCGGGTCAGACCGTACTTCCTGACGTGACGCATCGCGTACTGCGCCGTCCAGGTCGCGGCCGAGATGGCGTTGAACGGCGCGAACCACTGCGAGCCGCCGTCGACGCGATCGCGCCGCGGCACCGGGTATTCGTCCGGCCGCGCCATCGCCGCCGCCTCGTAGACGGTGCGGAAACAGAGCACATGGCGCGCCTGGCCGGTGCGCACCGCCATCGCCGCGGCGACCACGGCGCCGAGCTGCGAGGAGATCTCGCCGCCGCCGGCATACCAGGTGGCGCGGATGCCGAGCGCGTCGATCAGCTCGTCGGCACCGACCGGCGAGAATCCGAGCATCGCCGGCACCCGGCCGGGATAGGTGGAGACGCCGTCGATCTGGGCGATCGTCAGCCCCGACTCGTCGAGCGCCTCGCGCACGGCATCGAGCGTCAGCAACAGCGGGTGGCGGGTGGTCTTGACGCCGATCGCGGACTGGCCGATGCCGGTGATATAGGCTTCTTTCTGAGCTGCCATGGTCAGTCGACCTTCTCAAACAGCGGCAGCCAGACATCGTCCTGCTGCTCGAACTTCACACGCACCCGGTCGCCGATATCGACGGCATCGACCGGGCAGCCGACGATGTTGCTGGTCAGGATCACGCCCGGCGCGTCGTCGAGCGCGATCCGCGCGATGACGAACGGCACTTCCATCGCCGGGTGCCATTTCTGATGGTTGATGGTGAAGGTGTCGACCACGCCGGTGCCGGCTACCGCGTGCGGCGCGACATTCTCCGACAGGCAGTTGCGGCAGACGGGGCGCGGCGGGTGGATGAAGGTCTGACAATCCTGACAGCGCAGGATTCGCAGCTCGCCGACCTCACCGCCGGTCCAGAACGGGCGATTGTCGGCATCGAGTCGCGGAAGAGGACGCGTTGCGGCCATCGACTATTTACTCCAAATCAAATGCAATTCAGCTGAGCCGAACCCATGACTACGGCGATGGTTCAACTTAAACGAAGGATCGAGAGCAGCTATCAATAATGAAACTACGGCAGACTCTTGCTGCGTTGAGATGCTGGCGCCATCGACACCAGCATCATCACCGCAACCGATAGCTCAAACACTGCGCTACCGATTCAGCTTATTTTTTAGCGCCGGACATCATTACGCTCAGGTCGACCTGGCCGGTGGCAACACCACCCATGAAGCCGCCATCGACCGGGAAAACCACGCCATTGACGATACTGGCCAGATTGCTGTTGAGCAGGATCAAGCCACTCGCCTGCTCTTCCGGCGTCGAATAGCGACCCATCGGCTCGGCCGCGGCATCAACCACTGCCTTGCCAGAGGCAGCATGGAACTGCGCCATCATCGGCGTCTGGGTCGGTGACGGCAGCGTGCAGTTGATGCGAATCCCCTTCTTGATCAGGTGGGCGCCCATGAACTGGGTCCAGACGATCACGTTCTCTTTGGAGAATGAATAACCTTCCCTCACCGTGTCCAAATGTTGTTCGCACCACTCCACCGCAGCCTGGTAGCCCTTGGTGGTGACGAACTCCATGTTGAGGGGAATCCGACGGCTCCAGCCCAATCCGCCAGTGGAGGCGATGCTGACGATCGCACCACCCGCGCCCATCAGCGGCAGCACCTGTTCGGTCAAGTGGCGCAAGCCGATGAAATTCACCTTCATGACATCGAGCGGAGGATTGCCCTGGGCCATGCCGGCACAGTTGAACAGTGCGTCGATTTTGCCGCCGACAGCGGCAACACCGGCCTCGATCGAAGCGGGGTTGCGCAGGTCAACCTGGTTGAAGCTGGCCAGCGGCAAAGCGCTTTCCCGGAAATCAAAACCATGCACTTCCGCGCCCAGATCGAGCAGCATCCTGGCGGTGGCCTCGCCCATGCCCGAGAAACAGCCGCTGACGATGACGCGCTTGCCTTTGTAACCGAGTAAATCCATCTGTTTATCCTCTTGAGTTTGAAACGGCATCGGTTGAGGTCTGGCTCGTGCCGGCCGCTGTTGTAAAGACGACGGTTGCGAAGACGACTGTGGAGAAGCTGAAAACAGGGGCGCAATGCATGCGCCAAGCGTCATGAAACGCATGAGCGGGCCAAGCATACGCAGCTTGACGTATTAGTCAACAATGCTGAATATACCGGGCCATTTGCCATCCGCATGGCGTGAAGTTGCGCCCCTGCGCAGCCATCGCAGCACCGGCGATCACGCCACCAGCGGCTCCCTCTGACCAGATAAGAAGCGGCAGGATTTCATGGCTCTCTACACCACCATTCATCTCCACAACGTCCCCGCCGGCCGCGAGGCCGACTACGCCGCCTGGTTCGACGGCCCGCACCGCGAGGCGCTCACCCGCCTGCGCGGTTTCCGGAACGCCGACCGCTTCGAAGTCACGCCCGAACAGATCATGCCGGACATCCCGCAGCCGTGGCGCTACCTGAGCGTCTACGACTTCGACCTGCCGAGCCCCGAGATCGACATTCCGGCCCTCGGCCCGCTGGTCGCCGACGCGCGCGACGCCGGCCTGATCGCCGACGACGAGACCGAGCGCCTCTATACCTACCGGCTCTATTCGGACTGGAAATCGAGCCCGAACCACCAGCCGGACCAGCCGTTCTCCGGCGTCAGCATCATCCTCGCCAACTACGTCGTCGGCCGCTTCGAGGAGTACCAGAAGTGGTACGACGAGGTGCACAGCGTCGAGGTGACCAACGTGCCCGGCAAGGTGGCGATGAAACGCGGCCAGCTGGCGCCGGTCCAGATCGAACCGCGCCACTACTGCCCCGGCGACCAGCTGGTGCTGTGCGCCCAGCAGACCGACGACCTGCTGTTCACAATCAAGGATTTCAGCGCCCGCGCCGGCGGCCGCAGCCCGAGCGGCATCGCCTTCGAACCGCGCTCGCAATCGGGGTCGTTCGCCCGTACAGTGCACTACTTCAAAAAGATCAGTGGCAACCGCTTCTGGCCGGGCGGCATCGCCTACGCCGGCGATCTCTCGGTCTATCCGGACAAGGGCTGAGGCCCACCCCACCAACCCCGAACCCGATCTCCTCGCCTCCCGCCACGGAGGCGGGCGCCAAGGAGAAGTCTCGTGTCGAAGGTCATCGTCATCACCGGTGCCGGCGTAGGTCTCGGACGCGCACTGGCGCGCCGTTTCGCTGCCGACGGCGAAACCGTGGTCCTGCTGGGCCGCACCCTGTCGAAAGTTCAGGCCGTCGCCGATGAGATCGGCGAGCGTGCCGTCGCCATCGGCTGCGACGTCGGCTCGCCCGATTCGGTGCGCGCCGCCTTCGCCGAGATCGCCAAGCGATTCCCGCGCATCGACGTGCTGATCAACAACGCCGCGCTGTACGAGCCGTTCCTGATCGCCGACGCCACCGACCAGCAGATCCTCGACATCGTCGCCACCAACCTGACCGGCCCGATCCTCTGCTGCCGCTCGGCGATTCCGCTGATGGGTGCCGGCAGCCACATCATCAACGTCAGCAGCGAATCGATCGAAACGCCGTACCCGTATCTCGTCCACTATCAGGGAACCAAGGCCGGTCTGGAGCGCTTCACCGAGGGGCTCAACTATGAGCTCGCCAGCAGCGGCATCAAGGTCACCACGGTACGCGCCGGCCAGATGGTCGAGGAAGGCAAGCGCCCCAGCTGGGATCCGGAAATCGCCATGCGTTTCGGTCAGGCTGCGCTCGCCGCCGGCCTCAACCTGCGCGAGTCGCCGAAGTCGCACTACAACTCGGTCACCGACGTGTTCCGCGCCGTCATCGACATGCCGGCCGACCTGCAGACGCCGGTCGTCACGATTCACGCGCGCAAGCCCTGATTCGCAACGTCAGATCCCGATCAACCCAGTGGAATCCAACGCATGAGCGAGACGTTTGACTTCGTGGCCATCGGCAGTGGCGGCGGCGCACTGTGCGCGGCGCTGGTGATGCGCGCGGCCGGCAAGAGCGTGCTGATCCTGGAGAAGGCCGCGCTGGTCGGCGGCACCACCGCCATCTCCGGCGGTGTCATGTGGATTCCGAACAACCGCTTCATGAAAGAGGCCGGCGTCGCCGACAGCCGAGATGACGCCCTCGCCTACCTCGACGCTCTCGTCGGCGACCGCACCGATCTGCCGGGCGCCACTCGCGAGCGCCGCACCGCCTATGTCGATACAGCGCCGAAGATGATCGACTTTCTGGTCGAACAGGGCATCCGCCTGCGCCGCATCCCGTCGTGGCCCGACTACTTCAACGCGCCGGGCGAATCGGTGGCGGGCCGCACCGTCGTCTCCGAGCTGTTCGACCTCAGGCAGCTCGGCGACTGGAAGGACAAACTGCGCCCCGGCTTCCTGCCGCTGCCGGCCAACCTCGACGAAGCGATGCAGATGCCGCTGATGAAGCGCTCGAAGGCTGCCAAGAAGACGCTGTTCAGGATCATCGGCCGCGCGCTGAAGGATCGCCTGACCGGCAAGCGCCGCACCACCGCCGGCGCCGCGCTGCAAGGGCAGATGCTGCAGGCCGCGCTGAAAGCCGGCGTCGAGATCCGTACCGAGGCCGAAGTCAGGGAGCTGATCGTCGAGGACGGCCGCGTCATCGGCGTCGCCGTCAAGCAGAACGGTCCCGACGTGCGCATGATCCGGGCCAAGCTCGGCGTGCTGATCAACGCCGGCGGCTTCGCCCGCAACCAGCGCATGCTCGACCAGTACATTCCCGGTATCAAAGCCGAGTGGTCGAACGTGATCGCCGAGGACACCGGCGATCTGATCGAGGCCGGCCAGCGCATCGGCGCCGCCATCGCGCAGATGGGCGAGCGTATCGGCATGCCGGTGTCGACGCTGCCGGGCGGCAGGGTCGTGACGATGGGCAACGAGACCGCCAAGCCGCACAGCCTCGTCGTCGACCAGAACGGCGTCCGCTACCAGAACGAAGCCGGCTCGACGATCGAATTCTGCCGCCGCATGCTCGCGCACAACGCGAATGGCGCGACGGTGCCGAGCTGGCTGGTGTTCGACAGCCAGTACCTGAACACCTTCATGCTGGCCGGCTCGATGCCGGGTCCGAAGAAACCGCAGGCCTGGTTCGACGAGAAATTCCTGCGCAAGGGCGAGACGCTCGAAGCACTGGCCGCCGACTGCGGCATCGACCCGGCGTCGTTGCGCGCCAGCGTCGAGCGCTTCAACGAACTCGCCCGCAAAGGGCGCGACGACGACTTCCAGCGCGGCGAATCGGCCTACGAGCAGTGGCTCGGCGATCCGCTGCGCGAAGGCTCGAAAACGCTGGGGCCGGTCGAACAGGGCCCGTTCTACGCAGTGCAGCTCTACCCCGGCGACGTCTCGACCTACGGCGGCCTGGTGACCGACGTGCACGGCCGCGTGCTGCGCGACGACGGCTCGGTCATCGCCGGCCTCTACGCCACCGGCACCTCGACCGCCTCCGTGCTCGGCGCCTCCGAACCGGGCGCCGGCGGCAGCATCGGCCCGGCCTTCACGTTCGGCTATCTGGCGGCGAAACATGCCGTCGCCAGCCCGGCGAGTTGACCGGCCCGACACCGAATCCAGTAAACCGACCCTTGGACTTTATCCATGAATCGAGTGCGCCAGGCTGGCGCCGCAGCAACGAGGAGAATGTGATGAGCACGCTTCCAGAGGCCCGCCTCTACATCAACGGCGAGATGCGCAGCGCCAGCGACGGCAAGACCTTCGACAACATCAGCCCGTGGACCGGTGAAGTGGTCGGCCAGGTCGCCGATGCCACCGCCGCAGACGTCGAGGCCGCCATCGTCGCCGCCCGCCGCGCCTTCGACGAGACCGACTGGTCGACCAACCATCAGTACCGCTTCGAGCTGATGAAGAAGTATCGCGACGCGCTCTACGCCAACCGCGACAAGCTGATCCAGATCGCCATCCACGAAGCCGGCGCCGCGCCGGGCGCCGCCTTCCGCGCGCAGATCGACGGTGCGCTGCTCGGCGCCGACGGCCTGCTCGAATGTTTCCCGCACGTCACCTGGGAAGAGGATCGCGGCATCCGCCACGAGTACGGCTTCGACACCAAGCGCATCGTCAGCCACGAGGCGATGGGCGTGGTCGGCGCCATCACGCCGTGGAACGTGCCGCTCTACATCAACGTCGGCAAGTGCATGGCCGCGCTGCTGGCCGGCTGCACCGTGGTGCTGAAGCCGGCGCCGGACACCCCCTACATGGCCTCGTACATGGGCGAGCTGGCGATCGAGGTCGGCCTGCCGGCCGGCGTCTTCAACGTCGTCACCTCGGCCGACCCGGCGATGGCCGGCGAGCTACTGACCCGCGACCCGCGCGTCGACCTGATCTCGTTCACCGGCTCCACCGCGGTCGGCAAGAAGATCATGGCCAACGGCGCCGAGACGCTGAAGCGCGTGTTCCTCGAACTCGGCGGCAAGTCGGTGTTCATGGTGCTGGAAGATGCACCGAACTTCGCGCAGACCGTCATGGGTTCGCTGGTCGTGTTCCACGCCGGCCAGGGCTGCGCCTATCCGACCCGCCTGCTGGTGCCGAAAAGCCGCTACGACGAGGCGGTACAGGCGCTGCAGATGGCCTACGCCGGCTACGCCGAGAAGTGGGGCAAGATCGACGAGCCGACCTGCATCATGGGTCCGGTGATCTCCAAGCGTCAGCTGGAGCGCGTCAAGGCCTACATCGACATCGGCAAGCAGGAAGGCGCGCGCCTGATCGCCGGCGGCAACGTCCGCACCGACAAGGGCACCGGCTTCTTCATCGAGCCGACCTGCTTCGTCGACGTGCGCAACGACATGCGCATCGCGCAGGAGGAGATCTTCGGGCCGGTGCTGGTCGTCATTCCGTTCGAGGATGAAGACGACGCCGTGCGCATCGCCAACGACAGCATCTACGGTCTCGGCGGCGCCGTGTTCGGCCCGACCGAACGCGCACTGGCAATCTGCAAGCGCATCCGCGCCGGCGCGCTGAGCGTCAACGGCGGTACCAGCATCACCGGCGACCTGCCGTTCGGCGGCTACAAGCAGAGCGGCATGGGCCGCGAGTGGGGCCGCGAGGGCATCGAGGAGTTCCTCGAAGTCAAAGCGATCGGCATTCGCGCGTCGTAACGAGCGACGAGCGACAAAAAGGGCGCCTTACGGCGCCCTTTTCGTTTCCGCACAAACCGTTTCAGTTCAAGGGCGCAGCAAGCAGAGAGCCCCTGCGGATCAATCGCGGTCGATACCAGCAGCATGTCGTGCCGCGACATATCCCCACGTGAACGACGGCCCGACACTGGAACCGGCACCGGGATAGCTGCGCCCCATCACCGACGCGGTCGACACCCCGGTCGCGTAGAGACCGGCGATGACCGAGCCATCGGCGCGCAGCACACGCGCATGTTCGTCGGTGACGACACCGCCGTAGGTGCCGACATCGCCCGGCAGCACCGGCACCGCGTAGAACGGCCCCTTCTCGATGCTGCCCAGCGTCTGCGACGGCTGGTGCAGCGGATCGCCGAGCCAGCGGTCGTAGGGAATCTCGCCGCGCTGGAAATCGTCGTCGCGATTGTTGGCGACGAAGCCGTTGAACCGCGTCACCGTCGCCGCCAACACCTGCGGCTCGACGCCGATCTGCGCCGCCAGTCCCTCGACGCTGTCGGCGCGTTTCAGATAGCCCGCCTCGAACCAAGCCTGCAGCTTCTTCTCGGTCGGCGCGACGCTGCCGAGCATGTAGCGCTGCGTGTACTGGCTGTCGAAGATGGCCCAGCTCGGCACCGCCGGCACCGTCTTGTTGCGCTCCAACATCTTCTTGGCATAGGCCATGTAGGAGCCGCCCTCGTTCATGTAGCGCACACCGCTCTGGTCGACCAGGATCACATGCGGCGATGCCGTCAATCCCTGCGCGCCGGGCTTGATCCCCTCGCCCTCGCTGCCGGGCGTCAGCGTGGTCTGGTTGCCGACACGCTCGGCCATCTGCGCCACCGCCGCGCCGATGCGCATCATCTCCTCGATCATCTCGCCGGTGTCGCCGGGGGCGGCGCTGGTCCACGCCGTCGAGGTGCCGGGGATGTACTGGTCGCGCATGCGCTGGTTGTGAGCGAAACCGCCGGCGTTGACCAGCACGCCGAGCCGCGCGCCGATACGCCACGGCTTGCCCTCCTTCAGCGCGACGACGCCCTTCACTGCGTTGGTTTCCACGACCAGCTCGCGCACCGGCGTCTCGACGCGAATGTCGACGTCGGCGCGCAACGCCGCCTCCAGCATCTGCCCCTGCAGCGAGGCGCCGGCGCAGATGCGGCGACGGAAGGTCAGCCGGTCCAGCAGCAGGCGGCCAACCACCTTCAGCAGCGTGAAGCGCGCCTTCCACCAGTAGCGCATGCGCGGCAGCAGCAGCGCCTCTTCCAGATGCGCGGGCATCATCAGGAAGCCGGGACGAAGCCGCTTCTTCCAGTTGCCGAGGCGATTCATGTCGTAGAGCTCCGGCAGCACCGAGCGGCCGCAGTCGAGCGCCCCCGGAATCTCGCCGTGATAGTCGGGCCAGTAGCTCGCGCGCTTGATGCGAATGCCCTGGTTCAGCAGGAAGTCGAGCATCTTCGGCGCTTCGCGCAGGTAGGTGTGGCGACGCACGCGGGTGGCGCCGGGCGTGTCGTCGCTGTCGCCGACCAGCGTGTCGAGATAGGTGGCCGCCTTGTCGAAGCTGTCGTCGATACCGTCGCGCCGCAGGAAGCGGTTGTTCGGAATCCACATGACGCCACCGGAACGCGCCGTGGTGCCACCGACCAGATCGCCCTTCTCCAGAACGACGACGCTCTTGCCCTGTTCGCGCATCTGCAGCGCCGCGCACATCGAACCACCGCCGCTGCCGACGATGACAAAGTCGAACACCTCGTCGAAACCTTCCATTCACCCCTCCGCAGCCAACGCAATAAAAAAACCGGCGGCACCCAAACAGGTACCGCCGGTGCTCACATCGAGCGTCAGTAAGTGTATTTGAAGTTCACGCCATACGTGCGCGGTGCGGCCGGTGCCGACAGGTCGGCCAGCGAGGTGGCCAGCTTCGACACGTAGTAGGTCTCGTTCTCCAGGTTGCGCCCCCACAGCTCCACGGCCCAGTGCGGCGTCGGACGCCAGGCGACCGACGCGTTGAGCGTACTGAATGCCGGCTGTTCCAGCCGATTGTCGGGCTCGAAGTAGTAACCGTCGTTGTAGCTGTACATCGCCGACAGCTCCAGCTCGCCGGACGCCCCCACCAGCAGCGTGTAGCTCATACCGACGTTGCCGGCGAAGCGCGGCGCCAGCGGCGTGTCGTTGCCGGCCGCGCTGCCGAAGCAGGTGGTGGTGCCGCCGCTGGGCGCGCCGGTGCTTCCGCCGGCCGCGCAGTTCGCCGGGCTCAACCAGGTCAGCGGCGCATTCGGAAAATCGGCGAACTCCGAATCGAGCCAGGTGGCAGAGCCGTACAGCCGGAGTGCCTCCACCGGCGCCACCTCGAACTCGATTTCAACACCATTCACATCCACTTCCGCCGCGTTCAGCAGGATCGCGACAGGGCTGGAACCCGAGGTCGCGCGCACCTGATAGTCGCTGATCTCGTACTGGAACGCCGCGAGGTTCAACCGCAGCCGGCTGTCGAGCAGCAGGGATTTGATGCCCACTTCATACGCGTCGATGGTCTGCGGCCGAACCGGCGCCACCACGATGTTCGACATCGAGTAGGTGCCGGACTTGAAGCCGCGGTTGTACGAGGCGTAGACGTTGATGTTCTCGGTGATGTCCTGACGGATCGACAGGCGCCAGGTCGGCTCCGTCTCGGTCGTCGAGTCGTCGATGGAGAACGGCGCCGTCGGATTCGGCAGCGGGCTCGGCAGCGGAATCTGCTTGCCGTTGAAATCCAGCTTGTCGCGCGTGTAGCGCAGGCCGGCGGTCAGCAGCGTGCTGTCGGTCAGCTCGTAGGAGAGCTCGCCGAACAGCGCGGCGGAGGTGGTCTCCAGTGTCGAGAACACCGAGTTCTGACCACCGGTGATCAATGGCGCCGATGCGAAAGCGAGACCGGTGGATGTCTGCGGGTGCAGCTCGGCTTCGGTGTAGAGCAGGAACAACCCGGTCTGCCAGCTCCACGGCCCGTCCGACTCCGAGGCCAGACGGAACTCCTGCTGATACGACGTCGCCGTGTCGCGCAGCTCGATGCGGGCCAGGTCCATGCCGAACGCCGGTTTCAGTGGCCCGGTATCGGCATCGAAGGCGCTGTGATTTTTGTTCTCGCGGACGCCGGTGATGCTGGTCAGCATCGCCCACTGCAGATCGAACTCCGCGGTCAGGTTCATGCCCCACAGCGCCATGTCGGAGAACTGCTCATCGGGCGTGTTGGTGTCATACGGATCGGCCGGGGGACGAATGCCGCCGGTGCTGACCGAGCCCGGCGCCAGCCGGAACGCCGTCGAGAAGTTGTCGGACGATTTCGCGTACTCGCCGGTCAGCGTGACCCTGGTCGCGTCGTCCGGCAGCCACACCCACTTCGAGCGCACGCCCCAGTCCCAGCCGAGGCGCACATCCTTGCCGGTGACCTGATCGCGCCCCCAGCCCTGCTGCTGATTGGTCGTGGTCAGCGCGACATCGGCGCTCAGCGTATCCGTCAGCGGGCCGGCCAGATACGCCTGCGCGGTGTGGGTTTCGTAGTTGGCGATGCCGACGTTGATCCTCGCCTCGAAGTCGCGACCGGGCTCGCGCGTGATCACGTTGACGAGACCGCCGGACGAGTTGCGCCCGAACAGCGTCCCCTGCGGCCCCTTCAGCACCTCGACGCGCTCGACGTTGTTGAACTTCAGCGCGGTCTGTTTCAGATCGGCGATGAACACGTTGTCGACGTAGAACGCGTTCGTCCCCTCCTCGCCGGTACCGGCACTCGAGTTGCCGACACCGCGCACGTAGAACATCGCGGACGGACCCGAGCGCACCAGCTGAACGCTCGGCACCAGCGCCGGCAATCCCTCGGTACCGCTCACGCCGCTGCTGGCCAGACTCTCCGGCGAGAACACCGCCACCGAAACCGGCACATCCCGCAGCACCTCGTCGCGGCGCTGCGCGGTGACGATGACCTCTTCGAGCGCGCCCTGTGCGTGAACCACCGGTGCTGCCAGACCGATGCCGAGTGCCGCCGCCGGCAGCAGCGCCGCCACGTAACAGTTGTGTTTGTGGCCTTTCCCATTCATGTCGTTCATTGCGCTCCCCTGTGATTGTTATCGGTGGAATTGTCGTTAATGTGTCGAACGCGATGCGTCAGACCGGATCCCACGTCAGCATCAGCCGGTCGACGCCCCAGGTGCCGCCGGTGTGGCATTCGAATTTTTCGCCGGGAACCAGCCGTATGTTCCTGCAGCGCTCCAGGAAGGCCGCGACCACGATCCGCAGCTCGCGCCGGGCGAGATGCAGCCCGAGACAGAGATGCGGCCCGGCCGCGAAGGTCAGCAGGCGCGGCTTGCGCCCGATGTCCACCGTGTGCGGATCGGTGTAGGCGTGCGGATCGCGGTTGGCGGCGAACGTCGCCATCAGCACGTGATCGCCTTTGCGCATCTCCACGCCGTGAAAGACGATGTCCTGCTTGATCTTCCGGTGCGGCTGCGCCACCGGGTAGGTGCGCAGGAACTCCTCGATGGCATGCGGCAGCAACGCGGGGTCGTCGCGCAGCCGATCCTGCAGCGCGACGTCACCGGCGAGATGGCGGAATATCCAGCCCAGCGTGCTGTAGACGGTGTCCAGACCGCCGATGTAGAGCAGCGTGACCATCCCCATCACCTCTTCGTTGGTCAACGGGCGCGCGCCCTCGTACTGCCCGCCGAGAATGGCGCGCATCAGGTCGGTGGTCGGCTGCACGCGCTGCTCGTCGACGAACTTCTGCAGATAGTCGATCACCGCCAGCAACGCCGCGGCCCGCTCACGCGGATCGGCCGCCCGCATCAGCAGCCGCTCCCACTCCAGGAACTGCGGCAGCCGGTCGCGCGGCATCCCCATCAGGTCGAGAAAGATGTAGGAGGGAAACTTCTCGGCGAAATCGCCGATGAATTCGCACGAGCCGCGTTCGACAAGGCCGTCGAGCAGCTCGTCGCAGATCGCCTGCACCCCCGTCTCCATGCCGGCGACGGCGTTCGGTGAAAACATCGGGTTCAGAATCCGGCGATATTTGTGATGCTCGGGCGGATCGAACTCCAGCGGATTGAGCTTCCAGTTGATCCCGAGCGCAGCCAGGTCGGCGCGCTCGCTGGAGAAGTGGTCGGGATCGGCATAGGCCTCCTGCAACAGCGACTGCCGCGTCAGCACCCAGCCCGGATGGCCGTTGGCGGCCGTCGTCGCCCAGAAGATGTCCGGCCCCTCGTGCAGCCGCGCGCTCGCCTGCCAAGGATCGTCGAGCGCGCTGGCGAATGCGTTGATGTCGATGTCCCGCACCAGCGCCGCGGGCACATGCGCGGGCACCCGCTGTCCGGATGCTTTCGAAGTTGTCATCTGTTTTCTCCTTGTGCCGCCGAGGGCGGCTCTCGCTTGCAGCGGTTTCCTAGAGCGGCGCGATCGTTATGCGAATGCCGTCCAGCTCCTCGCTCATCGGCACCTGACACGACAGGCGCGAGCTCTCACGCCGCTCCGACGTGCAATCGAGCATGTCACTCTCCTGATCGCTCATCGGCGGCAGCCGGTTCGCGAAGGCCGGATCGACCCACACATGACAGGTGGCGCAGGAGCAGGAGCCGCCGCACAGCGCCTGCAATTCGTCGACGCCGTTGTCACGCATGATTTCCATCAGCGAGCGCCCCGGCTGCCCCTCCATCACCTGCTCACCACCCATTGCAGTAACAACGATCACGCTCGGCATCCGCTCTCCTCCAATCGCACACGACATCGCTCTGCAATCTCATTAACTTTGTAATGCAAAGCAAAAAGGCAAAATTTTTTGTTTTCTCTATGCCGGAACCCGCCGCGACCTCCGGTCGCTGCGTTCACCGGCCTGTGTCGCCTGCAGCAACACCCGCTCCAGCTCGCCGAGATAGTCGAGGAATCGTGCCCTCCCCTCATCGGTCAGCCGACAGTGCGTGCACGGACGTTTTCCCTCGAAGCTCTTTTCGATCAGCACATGGCCGGCCTCTTCCAGTATCTGCAGATGCCGGCTCAGATTGCCGTCGGTCAGATCGCACAGCGATTTCAGATCGGAAAAGGAGAGCCCTTCGGCATGTCCAACCAGCGAGCTGACGATCCCGAGCCGCGCCTTCTCGTGGAACGTGCGATCGAGCCCCGCGTAAGCGTAAGGCGCATCACTCTTCTTTACAGACACCGTTCTCTCCGACCACTCGACCGACAATCAGCGCCACCGAAAAACAGCCGACCGCGAACGGGATACCCATCATCCACGGCGACAGCGTCCTGCTCGCACCGGCTGCGATCAACACGATGGCCCCACACAGGAAATACCACATCGCCGCCCAGACCATGCCCCGCGGCATACTGGACAGAAACGAAAACCCCTGCAGCCCGATCAGCATCAGCCAGAAGCCCGGCAGCAGCCACGCGCTCTCCGGCGCGAACGAGAGGATCACCCCGGTGACGACCAGACCGGTCATCGCGAACGGCAACACCTTCTGCAACATGCTGTCCAGCATCGCCGGCGCCATGCTGCCGTGCAGGCGCCGCGCCCTGAACACGGCCTCGACGATCGCAACGACGGAAAATATTCCGATGACAGCGGCCCACACCAGCACGAACCCGCGACCGTCCTGCAGCGATGCGACAGGCTGCAGACTCTGCACCGACGCGACCAGCAGCACCAGAACGCCCATCAGCACATTGAAACCCGGCGCAATGCCCCGGAACTGCGTGCTCGCGACCAGTTGCGACCGGATGCGGGAAAGTTGCGACAGAGCCAGGTTCACGTCATTCATCGGGCGCCCCCTCACTTTGTGATGCAAAGTATATTGCCCCGACAGTCGTGTCAACCGCGCCTCCACTCTGCAAAAATACGAATTCGTAATCGGCGATCCGCCCCCATCCGCAGGCGCGGATCGCTCCATCATCGGCAGCGGCCGACATTCAGCATCGAGGAGTATTCATGCAGGTCATCGATTGGGTCGCCGGCGACAGGTTCGGGCTGCGGATACCGGCGCACGGCACCGCGCTGCAAGCGGTCGGCACGGCCTTTCTGACCGATGCCTTCCGCGCCACTGGCGCGCTCGCCCCGGACAACCGCGTCAGCCGCATCACGCAGTTCGACGAATGCCCCGGCGGCAGCACCGGCCGCAAATTCCTGCTGACGGTGGAATATGAAAACGCCGACCCGGCGCTGCACACGGCACTGTTCGTCAAATTCTCGCGCGACCCCGACGACGCGATCCGCGACCGCGGCCGCGACCAACTGGAGCCGGAGGTGCGGCTGGCACTGCTGTCGCGCGCGCCGGGTTTTCCGATCGCCGTGCCGACCTGCTATTTCGCCGATTACCACGCGGCCTCGGGCACCGGCGTGCTGATCACTCAGCGCATTCCGTTCGGCCGCGATGGCCTCGAACCGCCCCATCAGAAATGTCTCGACTACGAACTGCCGCAACCGCTGGAACACTACCGGGCGCTGATCAGGGCATTGGCGCAGCTGGCCGGCACGCACAAGGCCGGCAAACTGCCGGCCAGCGTCGAGCGCGAATTCGCGTTCGACCCGCAGCAGGCCGATGCCAGCCTGACGCTGCGCTACGACGCCGCGCAGCTGCAGCGGCGTGTCGAACGACTGGCCGCATTCGCCGCGGATTACCCGCGGCTGCTGCCGGACAACATCCGCTCGCCCGAATTCCTGCAACAACTGGCCGACGAGCTGCCGCATTTCGTCGAACACGAGGCGGCAATCAAACGCTTCCTGCGCAGCCGCGACGAATTCATCGCGCTGATCCACTGGAACGCCAACATCGACAACGGATGGTTCTGGCGCAATGCGGGCGGCGAGCTGCAGTGCGGCCTGCTGGACTGGGGCGGTGTCACCCAGATGAACGTCGCGCTGGCGCTGTGGGGCGCCCTGAGCGGTGCAGAGGCGCAGTTGTGGGACGACCACCTCGACGAGCTGCTGACACTGTTCGTCGATGAATTCCGCCGCAGCGACGGCCCCGCGCTCGACCCGGCACTGCTGAAACTGCAGCTGCTGCTCTACGTCGCGATGATGGGCATCTCGTGGCTGCTGGACGGGCCGGCGCGCATTCGCACGCACCTGCCGGAACAGGCGCCGGAACTGACGCGCATCGACGCGCCGGTGCGCGACAGTGAGCTGGTGCGCACCGTACTGCAGATGATGATCAACGTGCTGAACCTGTGGCAGCGCCACGGCTTCGGCCGTCAGCTCGAACACGCGCTGGCGCTAATGCCATCCGACACGCCGCAATAGGCACAACAGATCAACATGGGAGAAGCCGCATGGCACGCATCGACATTTCCGGTATCGGCATCGACTACGAACTGCTCGGCGATGCCGGCGCGCCGCCGATCGCGCTGACGCCGGGCGGCCGCTTTTCACGCGAGAGCACGGGCGTGCCCGAACTGGCACGCGCGCTCGCCGCCGGCGGCCACCGTGTGCTGCTGTGGGACCGCCCCAACTGCGGCGCCTCCGATCTCTGTTTCGAGGCCGAGAACGAATCGCTGCTGCACGGACAGACGCTGATCAAACTGATCCGCGCGCTCGACCTCGGCCCCACCGCGCTGGTCGCCGGCTCGGCCGGTTCGCGCACGTCGCTGATCGCCGCCGCGCACGATCCCGCCCTCGTTTCGCATCTGGTGCTGTGGTGGATCAGCGGCGGCCCGATCAGCCTGCTGCTGCTCGCTGCCTACTACTGCTGCAACTCGGCGCTGGCGGCCAACGCCGGCGGCATGGCGGCGGTGGCGGCACTGCCGGACTGGGCCGATCAGATCAAACGCAACCCGCACAACCGCGACATCCTGCTGGCACAGGAGCCGGCGCGCTTCATCGCGACGATGGAGCGCTGGGCGATGTCGTATGTGCCGAGCGAGACCTCGCCGGTGCCGGGCATGAGTGCCGAAGATTTTTCGAAGCTGACAATGCCGACACTGATCTTCCGCAGCGGTGCCAGCGACCTCAGCCACACACGCCGCACCACCGAATGGGTGCATGAACTGATTCCACAGTCGCAGCTGATCGAACCGCCGTGGCCTGATGACGAGTGGAATCGGCGCTCTGCTTATGCCAACAAGAATGGTGGCAGCGGGCATTTCGCCAACTGGCCTGATCTGGCGCCGGCCATTCTGAAACTCATAGCTGCGCACTGAGCTGAGTCAGGTCAAGGCTCCCAAATAACCCGTCACAAGCATTTCAGCTACTCTCTAGAATTTCCGTGGTAGCAAAATGCCGAAATGGTATAGACAGCGGAAGTACCAATGCCAGCCAATTCCAAAGTTCAGCGCCACTTCTCAGAGCCGGATCGCCAGCTATCAAGCTGGGAGCAAATTTGGCAAGGCCCTGATCGCGGCCTCATAAAGTGCTGGGAGACAGGTCGCACCCTTGCTAAACAAAACCCTGATCTCGCAGAACTCTGCAAAGGTGGTGCCCTGCCCCCACTAAATTGGAAAGGTGGTGTCTCCCGCGCTCTGAAGAAAAATGAAAAGTTTGGTTCTCTACAGTACCTCGCGCAGTGGCAAGGACTCCGAGGCGAGGATCTCAGCGTCGATCTGGAATCCGAGTTCAAAATTACCTGTTCAACTACTGGAATGGTTGTCACCTTCACATCCGACCTAGCCAAGCTGGCCAATCAGCAAAGCAGTACAGAAGAGGGAGACTTCAATGGTTGACCTACATAACGAGTTCCAAAATAGCCGCATGTACCATGAGGCCCGTATAGACAGGCGATCAGCCGATGCGCTGATCGGGCTAGCGGCAGGCATCACTGCGGATGGGCGCATTAATCAGCTGGAGGCTGAATTTCTGCGTGACTGGATCGCCACCAACTTAGTCCATTTGGAAGATCCCGTAGTTAACCTCCTCTACCGCCGTCTCTCTGACATGCTTGATGACGGTGTGCTTGATGCGGACGAATCAGCCGAACTGCTATCCACTCTGCGTAGCTTTGCCGGGCTTAGCGCCGCGAAGCCCTTTTCTTCTGACAACCTGTTTATTTCACCTATCGATCTACCGCTCTGCAAACCTGCTCCAGAGTTAGAGTGGAATGGCAAGTTGTATGTTTTCACCGGCGTTATGGCCTATGGCCCTCGTAAAGACTGCGAAGCCATGGTTATCAGTCGCGGTGGTCAGATTGGCCCTGGGGTAACCAAAAAGATTCACTACTTGGTGGTGGGTACCATCGGCAACGATCAATGGCTACACAGCTCTTATGGCACCAAGATCAAGAAAGCTGTCGAACTCCGCGATTCCGGCGCACCGATTTCGATTGTGAGTGAACAGCATTGGCAAAAATCGGTGTTCGGGTAATCGAACATCGGGGTCTCGAACATCGGAGAAGACCTTGCGTTTTTCTCAGTTCAACCCGAGAGATCAGTATGATATTGTCATACCAAGATTTGGGAGGAACACCCGCCATGAGCATGCACCGAAAAACCATCACGCTGACCGAACAGCAGGACGAATGGGTAAAAAGTCAGATAGAAAGTGGCCACTTCGGGAACGACAGTGAATATATCCGCGACCTCATTCGAAGAGACCAGCAGGCAAAGGAGCGTCTTGCCGCGCTGAGGCTAGCCCTCGCTGAAGGCGAGTCAAGCGGGAACCCTAAGCCGCTCAATATGTCGGCTATCAAAGCGGCTGGTCGTAAACGGATGAAGGCGGCCAAGTAGTGCTCAAGCTAAACATCACACCGAAAGCGGAATCTGACCTGACCGGAATCTGGCTGTATACCTGCGAAGAATGGGGAGTGGAACAGGCAGATAAATACCTGGATCAGCTTGAAGCGGGCATGAAGCAGCTACTGAATCATCCATTGCTTGGTGCTGACTACGTCCATGTTTTCCCCGGGTATCGCAGGCTGCAAATAGAGCATCACGCCGTCTTCTATCAAGCTCTGGAGCTGGAGGTTCTCGTTGTTCGTGTGCTGCACAAAGAGATGGATGCCCCCAACAGACTTCTGGATTAGCGATCAGGCATCAATCCCCAACCGCTTCATCGCCGCCTGCCGAATCTCCCCCGCCTTCACCTTCTCATTGCCAGTCAGCGCAAACTCCTCCTCCTTGAAGAACAGCACCGTGCGCGGCACCTTGAAGCTGGCCAGCTGCTCCTTCAGGAAGGCGACGATCTGCTTCTCGTCGAGCGTCACGCCATCAACCGGCACGATGCAGGAAACCACCATCTCGGAGAGCGTCTCGTGCGGCACGCCGACGGTCTGCGTGCGTTTGACACCCGGGAACTTCGCGATCACCTCGTCGACCTCTTCCGGCGAGACGTTGGCTCCGCCGGTTTTGATCATCGCGGTGATGCGCCCTTCCCAGAACAGCCGCCCTTCCATGTCGACGTAACCACCATCGCCAGTGCGGTAGAAGCCCTCGTCGTCGAAGCACTCCTCCGACGTCTTGCCGATGTAGCCGCTCATCAGCGTCGGCCCCTTGATGCAGACCTCACCGCGCTCACCGACCGGCACCGGCGCGCCGCTGTTCGGGTCGACGATCTTCAGCAGGTTGCCCGGCAGCGGCACACCGCAGCTGCCGGCGTACTGCGCGGCCGGGGTATCGGAGTCGTAGGAGGTCATGATCGTCATCGTTTCGGTGGTACCGAACGACATCGGCAGGTCCCAGTCGGTGTTGACCGTCGGGTGTTCCATCAGGATCTCGCCGCGCGTGATGTAGCGCAGGCTGGAGAGGTCGGCCTCGGCATAGCCGGGCGCCGCCTGCATCCGCGCCCACTGGTGCGGGCGGCCGCTCATGAAGGTGATGCGTTCGGCCTGAATCAGCCGCACCGCTTCGTCGGCGTCGAACAGCGGCTGCAGGATGATGGCGCCGCCGGTGGCCAGCGCGACACCGACGATCATCGCGATGTTGCCGGACCAGAAGAAACCGTTGCCGGTCCACGCGCGCGCCGGCTCCTTGACCGACATCACGTGCGGCCAGCGCCACCACTGGATCGCGAACGCGCGCTGCGAATGCAGGATGCCCTTCGGCTGGCTGGTGGTGCCGGACGAGAAGAACAGGCCGCCGGTATCGGCTGGCGTCACCGTCGCCGCGCGCGCCTCGACGATGGCGGTAGAGACGGCAATGCCGCGCGCGATGAAGGCCTCCCACGACTCGTAGGCGGCGATGTCGCCCGTCGTGTCGCCGCCCTCGGCCGTGACGCCGGCCAGCTTCACGAAGTGCTGCAGGAACGGAAACCGGGTCGAGGCGAGTGCGCCCGGCGCGCTGTCGCGGATCGCAGGCTCCAGCTCGGCCAGCATCGCGGCGAAATCCTTCTTCAGCACGCGGTCCTCGAACAGCAGTACCGAGATGCCGGAGGCCTTCAGCAGGTGCTCCATCTCGGCCGGCGTCGAGAAGGTGGACAGCGCCACCGTCACGCCGCCGGCCATCGCGATGCCGAACACCGCCGACAGATATTCGCAACGGTTGGTCATCAGCACACCGACGCGGCTGTCCTTGCCGACGCCGCTGGCGACCAGCGCCCTCGCCACCGCCATCGAGTTGTCCCACAGATCGCGATAGCTCCAGCGCTCGACACCGTCGCGGTGGTGCAGCACCACCGCCTCGCTGTCGGCGTAGCGCTCGCACACATCGCGCAGATAACCGGGAATGGTCAGCGCGCCGATGCCCGGCTCTTCGCTGAGCGGCAGGCCGCGCACGAGGGAGATGGAGGGGTCTGCAACAATGGCTCGTTTGATACCCATGTCGGGCGGCTCCGCTCTTTGCACTGATCCAACATCCGCGCCCGATGCCGGCGAACCGTCGTGAACATCGAATGCGCCATAAAAAGCAACGCGCAAGGTCAGCTCGCCAACCCTGCGCGCCGCGCGGTGTGACTCACCCTCAATACGGCAGTTGAACTTCCGCCGTGCCTTTCAGGATGGTCTCGCCGGTCTGCGTCTTCATCGTCACCTGCACCTTGACCAGCGGGCAGCCGAACGGCGAGCGGTCGAGTTTCTCGATCACTTCACCGTCGATCCAGGTGATGTCGCCCTCGAACGCCGGGCTGCGGAACTGGGTGTTGGAGTGCACGATGAAACCGTCGTGGCCGGCCCAGTAGGCGATGTAATCGACGTGCCAGGCGTTCATCGACGCGCCATAGCCATACATGCCGCCCATGCCGATGTCGCTGGCCTTCTCCAGGTTGACGTGGCCGCTCGACGGGCCGTAGTAGAGGCCGTCGCCCTGACGCGGGTCGATCTTGCGGGCGTCGTGGTCGTAGGTCATGTCGGCCTTGAAGCCGGCATCCTCTTTCGCCGGGTCGTAGACGCCCTCCGGCACGTTCCAGCGCCAGGTGCCCCAGACGTTCTGGCGATAGGCGCGATATTCGGTGACGAAGGTGGCGATCGAGTGCGGGCCGATGACGCGGCGCGGCAGTTTGTCGCCGACCTTGACGTCGCCATAGGCCAGCGATTTGCCCTCGCGGTTCGACAGGATCCAGTCGAAACGGATCTTCTGGATCTCGTCGAGCTCTTCTCTGGTCCAGCGCTTCGGCGACGCTTTCTCCTTGCCGTAGACGGCGCGCTTGTTCGCCTCTTCGGTCAGGTAGCGGATCGCGGTGGCGCGTTCGCGCGCGACCAGTACGCCGTTCTGGTTGCGGTGCTCGGTGTCGCCGCGGGTGAAGATGGTCGGGCCGGCGAACGACGTGTCTTTCACGTCATAGCCGTCGAAGCGGCGCTTCTGGAACAGCTTGTCACCGGGGCGTATCGGCGCGCCGAAGAACCACCACTCCTCGCCGCCGAAGATCAGGTGGCTGCCCGGAATCTTGCCGACGCAGGCCGGGTGGCAGCCGTGGCCGTAGTCCATCGCGACGGCGAACGACTGCGGCGCGACGATGCCGCCGAATTTCGAGCTGTGCGCGAACTCGTGGTCCCAGTGGATCGGGTTCGGATAGTCCATCGCCATGACCCAGCGACGGATATCGGTGGTGTTACAGGGGTCCCACAGCTCGGCGAAGATGACCGGCTTGCCGACCCACTTGTCGAGATCGCTCAGGTCGAGTTGCACGTTGCTCGCATTCTCGGCAGACATTCGAATACCTCATCTCTTATGAAACCGACGAGAAGGTCGCGGCGATCATGCTGCGTGCCACGACGCTCTCCGCTAACACAAAGCCAGCCGCCGTTCGGCGACGCATTGGCGTCGGGAACGGCGTCTGGCTTCGTGGGTCGGCCATCCTTGGCCTGTGGCGGTACCGGTTCCCGGTACCGCCCGGATCGTAGAGGTCTGCGCCTGTGCGTCGACTTATCTGTTGACGTCGACGACGAAACGGCCGCGAACCGTACCTTCCATCAGGCCCGAGGCAGCCTTGATGGCCTCGCCCAGACCGATCTCGGTGGCGATCAGCTCCAGTGCCTTCGGATCGAGGTCGCGCGCCAGACGCTCCCACGCCGGAATGCGGCGGGCCTTCGGCGCCATGACGCTGTCGATGCCGAGCAGCGATACGCCGCGCAGGATGAACGGCGCGACCGAGGCCGGGAAATCCATGCCCTGCGCCAGACCGCAGGCCGCGACGTAGCCGCCGTAGCGGGTCTGTGCGCAGGCGTTGGCCAGCGTGAAGCTGCCGACCGAGTCGATGACACCGGCCCAGCGCTCTTTCTGCAGCGGCTTGCCGGCGGCCGACAGCTCGTTGCGATCGATGATCGAGGTGGCGCCGAGTTCTTTCAGGTAGGCCTCTTCGGCCGCCTTGCCGGACGACGCGACGACGTTGAAGCCGTTCTTCGCCAGCAGCGCGATGGCGACGCTGCCAACACCGCCGGTGGCGCCGGTGACCAGAATCTCGCCCTGCTCCGGCTTGACGCCGTGCGACAGCAGCGCCTCGACGCAGAGCGCGGCGGTGTAGCCGGCGGTGCCGATCGCCATCGCCTGACGGGCGCTGAACGCGCTCGGCAGCGGCACCAGCCAGTCGCCTTTCAGGCGCGCTTTCTGCGCCAGACCGCCCCAATGGGTCTCACCGACGCCCCAGCCGTTCAGCACGACGCGGTCGCCCGCTTTCCAGTCCGGGTGGCTGCTCTCCTCGACGACGCCGGCCAGATCGATGCCCGGCACCATCGGGAACTTGCGCACGACCGGCGATTTGCCGGTGATGGCGAGGCCGTCCTTGTAGTTCAGGGTCGAGTACTCGACCTTGACGGTGACGTCGCCCTCGGGAAGCTGTGCCTCGTCGACCTGAGTCAGTTCGACGGATTGTTGACCGGCTTCGTTCTTGGAGATCAGCACTGCGGAGAACATAGGCATACCTGCACTAGTTGGATGGATTTTAGCCCTCGCAAAACGGGCCGCTCTCGGCCATGTGCGAAGGAAATTGGACAGTTTGCGCGGCCGACATTGTGACGGTGGCGCCCGGGTTCGTCGACCCGGAGTTGAAAGTGGTGGCCATCCCGGGCGGGATGGCCACCCATGCGGAGGCTCAGGCGAACCGCTGCAGCAGCCCGTCTGCCAGTTCCTGTTCGTAGACGTCGCCGCGGCCGAGCTGGTCGTTCAGCAGCGCGCGCTTCAGGAACAGGTGGCAGCCGTGCTCTTCGGTCATGCCGATGCCGCCGTGCAGCTGCAGGGCCTCCTCGGCCACCGTCGCGTAGGCCGAGCAGGCCAGCCGTTTGGCCGCCATGCCGAGCGCTTCGGCATCGGCGACGTCGAGACCATCGGCGCGGGCGATGTTCTGCTGCAGCAGCGCGTCGGCCGCCTCGGACAGCGCCTTCAGATCGGCGCAACGGTGCTTCAGCGCCTGGAACAGCGCCAGCGGACGGCCGAACTGCTGGCGCGTCTGCAGGTAGTCGACCGTCATCGCCAGAATCGCCGCGGCACCGCCAACGGCATCGGCGGCGAGACCGAAGTCGCGCAGCGCGGCGAGGCGGCGGCTGAGTGCCTGCGCGGCGGCGCCGGTCGCCAGCACCAGTGCCGGGTCGACGACGACACCGTCGAAGCGCAGGTCGGAGAAGCGCCGCGTCTCGTCCCAGGTCGGGCGGGCGGTCGCCACGGCGGCATCGGTTGCCACCAGCGCGACCAGTTCGTCGGTCGCCACCAGCACGTGGCCGGCGCGATCGACCGACGAGACGGCGGTCAGCAGGCCGTTCAGCGCGAAGCCGTCGCCGCGGCGCTCGACGCTCAGCCCGGCGTCGGCCAGCGGCGCGGCAATGTAATCCTCACCGGTGGTCAGCCGTTCGAGCCAGCCTTCGCGGCCGGCGAACTCGCCGCGCACGACCGCCTCGATGGCGATCAGCGCCGGCAGGTAGGGCACGGTGGCCAGCCCGCGGCCGAGTTCGGTCTGCAGCGCGCAGACGCCGGCCAGCCCCATGCCGAGGCCGCCGAACTCCTCCGGCGCCGACACCATCAGCCAGCCTAGTTCGGCGATGGTCGGCCAAGTGCTCTGTTCATCGGCGACGAGGCCGATGCCGTCCATCACCTGACGCGCGGATTCGTGCAGTTCCTTGATTTCGGTATTCATCGGCATCACCCCACCTTCCAGTTCTTCGGTTCGCGGGGCATGCCCAACATGCGCTCGGCGATGATGTTGCGCTGGACTTCGTCGCTGCCACCGGCGATCGACCAGTTGTAGGAGTTCATGAAGTCGATCGCCCAGTTGCCGGTCTCCTGGCTGCCGCCGCGGGTGAAGTCCTCGCGGTACTGGCCGGACAGGCCGCTGATGCGCAGGCCGAGCGAGACGAACTCGCGCAGCGTGCGGGCGTAGTAGAGCTTGACGATGGAGGCGTCGCCGACCTGTTCGTCGTGCATGATCCGCTTCATCAGATAGCGGTCGGCCAGCGCGCAGGCGGCGTCGACCTTCGGGATCAGCCGGCCGAGATCGCGGCGCAGCACCGGGTCGTCGAAGCGGCCGCGCTCTTTCATCACCTCGGCGATGCGGGCCAGCGAATAGCGCATCCGCTGCGACAGCTCGACCAGCGTCAGGCCGCGCTCGGAGGCCAGCGTGGCCTGCGCCACCGCCCAGCCGTCGCCCTCGGCGCCGACGCGGTTCTCGACCGGAATCTCGACGTCGTCGAAGAAGATCTCGGCGAACTCGTCATCGCCGGTGATCTGCTCGATCGGGCGCACGGTGACACCCTTCGATTTCATGTCGAGCAGCAGGTAGGTGATGCCGGCCTGCGGCGGGCCATCCTTGCCGCCGGTGCGGGTCAGCAGCAGGCAGTGGTCGGCGTACTGCGCCATCGTCGACCAAGTCTTCTGGCCGTTGACGACGTAGCGGTCGCCCTTCAGTTCGGCGCGGGTGCGCAGCGAGGCGAGGTCGGAGCCGGCGTTCGGCTCGGAGAAGCCCTGGCACCAGATGTCGCCCTTCAGGATGCCGGGCAGGTATCTGGCCTGCTGCTCGGGGCTGCCACACTCGATCAGCGTGCAGGCGGCGTGGTAGAGGGAGACGAAATAGAGGATCAGCTTCGGCGCATCGGCGCGTGCCACCTCTTCGTAGATGATCTTCTGCTCGGCCAGCGAGCGGCCGCCGCCGGGGTAGGCCTGCGGCCAGTGGGGCGTCGCGTAACCGGCCTGGACCAGTTTCTGGAACCAGTCGCGCTGGGCGGCGACGAAGGCCTCCTGGTCGCAGCCGGTCATCGCCGCACGCCAGTCGGCCGGCACGTTCTGCGCCAGCCAGGCCCTGACCTCGGCGCGCAACGGCTCAGCATTGCCGGCGCACAGCGCCTCGGAATTGCTGTCGGGCTTCATCGGGTAGTCCTACAACTGAGAAGTGGCGCCCGGACCCGCCGCCGACGTTTCACGGTGGAAACGTCGGCAGGTCCGCGGCTCTATCCGGCGAGTGGCCCGATCGATCTACACCCTGACCTCGACCCAGCCGTCCACGACGCGCACCTCGTAGGTGGCGATCGGCTTGGTGGCCGGCAGGCACATCGCCTCGCCGGTTTCGAGGTTGAACTTCGCACCGTGCACGGGACAGGTGATCGCACAGTTGCGCATCCGCCCCATCAGCAGCGGCTTGACCTGGTGCGAACAGACGTTCGACACCGCGAAAAGCCGCTCATCGGTGTGGCAGACCAGCACCCAGGTGCCATTGATCTTGGCCGCCTTCTTCGACTCCGGCGGAAGCTCGGAGATTTCGCAGAAGCGCGTGAATTCACTCGCCAACGTAAATACCTTCGGAGTTGCTCGGGCAGAGTTGCGCAGAAACTGCGCTGAAATGGCGCAAACGGCCCGAAATTCTCAGAAAGCGCGCTATTCAACCATCATCGACCGGGGGAATAAAGCCCCGGTCGCCGACCGGCCGGCGCGCGCACTCGAACACCCGCCGCGGCGGGCTTTCCACAAACGGCAAGGCCGGCGTGAGGCCGGCCATGCGGGTACATCGGTTACAGCAGCTGCATCGGTCGCGACGATCAGCGGACGTACTTGTCGACCGCGCGCTCGAAGTGACGGATGCGGATCTCCTGATAGTTCGCCAGCGTCAGCCCCTGCTTGGCGCTGGCCTCCAGCCCCTGCTGCTGCAGGATCAGGTTCTCGGTGTCCTGATCGAGGATGGCGCCGAAGCCCGGCGGCATCCCCTCGGCCTCGGTGAACGACTGATGATCTTCCAGCTGGATCGGCTCGGCCGGGTACGGGCGCTTGCCATCCTTCGGCACCGGCCGCAGGAAGAACACTTCGTACAGGCTGCCGCGGTGATCCCTCGGATCGGGGCGGAAACGATAGACCATCGGCAGCGAGATGCCCGGGAACAGGAAGGTGTTCGGGAACAGCGTGTACGAGAAGCAGTCGAGCAGCTCCGAATCGGAGACCTTGCTCAGGTCGGAGTTGGTCGCCTTCTCGAACATCTCGCGGAAGGTATCGGCCATCACCTGCCGCGGCGTCTCGCCCTCCTGCAGGATGCGCCGGGCGTCGCCGAGCGCGTCGGCGTCGCCGATCGTGAACTGGTCGAGCACGTCCTGATCGGTGTACTGCCCCTGCAGGTTCGGCGAGAGCACGCCGAGCGGCGAGATGAAGCGGTTGACGTGATCGCCGTAGACGTCGTACTGCGAGTTGACGTCGGCATTCGACACCGACACCTGCGGGTGCGTGTCGAGCACGTGGTAGGCCTCCATGAAGGCCTCGACGTTCAGCTTCCAGTTGGACGGGATGCGCTTCTTCACGTGCAGATAGATGTAGCGATTCTCCAGACCCCACGACTTGAAGTGCGCCATCGCCTCGGCGCCGAAATACTCTTCGAGCGTCGGTGCGTTCGGGTCCATGTTGATGAAGACGAAGCCGCCGAGCGTCTCTACCTTCGCCTGCGGCAGCGAGTACCTCTCCGGGTCGACGTGCGGGAAGTCCCAGTGACAGAGCGTCTCCTTGTGCGAGCCGTCGAGGTTCCAGGTCCAGCCGTGGAAGCTGCACTTGAACTCGGGAGTGTTGCCCTCGGTGCCGGAGGCGCGCAGCTTGGTGCCGCGGTGCAGGCAGGCGTTGTAGTAGGCGCGGATGTCGTCGTCGGCGACACGGGTGACGATGAACGAGTAGGGGCCGAGATCGTAGACGTGGTAGTCACCCACTTCCGGGATGTGCTCCTCGCGGCAGGCGAACTGCCAGGTGCGGGTCCACAGCTTCTCGTATTCGCGTTTGGAAAATTCCGGATCGATGTAGCGATCCTTCGAAACGTCCTCGTCGCCGAGGAACTGGTAGGACTCGGAGCAGACCCAGCCGGGCGCCTTGACCTTGTCGCTGGCGATGATCTCCTGCGTGGTCGGCGCATTCGGGCAGCGTGCTTCGCCTTTCTTCAATTTCAGTTCAGCGTTCATCGGCATTCTCCAAGCTCAATCTCTTAAAAAGCTCTGAATCTGGTATCCGTCATTCCTCGCGCAGAATGACGAAAAATCGCATCAAGCCGCGGTCGTGTTCTTGTGCAACTGGCCATCCTTCATGATCAGCAGCAGCCGCCTGGCATCGACCAGCAGGTCGGGATCGGCCAGCGGATCGCCGTCGACCAGCACCATGTCTGCCAGATATCCCTCTTTCAATTCACCCAGCTTGTCGCCGCTGTCGATCGTCATCGCCGCACCGCCGTTGGCGGTGGCGCAGCGCAATGCTTCCGCCGGCGTGTAGCCGAAGTACTTGACGAAGAAACCGACGTCGCGCGCGTTGGTGCCGTTGTGGCTCCAGGCGAAACCGTAGTCGCCGCCGATCAGGTGGCGGATGCCGCGCTTGCGCAGCGCGCTGTGCGTCTCCGAAGACGCCTCGAGCAGCCGGTCGATGCCCATCATCTTCGCCACCTCGGCCGACATGTAAGGCTCGGCCTCGTGCAGCAACGTGTGGAACAGGCCCACCGTCGGCGCGACGAAGACGTTGTCCTTGCGCGCCTCGAACATGTCGAGCGTCTTCTCGTCGGTGAATTCGCAGTGGTACAGCACGTCGACACCGGCGCGCAGGCAGTCCTGCGTGCCCTGAATCGAGCGCGTGTGGGCGTTGACGCGGCGGCCGAAGCTGTGGGCCACGTCCACCGCCATCCTGATTTCGTCATACGACATCGGCGTCGAATGCGCCGGCGTGTTCGGGTAGAACGGGTCGCCGGAGACGTCGAGCTTGATGTTGTCGCAGCCCTCGCGGCAGAACAGCCGCACCGCCTTGCGCATCTCCTCCGGGCCGTCGACCACCATCGCTGGCGAGACGTTGTTGACGTTGCGGGTGTTGTGCAGGCGGTTCTCGTCGCCCATGCCGCCGGTGACGGTGATCTCCAGCGAGCCGGCGCGGATGCGCGGGCCTTTGAGGCGGCCGGCGTTGATCTCGTTGCGCACGGCGACGCCGAGCCGCAGCTTGGCCTCGGAGGCGCCCCAGATGCTGGTGAAGCCCTGATCGAGCATCCGCTCGGCGACACGCGCGGTCAGCAGCGTGTGCTCCTCCGGCGGCGGCGACATCAGATCCTCGGTGGCGGTGACGTTGTCGAACGACAGGTGGCCGTGGCCCTCGGTCATGCCCGGCATCAGGAAGCGGCCGCCGGCCTGAACCACCAGCGCGCCGTCGGCGGAGAGCCGGCTGCTGCCCTTCGACACCGCCCGGATGCGATTGCCCTCGACCAGCAGATCGCCGTCGAACGGGGCCGAGCCGCTGCCGTCGAAGATCTTTGCCCCGACAATCAATGTTTTATGCATCGAACTGAACCCTCCCAGTTCTGCTCACGGTCTTGTAATGGCAGCCATTATGCGCCTGCCGCCCGCACATCAAATGACCAGAGGCGCAGACAGACTTGCCTGCCCCTGCCACCCCCCTATTCCCACCAAACCGCTCGGTTACACTCCACCGACCAAAGACCGTGACCACCCTGCCGTCAACAGAACGGTTCAGCAGAACAAGGGGACGAAAACCATGATAAGAGGCGTTCATCACTTCGCGATTCACGTCCACGACATGGATCGAATGATCCGGTTCTACAACGAGGCGTTCGGCTTCGAGGTGGTCGGCGAGCCGTTCAGCTGGCAGAACGACGAGTTCATCGACCGCATCGTCGACGTGCCCGGCTCTGCCGCCCGCGGCGCCATGCTGCGCGCCGGCACCTGCTACATCGAGATGTTCCAGTACAGCGCGCCGGCACCAGCGGTGACGAAACCGCTGAATCCGTACGACAAGGGCTACACCCACTTCTGCGTCGACGTCACCGAGATCGACTACGAGTACGAACGTCTGAAGGGGCTCGGCATGACCTTCAGCGAGCCGGCGCCGATCGACGTCGGCCACGTCAAGACCCTCTACGGCCGCGACCCCGAGGGCAACCTGATCGAGATCCAGCAGACGCAGGAAAACTGCGACTTCCCGCTCGACAAATTACGCCGCTGACTGCCGGTTGAAGCCCCCTCTCCCTTCAGGGAGAGGGCCAGGGAGAGGGGAAGTTCGCACGGGAATCACCCTCTCCCCTGCCCCCTCTCCCTGAAGGGAGAGGGGAGAAATTGCCCACCGAATGACCTGACACCACTACCTGACCTGACCGCGCCAATGACGAAGTCCGTACCCGGTTCCACCACGACGCTCGACGACAAGTACCTGCAGCCCCGCGGGCAGGTCTTCATGAACTCGAACCAGGCGCTGGTACGGCTGCCGCTCGACCAGGCGCGGCGCGACCGCGCCCTGGGCCTGAAGACCGCCTGCTACATCTCCGGCTATCGCGGCTCGCCGCTCGGCGTCTACGACTCGGCGCTGTGGGGCGCGCAGAAACTGCTGGACCAGCACGACATCGTGTTCCGGGCCGGGCTGAACGAGGAGCTGGCGGTCAGCGCCATTCGCGGCACGCAGCAGCTCGACTGGTTCGGCAAGTCGGAGTACGAGGGCATCTTCGGCCTCTGGTACGGCAAGGGCATCGGCGTCGACCGCGCCTGCGAATCGATGAAGCTCGGCAATCTGGAGGGCGCGTCGGCCAGGGGCGGTTTCCTGATCGTCGCCGGCGACGACCACGGCGGCAAATCGTCGGACTCGGCGCACCAGTCGGAACACACGCTGATCGCGGCGATGGTGCCGATGCTGTACCCGGCCACGATCGGCGAGATCATCGAATTCGGCCTGTTCGGCTGGGCGATGTCGCGCTACAGCGGCTGCTACGTCGGCCTCAAGACCATCACCGACACGCTCGACCTGACCGCCTGCGTCGAACTGCCGGACCCGATGCGCCCCTACGTCACGCCGACCGACATCGAACTGCCGTCGGAAGGGCTGAACCTGCGCGAGAACCTGCCGGCACTGGTCGAGGAGGAGTGGCTGGTCAACCACCGGCTGCCGGCCGCCACCGCCTTCGCCCGCGCCAACGGCATCGATCGCGTCGTCATCGACGGCGAGCGCCGCGCGCTGTCGATCGTCAGCGCCGGCAAGGCCTTCCTCGACACCCGGCAGGCACTGGCCGACCTCGGTCTCGACGAAGCGGCCTGCCAGCGCCTCGGCATCCGCCTCTACAAGCCCGGCCTGATCTGGCCGATGGACCCGGTCGGCCTGACCCGCTTCGCCGCCGGCAGTCAGGCGGTGCTGGTGATCGAGGAGAAACGGCCGGTGATGGAAGAGCAGGTCGCCCGCTTCCTCTACGGCCTCGACGCGGCGCAGCGCCCGGCCATCGCCGGCAAGCAGGATCTGCAGGGCGCATCGCTGGTGTCGTCGGTCGGCGAGCTGAACGCCGGCAAGATCCGCAAGGCGATCAAGCGGCTGCTCGACCAGCTCGGCATCCGTGACGCGAACGTCAACGAGAGACATGCCGAATTCGAGCGGCTGGAG
Organism: uncultured Verrucomicrobiaceae bacterium; assembly: GCA_964515735.1. Taxonomy (GTDB): domain Bacteria; phylum Pseudomonadota; class Gammaproteobacteria; order Pseudomonadales; family CAMLJR01; genus CAMLJR01. The sequence goes on along the minus strand of CAZEVP010000004.1, from coordinate 45,846 downwards.
AACCGCGCGCTGACGCTCGGCAGCAGCACCGCGCGCCCGGCCTACTTCTGCTCCGGTTGCCCGCACAACACCTCGACCCGACTGCCAGACGGCTCGCGCGCGATGGGCGGCATCGGCTGCCACGGTCTCGCCGCCGTGGTGATGGACCGCAACACGATGCAGTTCGTGCCGATGGGCCACGAGGGCTCGCCGTGGGTCTCGGTCGGCCAGTTCGTCGACACGCCGCACATGTTCCAGAACATGGGCGATGGCACCTACTCGCACTCCGGTGTGCTGGCGATCCGCGCCGCCGTCGCCGCCAAGGCCAACATCACCTACAAGGTGCTCTACAACGACGCCGTGGCGATGACCGGCGGCCAGCCGGTCGAGCAGCAGATCACGCCGATCGACATGGTCAACCAGCTGCTCTCCGAAGGCGTGCGGCCGGTCTATCTGGTGTCGGACAACCCGGAGCAGTACCGCGGCATCGCCCTGCCGCACAACGCCGAGCTGCACCACCGCGACGAACTCGACCAGCTGCAACGCCAGCTGCGCGAGATGAAGGGCGTCACCGGCATCGTCTACGAGCAGACCTGCGCCACCGAGAAGCGACGCCGCCGCAAGCGCGGGCTGATGCCCGACCCCGACAAGCGCCTGTTCATCAACCCGGCCGTCTGCGAGGGCTGCAGCGACTGCTCGGTGCAGTCGAACTGCATCAGCATCCTGCCGCTGGAGACCGAGTTCGGCCGCAAGCGCAAGATCGACCAGTCGACCTGCAACAAGGACTACAGCTGCGTGAAGGGCTTCTGTCCGTCGTTCGTCACCATCGAGGGGGCGAAGATCGCGGTACGTTCGAGCGGCGACAAGGAGCGACTGCAGCGGCTGATCGACGGCCTGCCGCAACCGGCACTGGCGCCGCTCGGCGAGCAGGGCTTCAACATCCTGGTCGCCGGCATCGGCGGCACCGGCGTGCTGACCATCGGCGCGCTGCTCGGCATGGCCGCCCACCTCGACCACAAGGGCGCCACCATCCTCGACATGACCGGCATGGCGCAGAAAGGCGGCGCCGTCACCAGCCACATCCGCATCGGCACGAGCCCCGGCGCGATCCACTCGTCGCGTCTCGGCGAGGGCATGACCGATGTGCTGATCGCCTGCGACATGATCGTCGGCTCCGGCCAGACCGTGCTGAAGACGGTCCGCCCCGGCCACACCGCCGCCATCATGAACAACGACGTGGCGCCGACCGGCGAGTTCCAGTCCAACAAGTACCTCGATCTCGGCGAGGCGCGGCTGCGCGCGGCGATTCTCGCCGCCATCGACGGCGGCCCGGCCTTCGACCTGCACGCCAGCAAGCTCGCCACCGACCTGACCGGCGATTCGATCGGCACCAACATCCTGATGCTCGGCTATGCCGCGCAGAAGGGACTGCTGCCGTTGACGGTCGCATCAATCGAAGAGGCGATCCGCCTCAACGGCACCTTCGTCGCCGGCAACCTGCGCACCTTCGCGCTCGGCCGGCTGGCGGCGCACGACCCGGCCGCGCTGGCCGCCGAGCTGGCGCGCGACGACCAGCCGGAACCGGTCGCGCTCGACACCGTGGAGCAGGTGGTCGCCAGCCGCACCCGGCTGCTGACCGCCTATCAGAACCCGCGTTACGCCGAGACCTATCGCACCTTCGTCGATGGCGTTAACGCGCACGTCAAGGCACTGAAACTGGACGGCGGCGACGAGTTCGTGCGTCAGGCGGCGCTGACGCTGGGCCGGCTGATGGCCTACAAGGACGAGTACGAAGTGGCTCGCCTCTACAGCGATCCGGCCTTCATGCAGCGCATCCGCGAGCAGTTCGCCGGTGACTTCCGGATGAGCTTCAACCTCGCACCGCCGATGCTGCCGGGTCAGGACGAGGCCACCGGGCGACCGAAGAAACGCAGTTTCGGCCCGTGGATGCTGACGGCATTCAGGCTGCTGGCACCGCTGAAGGTGCTGCGCGGCACACCGTTCGATCCGTTCGGCTACTTCGCCGAGCGCCGGATGGAGCGGCGACTGATCGACGAGTACCGCGCGCTGATCGACGGCCTCGTCGACCGCCTCGACGCCGACAACCTCGCGACCGGCATCGAGATCGCTGCGGCCGCCCGCGAGATCGCCGGTTACGGCCCGGTCAAGGAGGCGTCGGTGGCGCAGTACCGGCAACAGCTGGCGTCGCTGCTGGCGGCGTTCGAGTCGCCGCGCGGCACCGACATTGACGTACAACCGCTGAAGATCATGCAGTCGTGAGCCCGGCCGCCAGCCGGCCGGGGCAAGCCAACGGACTCGCGCGAATGGTATCCTTGGGCGCTTTTTCTGATCTCTGCCCCGGCATGAACCCACTGGAAGGGTTGCTGCCGGCGCGCAGTCTCGACGGGCGCACCGATCTGGCTGCCGCCCGGGCGCCGCAATCCATTTTCAGCGAGGAGTAGAACATGTCTTCCGATCCAATCGTCATCGCCTCCTATGCCCGCACCCCGATGGGTGGTCTGCTGGGCGATCTGTCGGCCGTCAAATCGACCGACCTCGGCGCTGCCGCCGTCAAGGCCGCCGTCGAGCGCGCCGGCATCCAGGGCGATGCGATCGACCGCATCTACATGGGCTGCGTGCTGCCGGCCGGTCTCGGCCAGGCGCCGGCCCGCCAGGCGGCACTGGCCGCCGGCCTGCCGCGCTCGGTGCAGGCCACCACGCTGAACAAGATGTGCGGCTCGGGCATGCAGGCCGCGATTCTCGCCTGCGAGACGCTGGCGGCCGGTGCCGCCGACGTCATCGTCGCCGGCGGCATGGAGTCGATGTCGAACGCCCCGTATCTGCTGGCCAAACACCGCAGCGGCGCGCGCTTCGGCCACGACGTGGTGAAGGACTCGATGGCGCTCGACGGTCTCGAAGACGCCTACGAGCAAGGCGCGGCGATGGGCATCTTCGCCGAGCGCGTGGCCCAGAGCTACGGCTTCACCCGCCAGGATCAGGACACCTTCGCGACGGCGAGCCTCGCCCGCGCCAACGCCGCCATCAACAACGGCGACTTCGCCGGTGAAGTGGTGCCGGTCGACGTACAGACCCGCAAGGGCGTGGTTCAGGTCACCATCGACGAGCAGCCGGGCAAAGCCAAGCCGGACAACATCCCCAAACTGAAACCGGCCTTCGTCAAGGACGGCACCATCACCGCCGCCAACGCCTCGTCGATCTCCGATGGCGCCGCCGCGCTGGTGCTGACCCGCGCCAGCGTCGCCCAGCAGCGCGGCATGAACGTCGTCGCCCGCGTCGTCGCCACCGGCTGCCACGCGCACGAGCCGGGCCTCTACCCGACCGCGCCGGTGCCGGCGATGAAGAAGGTGATGGAGAAGGCCGGCTGGTCGGTCGCCGACGTCGACCTGTTCGAAGTCAACGAAGCGTTCGCCGTGGTCGCGATGGTGGCAATGCGCGACCTGGAGATTTCGCACGACAAGATCAACGTCAACGGCGGCGCCTGCGCGCTGGGCCACCCGATCGGCGCCTCCGGCGCGCGCATCCTGGTCACGCTGCTGAACGCGCTGAAACATCGCGGCCTCAAGCGCGGCGTGGCCGGCATCTGCCTCGGCGGCGGCGAAGCCACCGCGATGGCGCTCGAACTGGTCTGAACCCCCGCGGCGCCGCGTCAAACCGGCGCCGTTTTTCTTTCTACAACCGACACACTGGTCCGCACATGAAACTGAAAACACGCATCACCGAACTGCTGGGCATCGACTACCCGATCGTACAAGGCGGCATGATGTGGGTCGGCCGCGCCGAGCTGGCGTCGGCCGTCTCCAACGCCGGCGGCCTCGGCATCCTGACCGCGCTGACGCAGCCGAGCCCGGACGACCTGCGCCGCGAGATCGAGCGCTGCCGCAAGCTGACCGACAAGCCGTTCGGCGTGAACCTGACCATCCTGCCGTCGGTCAACCCGCCGCCCTACGCCGAATACCGCAAGGCGATCATCGACAGCGGCATCAAGATCGTCGAGACCGCCGGCCACAACCCGCAGGAACACATCGACGATTTCAAATCGCACGGCATCACCGTGCTGCACAAGTGCACCGCCGTCCGCCACGCGCTGTCGGCCGAGCGCATGGGCGCCGATGTCATCTCGATCGACGGCTTCGAGTGCGCCGGTCACCCGGGCGAGGATGACATTCCGGGTCTGGTGCTGATCCCGGCCGCCGCCGACAAGGTCAAGATTCCGATGCTCGCCTCCGGTGGTATCGGCGACGGCCGCGGCCTCGTCGCCGCGCTGGCACTCGGCGCCGAAGGGATCAACATGGGCACCCGCTTCTGCGCCACCGTCGAAGCGCCGATTCACCAGAAGGTGAAGGAGTTCCTGGTCAGCAACGACGAACGCGCCACCAACCTGATCTTCCGCTCGCTGAAGAACACCGGCCGCGTCAGCAAGAACAGCGTGTCGGACAAGGTGGTCGAGATCCTGAAGAACCCGGGCGCGACCTTCGGCGACATCTCGCATCTGGTGAAAGGCGCCGACGGCCGCGTCGCGCTGGAGAGCGGCAACCTCGACGCGGGCCTGATCTGGGCCGGTCAGGTGCAGGGGCTGATCCACGACATCCCGACCTGCGAAGTACTGCTCAAGCGCATCATGGATGACGCCACCGCGATCATTCAGAAGCGTCTCGCCGGTTTCGTCGCCTGATTTCAGTCGGCAACGGCCCTCCTCGGAGACACCCGTCTCCGAGGAGGCTCCCACCAAACTCGCCCGCACCACTCCTCGATCACCTGCCAGTCGCACCGACCAGCGACGGGAGAACAACGTGGCCGAAGCAGCGACAGACAATCGCTCGAGAGCCGGCAAGGTCGCCGTCATCACCGGCGCCGCCCGGGGTTTCGGCAAAGCCTTTGCCGAGGCGCTGTCGCGCCAGGGCGCCCACGCCATCCTGATCGATCTCGATGAGACAGTCGCGGAACAGGCGGCCGCGGCCATTCGCGCGGAAGGCGGCGCGGCAACCGCGTATGCCGGCAATGTCGCGGACGACGATCGCATCGCCGAGATCATGCGGCAGGTCGCGCAGCGACACGGCGGCATCGACATCCTGATCAACAACGCCGGCCTGCACAGCGACGAATACAGCCGACCGATTCTCGACATGGGTCTGGCGAAAGTGCGGCGGCTGTTCGAGGTCAACGTGATGGGCGTGATCGCCTGCACCGTGGCTGCACAGCCCTTCATGGCCAATCGCGCCGGCGCCTCGATCGTCAACATCTCATCGGCGGCAGCGCTGCTTGGCGGCAGTGCCTACGGCGCCTCCAAACTCACCGTCGCCAGCCTGACGATCTGCTTTGCCCGCGAACTCGGCGAGCACGGCATCCGGGTCAATGCGATCGCACCCGGCATGATCCTGACCGAGACGATTCAGGCCGAGCTGCCGGAACAGACCAAGGCGCGAATCAAGTCGATGCAGCTGATGAAGAGCGACGGCACGGAGCAGGACATCGTCGATGCGATGCTGTTCCTGACCTCCGATCAGGCGCGCTTCATCACCGGCGAAACGCTGCGGGTGACGGGCGGCATGGCGGCGGGGATTTAGCGTTTGCGCCGCCACTTGTAATTACGCATCGCGTTCGTTGGCCGGCAAACAAATAGGCACCCGCCGCCGGTCGACGCGGACTAGTCAGAAAATGTAGGTCTGGCTAATCTGGAGGCCAACCAAGGAAAGTTGCCCAAGCCCAGTATTGGCGCGGCTTTCAGGGCATCCAATTGACCGTTCGCAGGAACCAGATGAACAGACTGATTCCGCTTTATCCCCAAATTCCCGAAATAAACAGACGCGTCTGCTTCAATTGTGAAAAGCAGACGTGTCTGCATACTAAATAGTTAGAGGTTGCAGCCGAGCTGCCCGCGCTTAACTTCCATGCTGCTAACAATCAATATGCAAATATCAAATGGAGAAATCGCAATGCCTGATCAAATTGCCTTCGGTACCACCGAATTTGCGGACAACCCGGAACCGCGTTGCCCGTGCCTCCTGCTGCTGGATGTCTCCGGCTCGATGCAGGGACAACCGATTACCGCACTGAATGCCGGCTTGACTACCTTCAAAGACGAACTAGCGGCGGACGCCTTGGCCATGAAGCGGGTAGAAGTTGGGATCGTGACCTTCGGGCCGGTGCAGATTGCTTTGCCGTTCCAAGGCGCGGCATCGTTCTATCCGCCGGCCTTAACCGCCCAAGGGGATACCCCGATGGGAGCGGCGATCAAACAGGGTTTGGACTTGGTGCGCCAGCGCAAGGACGAATACCGGGCCAACGGGATTTCCTACTATCGCCCGTGGGTGTTCCTGATTACCGATGGCGGCCCGACTGATGAATGGCAGTCGGCGGCTGCCGCCGTGCGGGAAGGGGAAGCATCGAAGTCCTTTGCCTTCTTCGCCATTGGGGTCCAAGGCGCCAATATGGATACCCTGCAACAAATCAGTGTGCGGGAGCCGTTGCGGCTGGATGGCTTGCGCTTCCGGGATCTGTTCAGTTGGTTGTCGAGTTCCTTGCGCTCGGTATCTCGGTCGACGCCGGGCACCGAAGTGCCCTTGCAGTCGCCGCAAGGCTGGGCTTCAGTGTGACGTGGCGGGTCGTGGCCACCTCGGTGGTCGGCACCTCCCACACGGCGACCGGCACCGACTGCCAAGATAGTTGTCTCGCGCAAGTTGAAACTGATCCGGCGAAACCGCCCCTCCTGACAATCTTTGTCGCCGATGGGGCTGGCAGTGCCCCCCATGGGGGCACCGGCGCCGAATTAGCGATAGAAGCCGCCACCGCCTTTGTCGGCGAACACTATGCCCACGCGGGGGAATATGCCCTCACGGATCATTGGGCGGTGGAATGCATCCAAGCCGTGCGGGCCAAAATTTATACGGCAGCGGAGCGGCAAGGCGCCAAGGCCCGGGATTACGCCTGCACCTTCTTAGGCGTGGTCGCGTCCCCATTCGCCACGCTCCTAATGCAGATTGGCGACGGCGGGATTGTGGTTGATGTCGGCAATGGCCTGTCCGTTCCCATTACCCCGATGGCGGGGGAATACGCCAACATGACCAACTTTGTCACCGACGAAAACGCCATCGACGTGCTGGCGGTCGCCGTCTTGCCCGCCCGGCCAGAGAAAGTCGCGGTCTTCTCCGATGGCATCCAACGGTTGGCCCTGAATATGGCCACCAACACCGCCCACACGCCGTTTTTCACGCCCTTCTTCACCGTGCTGGCCACGGCGACGGCGGCGCAAGAGGATCACTTGCAGGCCGAACTGGCGCGGTTCTTGAGCAGTCAGGCCGTGAACGAGCGTACCGACGACGACAAGACCTTAGCCCTCGCCTACTGGGTCGGGTAGGTTGGCCATGACGAAAACTTTTGCCACAGGCACGGGCAAGACCATCGAAATCGGGCGCGAACTCGGCAAAGGGGGTGAGGGTTCCGTCTACGAGGTACCCGCAAACCATCATTGGGTTGCGAAGTTATACAACGGGAACCACCAGCCCGATGCGCCGAAGCAAGCCAAACTGCGCTTCATGGCATCCACAGCGGATAATGAACTGCTGAGCTACGCGGCGTGGCCCCAAGAAACCCTGCATAAGACGGCCAACGGGCCGGTGGTCGGGTTCCTAATGCCCAAAGTCAGTGGCCGGGCGCCGATTCATATGCTGTATAGCCCGGCGCACCGCCGGCAAGACTACCCCCAAGCCGCGTGGGATTTCCTGCTCTTTGCCGCCCGGAACACGGCGGCGGCTTTTGCCGCGATCCACCACCATGGCCATGTGCTAGGAGACGTCAACCAAGGCAATGTGTTGGTCGGCGCCGATAGCAAGGTGGTCCTGATTGATACCGACTCCTTCCAGATCAATGCCCACGGTACGACGCACCTATGCAAAGTTGGCGTGGCGCATTTCACCCCACCCGAACTGCAAGGGGTCGCGTCATTTGACCGTGTACCCCGCACCAGCAATCACGACAACTTCGGCTTGGCGCTGTTGATCTTCCACTTGCTGTTTGGCGGGCGGCATCCCTATTCCGGGGTGCCCTTGCGGAATGATGCGGGCGAGGCCTTGGAAAAGGATATTCAAGCCTTTCGCTACGCCTATGCCCCGGACGGGCAGCGGCGCGGCTTCAACCCGCCCCCTAAATCCATCCCAGTCAGCATCGTTCCCGACCCGATCCAAGCCATGTTTACGCGCGCGTTTACGGAAAATGGAGCCCAGGGGAGCCGCCCCACGGCCCAGCAATGGGTAACCGCCTTGGACGGCCTGCGCGGGCAATTGAAACGCTGTGCTAGCGCCCCCATGCATCTCTATCCCGGCCACCTTGGCCGGTGCCCGTGGTGCATATTGGAAGATCACGGGGTTATCTACTTCTTGGATGTCCAGGTGGGAGTTACCTCCACCGGAACCAACGGCTTTGTCTTAGCGCGGGTCTGGGCCGCGATTGAAGCCGTTCCACCACCTCCGGCAATCCCCATCCCAAACATTGCCGCCATTGCAGTTCAACCTACCCCGTTACCACCGGGCATCCAACAACAAGGGATGATTACTTTCTGGCGGATCGTTATTGCTGGGGTTGCGCTTTTGCTCTTTGCCGCTATTCCCGGGGCGTGGTTCTTCGTGCTGGGTGGGGCTTGGTGGGCGTGGGCGGTAGCGGGTAATTTGGGGGGCGATGAACGCAAAGCCGAACGCACTAAACGCCAAGCGGCCCGCAATTCGGCACAACAGGCATACGATCAAATCGTTGACCAAATCTACCAAGAGGCTAGCCCAGAAGCATTCGCCAAAAAAAAACAGGGCTTGGCCCGACTCCGCGACGAATACTCACGATTGCCCGAGCGCGAGAAAACCGAAATAGCCAACCTCCATGCCACAGCAGAAGCCCGGCAGAAGCAAAAATTCCTAGAACGTCACTTTATTGATGCCGCCACCATTCCGGGAGTCAGATCAGCCAAGAAAGCTGCCTTAAGGTCTTTCGGGATAGAAACAGCAGCAGACGTCACCTGGACAAAAGTCATTTCTGTGAAAGGTTTTGGCGAAATCTTAACGCAGTCCGTAGTGGACTGGCGGAAAGCTTGCGAACGCCGATTTGTCTTCAACCCCAATCTAGCGGTGACAGAAGCCGACAAGAACTCGGTGCGAGTCAACATTGCGACCCGTAAGCGCGCACTAGAAACCGCCCTCAGCGCAGGGGCTGCGGAACTACAGCGCTTGCGCCAAGACATGATCAGCCAAGCGAACGCGTTTAGTCCTCCCTTGCAGGTAGCCAGCCAACAATTGGCCCAAGCACAGGCTGATCTAAATGCTATTTAGTTCGCTCCAACTGTCACCCGCAACCTCTAACACTGCGCTCCAAAGGGCGCGCCGCTTGCGGCGCGCCCCTGAGCTTCGACGTTGAGCGTCCGCTTTTCGATTATCTCAACCGTCCGCTTTTTTGGCCGAAAGCAGAAGAACCTACAATCGCTCCACCACTTCACCAAACTCCTCGTAAATCGCCGCGTAGGCCGATGAGGTATCGATAGCGCTCGACACCATCAGCTGCTCGGTGCCGGCGCCCGCCTCGATGGCGCGCACCACCGCGTCGATATCGTCGCTGTCGATCTCGTAGATCGCCATGTAGGGGAAGATGTTGCGTTCGCCCAGCGAACGCGAGAAGCGGAAGCGCTGCGCCGAGACGAAGCCGGGCAGCGCCACCATCTGTTGCAGATGAAAGTTCTGATACCAGTCGTTGTACTCATCTTCGCGACCTTCGGTCGGTCGACTCATCACAACCAGTTTGTAACGCGCCATCTGGCATCGATCTCCGTTGGAAGCCTTGCACTCCCCTCTCCCTAACCCTCTCCCTGAAGGGAGAGGGGATTGGGTCAGCGAGATATCAACCCTTGTTGAACTGCGGCTTGCGCTTCTCCTGCATCGCCGCGATCGCCTCGTGGTGATCGGCCGAGCGGATCGACAACGCCTCGTAGGCAAGACCGGTATCCATCAGCGAGTGCGCCACACGCTTCAGTTCGAGGTTCAGCAGTACCTTGGTCGCACGAATCGCCTTGGTCGCACCGTTCAGCAATTTGTCGCAGCAGGCATCGACGGCGGCGTCGAGCTCGGCGGCCGGCAGGCTGTGGTTGATCAGGCCGATCTCGGCCGCCTTCGGTGCCGTCAGCAGTTCGCCGGTCAACAGGAACTCCTTGGCACGGCACAGGCCAATACGCTGCGGCCAGATCACCGCCCCACCATCACCGGCGACGAGGCCAACCAATACATGGGGATCGCCGATCCTGGCGTTTTCCGCAGCGAAGATGATGTCGCAGAACAGCGCCAACGTGGCGCCGAGGCCGACGGCGTGGCCGTTCATGCGGCAGATCAGCGGTTTGTCGAGATCGAGCATCGAAAAGACGATGCGCTTGGCAAGACGAACCTCTTCGTCGAACAGGTTGGGATCGTTGACGAAGGAGAGAATGTGGTCGATGTCACCACCGGCGGAGAAGGCGCGGCCGGCACCGGTCAGCAGCACCACGTCGGAGTGCGGGTCGGCCGTGGCCCAGGAAAACACTTCGGCCAGCTCTTCGTGCAAACGCAGGTTGACGGCATTGAGCTGGTCGGGACGATTCAGCGTGATCGTCAGCAGACGACCTTTACGCGACAACGCCAGGGTTTCAAACGAACGCACCGGTGCAACATCGGACATGATCAGGCAACTTCCTCTGGTGTTGCCGCCGCCTCCACGGTTTTACCGGCGCGCGCGGCAATGTCATTGACTGCGACGAAACCGAATGTCATCGCGGGGCCGATGGTACCACCGGCACCCGGATAGAGGTTGCCGAACGGGCTGCCCGAATTGTTGCCGGCCGCGTAGAGGCCGGGAATCGGCCGGCCGTTGCCGTCGAGCACGCGCGCGTGCGCATCGGCCTTCAGGCCGCCCTTGGTGCCGAGGTCGCCGGCGTGGATCGGCACCGCGTAGTACGGCGCGCGATCGATCGGCCCGAGGCACGGATTGGGCGCGATGCTCGGGTCGCCGAACATGCGGTCGTAGGCGTTGCCGCCGCGGCCGAACTCCGGGTCGGTGCCGGTGCGAGCGTACTGGTTCATGTTGGCGACGGTCTGCCGCAGCGCCTCGACCGGCAGCTGGATCCTGGTCGCCAGCGTCTCCAGCGTGTCGGCCTTGAAGATGTAGTGGTCCCAGCAATCCTTCGAGATCATCCAGTCCGGCATGATCAGCGACGGCATGAAACCGCCGGCGGTGAATTTGGCGCGGAACTGCGCATCGAAGATCAGCCAGCACGGCATGTTGGCCCCGGTCGCCAGCTGGTCCTTCACCATCGCCGCGCCGAACTCGTCGTAACTGCACGCCTCGTCGACGAAGCGCACGCCGTTGCGATTGACGCAGACGCTGTGCGGACGGCCGACATCGAACGCCGCCTGATGGATCTCCTCGAAGTTCGACACCTTCGGCATCGGCATGTGCATGGTCGGAATCCACCACGCGCCCTCGGTATGCTCGGTGGCAGCGCCGACCTTCATGCCGGCCAGCAGCGCCTCGCCACGGTTGGCGTCCTCCGGCGAGCTGCTGTGGCGGGTCAGACCCGGCACCGGGAAAAAGCGGTCGCGCAGCTCCTGGTTCCACTCGAATCCGCCGGCGCAGAGCACGACGCCGTGCTTCGCATCGATCTGGTAGCGGCGTCCGAAATTGCTGACCACGACACCGGTGATCTCGCCATCGCTGACCACCAGTTCGTCCAGCGCCGTTTCGAGACGCACTTCGACGCCGCGATCGAACAGCACCTTGAACAGATGCCCCATCAGCGCGCCGCCGCTGGTGAAGCGGCGATCGCGGCGGTGGATCAGGCGCGTGCCGACATCGCTCCAGTAGCGCCAGAGAATCTTCGCCAGCACCTTGATCCAGCCCGGTGCGCGCGTCGAGATCGCGAAGAACTCCGGCAGGTCCATCGCGTAGCGGTTCAGCAGTTTGAAGCGGGTGTACTGCTCGCGCATCAGCACGAACCGGTCGCCGAGCTGGCGGCCGTCGAAGGTGTCGCAGATCAGCGAGCGGTCATTGCGCGCGCACGGTGCATCGGCGAAATAGTCCGGCCACACCGCCGGCATCACCGGCACGCCGACCGCCTTCAGGAATTTCACCATCGCCGGCGCCTGATCGACGAAGGCTTCGAGGCGATCGCGCTGGACCTCGCCGCAAATCAGGCTGTCGATGTATTGCAGCGCCTGCTCGCGGCTGTCGTCGTTCGGCGTCAGCTGGTGGTTCGGCACCCACAGCACGCCACCCGACGTGGCCGAAGTGCCGCCGAACTTGTGCGCCTTCTCGACGACCAGCACGGAGAGGCCGAGCTCGGCCGCGCGCAGCGCCGCCGTCGCACCGGCCGACCCGGAACCGACGACGACCACATCATAGGCTTCCCGCTTCTGCATCGAACTCTCTCCGCTTCGCTGTCGTTATCAATATCGCTGCTGTCGTTGTCGGGACTGTCGTCACCGGGACAGCGGCCGCCGATCACTCGACCGGCGCGACCGTCATGCGCAGCCCGTCCATCTCGGGCCGCAGCTGCACCTGGCAGCAGAGACGGCTGTTCGGCTTGCAGATGTCCGACACCATGTCCAGCGTCATCTCCTCGATGTCGTCCGGCTTGCCGACCACCTCGACCCACTCGGGATCGACATAGACGTGGCAGGTCGCGCAGGCGCAGCCACCGCCGCAGTCGCCGAGAATCCCCTCGACGCCGTTGGCGCGCGCCAGCTCCATCAGCGACTCGCCGACTTCGCCATCCAGAGTTTTCTCGACGCCATCGAGCTGGACGAAAGTAACCGTGATACCCATTGCATCTCCTCTCTTCGCGCCCGCTCGCGAACGGGCGCGTCTACAACATGTTGAACAGAACAGAGACGACGCCCCCTCGGGGGCGTCGTCCGATTTCAGCGGAATTGATAGGTCAGTTCCACGCCGTAGGTGCGCGGCTCACCAACGACGGCGCCATTGTGCCCGAGCGACGCGCCAAGCGGCATCCCGCCGACGAAATACTCCTCATCGGTCAGGTTCTTGCCGAACAGCGCGCCGGAGAACGACGTCCCCATGATGCCGTTCCAGCTGAGCCGGGCATTGACCAGCTCGTAGGACGGCAGCTCGGTGTATGGCGTCAGCGAGTGCGCGGCGTTGGAGAAGTACATGCTGTCCTGCCCGTACACCTCTCCCCGCAGCGCGATGTCGCCGATCTCGGCGCTGCGCAGCAGGTCGGCCTGCGCCCACACCGTCCAGGTTTTCTCCGGCGTGTTGGCGACCGGGCCATAGGAGTAGCCGACGCCGAACAGCGTCGTGTTGCCGTCGGTGAAGTCGGCATCGGTGTAGGCGCCGGAGACGCCCAGCTCCAGCCAGTCGGTGACCAGCATCGACGCCTCCAGCTCCAGCCCCTGCACTTCCATCTCGGGAATGTTCGCCGTCACTGCGATCGAAGCCACCGGGCCGGGCGGATCCGGGAACTCGATGCGCTGTACGTCGTCGACCCACTGCTTGTAGACCGCGAGGTTCAGCCTGGCCGGGCGCTCGAATACCTGCCCCTGATATTTCAGGCCCAGCTCGACGTCCTGCACCGTCTCCATGTCGAACTTGTTGCCGCCACCGGTGGCATTGGCATCCACCGGCGGCGCCGAGCCGTTGAAACCGCCGCTGCGGAAGCTGTGACGCGTCTTCAGGTAGGTCAGCGTGGCGTCGTTCAGGTCGTACTCGAGGCCGACCTCCCACGACGGCTCCTCGAACGTCTCATCCTGCTTCTGCGCGAAACCGGGCACGCGGTAGTAATCGCCCTGCGACATCTGCCGGATCGACACTTCCTCACGGGTGTAGCGGAAACCGGCGGTCAGGCGCAGGTCAGGCATCAGGCTGTAGGTGCCCTGCGTGTAGAGCGCCGTCGTCTCGGTCTCGATGCGGAAGTGGTTGGTCGCCGTCACCGCGCCGCCGAAATAGCTCTGCGGCCACAGTGTGTCGGTGCGCTGGTCCTGCAGGTAGATGCCGCCGATGTAGCTCAGCTTGCCATCGAGCGCCTCGCCGGAGATCTGGAACTCTTCGGTGAGCGACCGGGTATCCATCTCGTTGCCGATCTTGCCGGTCGCGACATTGCGTGTCACGAAGGTCGGGAACTCCGCCCCCAGCGCCGGCTGCTCGGAATCGGTATCGGCGGTGGTGTAGCCAAGGATGTTCTTCAGGCGCAGGTTGTCGCTCAGATCAAACGTCGTCGTGTTGATGAGTATCTGATCCTCGCCGACATGATCGGCGCCATACGGATGCCGCGTCTTGTAGTAGCCGAGGCGTTTCTGCTCATCGACCGCATCGGCAATGAAGGCGGTGCTGGTGTTCAGCGTGCGCCCCAGTCGCGCCTCGTCGTCCGGCGTGTAGACGCTGTAGACGTAGGTGGCGCCGGTGTTGGTGCCATCAGTGCGCGAGTAGCTGTAGAGCGTGGTGTTTTCCAGCCGGTCGGTCGGCATCACGGTCAGGCTGATGCGACCGCTGTCGCGACCGATGTCACCGTGCGTATTGCCGGTGACGACATTGTCGATGTAGCCGTCCTTGCGGATCGTGTTGAATGCACCGCGCAGCAGCAGTTTGTCGGCGATCAGCGGCACGTTGACCATGCCCTCGAACTCGCGCATGTCGTAATTGCCGGCGCGCACGCGCAGCATCGCCTCGGTGTCGTTGACCGGCTTCGCAGCGGTGTAGAGCACGGCGCCACCGGTGGTGTTGCGGCCGAACAGCGTGCCCTGCGGCCCCTTCAGCACCTGCACCGAGGCCAGGTCGTAGAACGTCGACGCGCCGCTGATCGACAGCGGCACCTCGTTCAGATAGGCGACCACCGCCGACGGCGAACCGCTGAAGGTGTCGGCCGACTGACCGCGGATGGCATAGGTCAGCGAGTTGTTGCCCTGCGTCTGGCGGATGGTCAGGCCCGGTACCGCGACCTGCAGGTCGGCATCGGAATAGACCTGGCGATCGTTGAGCTGCTCGGCACTCATCGCGGTGACCGCGATCGGCACGTTGGCCAGGCTCTCGTCGCGCCGACGCGCGGTGACGACGACCTCCTCGATCGCCGCCGCCTGCCGGCCCGTGGGCGCGGTCTGCGCCATCGCCAGCGGCGATGTCATCAGCAGCACACCGGCCGTCGCACAGCCGATGCCCACCCCGTTGAACCTGCTCGCAGCGTTCACCCTGTTTTTCTTCATCGTCGTCTCTCCGGGATTGTGCCGCTCGCGCATCACGCAGTGCTTGCGGCTTTACTGGTTATCGTTATTTCGGCTTTTCATGGCTATTTCAGTGACCGCGTGAAGTCATGCTCGGAGACGCCACTCACTCCGCCAGTGCGCGTGCGCGCGCGTCGAACAGCTCCTTCAGATGATTGACCGGATCGCCAGCGGTGATGCCACCGTCGATCGGCATGACGATGCCGGTGATCTGCGCGGCGCGATCGCTGCAGATGAACAGCGCCGCGTTGGCGACGTCGATCGGGCGGCCGTGGCGTTTCAGCGGCTGGTTCGCATCCCACACCGGCGCCATCGCCTGTTTGACGCGCTCGGCCTGTTCCGGCGTCATGTCCGGCGTCGTGAACGCATTCAGCGAGGTACGGATGTGGCCCGGCGCGAAGCAGTTGACGCGAATGCCGTACTCGGCAAGATCGATCGCGATCGACTTGCTGAGCTGGATCACCGCCGCCTTGGTGGCGCGGTAGCTCATCAGCGCATGGCCCGGCAGCACGCCGGCGATCGATGCGTTGTTCAGGATCACGCCACCGCCGTGCGCCTTCATGTAGCGACCGGCGGCCTGACAGCCGAGCATGACGCCGAACAGATTGACGCCGATGACTTTCTGGAAATCGGCGAGATCGTCGTCGAGAAAACGCGGATACGTCGCGCCGGAAATGCCGGCGTTGTTGAACATGATGTGCAGGCCGCCGAAGGTCTCGACCGCGAAATCGATCAGCCCGAACACCTGCTCCCTGCTGGAGACGTCGGTGTGACGAAACACGGCGGCATCGCCCAGACGCGCCGCCAGCGCCTCGCCCAGTTCGGCGTTGACGTCGGCGATGACCACCTTCGCCCCCTCACTGACGAACAGCTCCGCCGTCGCCTGACCGATGCCGTTGGCACCGCCGGTGACGATCGCCACCTTTCCGGATAGTTCCTGGCCCACGCGGACCTCCTGCTTCAATGTCTTGGTCCCCTCTCCCTTCAGGGAGAGGGTCAGAGAGAGGGCAGCTCTTACTGCGATACCCTCTCCCCCGGCCCCTCTCCCTGAAGGGAGAGGGGAGCTTTCAGCACTATTTCCGGCGCGCGAACGTCATCGGCAGCGAAGCGATCGACCGCGTCGCCACGGTCGGCTGATATTTGACCTGCTCGACCGGAATGGCAAGTTTGAATTCGCCGACGCGCCTGACCAGCTCCTTCGCCGCCACCTTGATCTCCATCCGCGCCAGCGAGGCGCCGATGCAGCGGTGGATACCGACGCCGAAGGCGACGTGCGAGCCGAGGTTGCCGCGATCCATGTTGAACGTGCGCGGGCACTCGAACTGCGCCTCGTCGTCATTGCCCGAGGCGTAAAGCACCAGCATGTGCGCCCCTTTCGGCAGTTTCACACCGCCCAGTTCAGTCTCGCACGTCGTCATCTTGGCCAGCCCGCGCACCGGCGGCGCGATGCGCAGCAGCTCCTCGACGAAGCGGTTCAGATAGCGGTCGTCGTCGATATTGTCGTACAGCTGCTGGGCCAGCTCCGGCTGCGTCGCCAGCACGAACAGCAGATTGCCGATGGCGGTCGCCGTGGTGTCGTTGCCGGCGATGATCAGCGCCCGCACCAGCGACACCGCCTCCGCGAAGGTCAGCTTGCTGCCGTCGGAGAGTTCGGCGTGCACCAGGTCGGAGATCATGTCCTCCTTCGGCGCGGCCTCGCGATCCTTCATCTGCTCGATGATGAAGTTCTGCAGCTCGCAGATCAGTTTCGCGTTGGCGACCATCTGCTCGCGATCCTGCATGCGACCGATCTGCGCGGTGATCGCCTCCGACCACTGCGAGATCTTGGCACCGTTGTAATGCGCGATGCCCATCTGTTCGCAAATGACGGCGATGGTCAGCGGAATCGCGAACTCTTTGACGCCGTCGATCACCTGACCGCCGCTGGCTTTTTCCGCGACCTGCTCGACCAGGTCGACGATGATCCGGGTGATGCCCGGCTCCAGCGTCTTGACGCGGTGCGCCGAGAAGGCGCCGTCGAGCAGCTTGCGAATGCGGGTGTGCTCGGGCGGGTCGCTCTTGATCGCGTCGGCGAAGAAACCGCCGCCCTCGGTTTCGAGGATCTGCTTGAACTCCTCGAAGAAACCGCTGGCGTACTGCGCCTGATAGCCCTGCTTGTCGGAGAAGGTCTCCGGGTCGCGCAGCAGAGTGACGATGTCGGCATGGCGCGTCACCAGCCACATGCCGAGCTTCTCGTCGAAGTGCACCGGATCCTCGTTGCGCAGCGTCCAGTAGAAATCGTTCGGCTGCGCCAGGATTTCCGGCTCGGTCAGCGAACGACCGGCCAGATCAACCTTGTGACGCCCCACCGGGCACTCCCCTGCTTTCATGTCAACTCCGCCGGTGCTCATGTTCATGCCTCACGGTTGTAGTTAGATGGAACGGCTAGATAGGAACAGTTAGATGGAAAAGGTCAGATCGAAACGATCGGATCGAAAATCGAACGTCATTGCAGCGACGTGGAGCTGCCGCCGAAGAAATCCTGCGGTGCCTGCGCCATTCCCGCCGGTACCGACAGGCGATACTCGCGCGGCCCCATGTTGAAAACGCGTTTGAACATGCGACTGAAATGCGCCGGGCTCTTGAAACCGACGCGGTAGGCGATCTCGCTGATCGGGATGTCGCCCGGCTTCGACGACGCCAGCCAGCGGCTGGCGATCTTCAGCCGCTTGTCCCACACCAGCTCCGAGAACGGCGTGCCGTTCAGCTGCAGCAGGAACGACAGGTAGCGCGGCGAGATGCCGCAGCCTCTGGCCACCGTGGCGATGCTCAGCGTCGGGTCGGAAAGATGCACGTCGATGAAGCGCAGCACATCCTGCAGCCGCTTTTCCGACAACGTCTGCCGCGCCGGTGCGCGATCCTCGTTGCGCTTGATCGCCTCGCCGAGCACCGACAGCGCGGTGTCGACCAGCAGCTGCTCGATATGCTCGGCCAGATCGCCGCTCTCCTCGAAGATCTCGGCGAACATGCGCTCGGCGATGGCGAACTCGCGACCGCCGGCCGCCAGTACCAGACCGGTCTTCACCTCACACGGCACGAAACGGCGGAACAGATGCGTCGGCACGATGACGTGCAGCACTTCGTGCAGCGACGACTCATCGGCCTGGCACTCGATCGAGAACGGCGCGGTCGACTGCGTGACGGCGAAATCGCCGGCCTCGGCGATGCTGTGGCCGCACTGATGGGCGATGCTGAGACGGCCGCGCTTGACGAACCAGAGCACGGTGACGTCGGTGCCATCCTCGCGGATGTGCGACCACGAACGGCGGAAGAACTGCCGCGTCTTCGCCTGCATGCGGATGATCGAGCAGGAGCCGACCGCCTTGCGGTCGGCGCGCACCTCGATCACCGAGCCGGCCTCGATCGTGTAGTCGCCGAGGTAGTACTCCTGATTGGTATTGCCGCGAAACGCGCGCTGACACTCGCGGTAGTTTCGTTTATCGATGACGAAAAGCGTTTCCGACATGGCAGGAATCCCCCAGTCCGATCGTTCGTCGCAGCAGCGCGCCAACGCGTCTGCTTCGCTATTGGTCGCGCTAACGCGCGACGCCACTGTCGGCGAGCCGCTGCTGTTCCTCGGCGGATAGCCCGAGAATCTCGCCGAACACGTAAGCATTGTGTTCGCCGAGCGCCGGCGCTCCATCGCGAATGACCGCTCCGCGCGACATCTTCCAGCCGGGGCCGACGATGGTACGCGTCGCGCCGCTGGCCGTCGCCACTTCCTGAAAGAAACCTCTGGCCCACAGATGGTGGTCCGACACCAGATCGACCGAGCTCATGCTCTTGCTGGCGGCGATGCCGCGCTGCTGCAGCGCCTGCGCCAGTTCGGCGGCGCCGTGCCGTGCGCTCCAGCCGGCAACGAGGCGGTCGAGCTCGGCTTCGTTGGCCTTGCGCGCCGCCAGCGTGGCGAAGCGTTCGTCGCTGGCGAGTTCGCGCTGGCCCATCGCCTCGGCCAGCGCGCGCCACGCAGCATCGGAGGCGACCGCGATCGCGATCCACTCGTCGTCGCGGCACGGATAGGTGCCGTGCGGCGCCATCTCGTCGTGGCGGTTGCCGTCGCACTGCTTCACGACGCCGTTCAGCATGTAGTCCATGACGGTGTCGCCGATCATGCTGCTCATGCACTCGACCGCCGACACGTCGATGAACTGCCCCTCGCCGGTGCGGCGCCGATGCAGCAACGCGGTGACAGCGGCGAAGGCGGCGGCGACGCCGAAGGTGGAGTCGGCGTAGCGGACGTTCATGCCAGCCGGTGCGCCGCCCTCGTGGCCGACCAGCGCGCTGATGCCGCCGAGTGCGGCGAAGCACGGCGCGTAACCGGTCTGGTAGGCGAGCGGCCCCTCGCTGCCGTACATGCCCATCGAGGTGTAGATGATGTCGGGCTTGACCGCCTTGACGACGTCATAGCCAAGACCGAGGCGCTTGACCGCGCCGGGCCTCAGGTTCTCGACGACGATGTCGGCGTGGCGCAGCAGATCGAGGATCAGGCCGATGCCCTCTGTCGTCTTCATGTCGATCTGCACGCTGAGCTTCTGCGGATTGACCGCCTGGAAACCCGGTGCGTTGTTGATGTCGGCGACGCCGTAGGTGCGCGTGACATCGAGCGAACCCTCGCTCTCGACGCGGATCACCTCGGCGCCGAGAAACGCCAGCAGCTTGCCGACGTAGGGGCCGGCCCACACCTTGGTCAGCTCGACCACGCGCACGCCCTGCAGCGGGCCACCGCGAAGCATCTGGCTCATGACCGACCTCCTGCGCTCAAATCAGCGAGGCGCTCGTCGTGTTGCCCGAGCAGCGGCGCCGGCGTCGCCAGTCGCGCCGGCGTGGCACTGAGTTTGTACGGCACGGTCGGATAGCGCGTGGCGCCAAGCACCGGGTGTTCGATCTCGGCGAAGAAACCGCGAAACGCATACTGCCCGCAATCGAGCAGGTCGCCGGCGTTGTTGACCGCCACCAGCGTCAGCCCGAGCTTCTGCGCCGTGGCGGCTGCCTCGTGCTTGCTCTGTGTCTTCAGCCATTCGCCGAGATAGTGGCGGCACCGGGCAACGCGCGCCGGTGTGCATTCGCGCTCCATCCAGTGTTCGGGAAACTCGTTCATCCAGTCGGGATCGCCGAGCAGCTGGCGCAGCGCATCCCAATGGCTCGGCGCCGACATCCAGATGTAGGCGAAGCCGTCGCGGCACGGGAAGATACCGGCCGGCCCGAACAGGTCGAACTGCGTGCGCGCGGTGCCGACGTCCATGTCGCCGGCCGCCATCTGGCCGAGCACGTAGTCGACGCGCGACGCCAGCACTTCCTGTTTCGAGATTTCGATGACGCGGCCGAGCTTCGATTCATCGCGCTCGTACAGCGCGGCGACGATGCACAGCGCCGCCTCCATGCCCGCCTCGTAGCTCGACAGGAAACGGCCGGCGCCCTTCAGCGGCGGTTGCTGCGGCTCGCTGCCGCTCGGCGTGTGGTAGCCCCAGCCGCTGCTGTGGAAAACGTTCAGATCTTCGGCGTGCAGACGGTCGTCGGGCGGATTGAGACCGAACGGCGTGACCGAGCAGAACAGCAATGCTGGACGCTGCTGCTCTACCTGCTCGGGGTCGAGCCCGACGCGACGCAGCCAGGCGATGTCGTGATCGTCGATGACGACGTCGACGCGGCCGAGCAGGCGGTCGAGCATCGCCACGCCATCGTCGCCGGCGAGATCGAGCGTCGCCGACTGCTTGTTGCTGTTCAGGTAGGCGAACAGGCCGCTGCGCTCGGTACCGGCCTCGCCACCGGCGAACGGCCCCATGCCACGCGTCGGGCTGCCGCTGCCGGGCCGCTCCAGCTTGATGACGTCGGCGCCGAAATCGGCGAGCAGCTTGCCGCAGTATTCACCGGCAACCCCCTCGGCCAATTCCAGCACCCTGATACCGCGCAACGCCGACATGCAAAGCCCTCGTGTTTCGTCCGCCCGCTCAGCCCGCGGCCACGGAAGTCAGCAGATAGTCGCCGGCATCGTCCAGCTGCGCTTTCCAGCCCGGGTAGACGACGATGGTCGTGAAGGTCTCCTCGATGATCGCCGGCCCCGGTACTTCGGAACCCGGTTTCAGATCGGCGCCGCGATAGACGCTGGTCTCCTTGTAACCCTCGCCGAGGTTGGCGCGGCGCGTCTTTGCCGGCGTCGCCGTCACCGTCGCCGCGCTGAGCCCGCTGCCGACCACCGGCGACGGCGTGTCGACCGAGGTCGCCAGTCGCACACCGATGATCTCCGGAATCTCGCCATCGCGGATGTGGCCGAACTCGGTCATGTGGCGTTCGTTGAACGCCGCGAATGCCTTCGCGCTCAGCGTGTCGTCGACGAACGACAGATCCTGCTCGCCGCGACCGACGTGCATGTCGAACGTCAGCGCCCAGTTCTGGCCGCGATAGCGCATGTTGATCTGGTATTTCGCCGACACCTGCTCGCGCGGGAAACTGGCGGCGGCGAAATAGCTGGCCGCGCGCTCGTCGAGCTCCTTCCACAGCGCCTTCAGCTTCTGCAGATCGGGGCTGGTGACCGGACAGATGTAGGAGCGCTCCTCGTCGATGCTCGGCTTGGCGACCAGCGTGCCGAGCGCCGAGAAGGTCGGCGACGCGCGCGGCACCAGCACGCGGTCGATGCCGAGCGCGGCGGCGTGCACGGCGGCGAAGGCCGGGCCGTTGCCGCCGTAGGCCAGCATCACCAGGTCCATCGAATCGACGCCCTTGCCGGCCGTCGTTCTGCGCACCGCCTGAATCATGTTGGCGTTGACGATGCGCCAGCAGTCGAACGCGGCGTCCTCGGCGCTGTAACCCATCTCGTTGCCGATCGCCTCGAAGGCTTCCGTCACACCGGCCTTGCTCAGCGAGAAGCTGCCGCCGGCGAACTCGGCCTCGGCCGACAGGATGCCGAGCATCAGCAGCGCGTCGGTGACGGTCGGCTGCGTGCCGCCGCGGCCGTAGCAGATCGGCCCCGGCTCGGAGCCGGCCGAGGCCGGGCCGACGTTCAGCTCGCCGTTGCGAACGTGACAGATCGAACCGCCACCGGCGCCGAGCGTCTCCACCTGCACCATCGGTACGCCGACCAGGTTGCGGTGGTGCATGTTCCAGCCGGCGATCGCCGGCGCGGCGCCGTCAATGACCATCGACATGTCGTACGAGGTACCGCCCATGTCGACGCAGAGCAGGTTCGGATAGCCCTTGGCCGCGCCGACGTGCGCCGAACCGATGACGCCGCCGGCCGGGCCGGAGGCAAGCACGCGGATCGGCGAACCGTCGATGTACTCCTTGGTCATGACGCCGCCGCTGGCCTGCATCACCATCAGCTGGTTGCGGTAGCCGCCCTCTTTCAGGCGGCTGACCAGTTTTTCCAGATACGACGTGACGCGCGGGCCGACGTAGGCGTTGACCACCGTCGTGCTGGTACGGTCGTATTCCGGCGCGCGCGGCAGCACCTGATGCGACACGGAGAGATGCACGCCCGGCATCTCCTCGGCGACGATCTCGGCGACGCGCTTCTCGTGCGCCGGATTGACGAACGAGAAGATCAGCGAGATCGCCACCGACTCGACGTTCTGCTTCTTCAGCCGGCGGCAGCAGTCGCGCACGGCCTGCTCGTCGAGCGGCTTGTGCACGGAGCCGTCGAACAGCACGCGCTCCGGCACCGTCAGGCGGCGACGGCGCGGCACGATCTGCTTCGGCGGCGCCAGCCGCACGTCCCAGATGTTCTCCTTGTAACCGCGACGGTATTCGACCTCGTCGCGAAAACCCTCGGTGGTGATCAGGCCGGTGACGGCGCCGTTCATCTCGATCAGCGTGTTGTCGGCAATCGTCGTGCCGTGCACGATGGCATCGCACTGGCCGAGGAAATCACCGAGCGTCAGCCCCTCTTTTTCGGCGAGTTTCTGCAGACCGTGCATAACGCCAAGCGAGCGGTCCTCCGGCGTGCTGAGGTTCTTGTGCAGAATCACCTCCGCACCTCTCAGCAGCGCGAAATCGGTGAACGTGCCGCCAATGTCGATACCTACGCGGTAGCCCATCACTTCGCTCCTCGCGCTGCGTGCGCAGCCTTCATTTTTTCTCTCAGTGCCTGCGTCGCGGCAACGTCGACGCGCAGGTCGTACTCTTCCAGCGAACCGGTCAGCACGACGCCATATTTGTCGCGCGCGGCATCGAGGCTGACGTACTCGTCGAGCACATCCTCTTTCACCGCGTCGGGATCGCGCAGATACGCCGGGCCGAAGCCGGCGCCACCGCCGTGCTGATAGGCGATGACGGCAGCGGCCGGCAGCTGTGCCTTCACGGCCAGATCGATCTGGTATTCGTTGTCGGTGCCAACTTCGAAATGGTTGGTGTAGGGGCTGCCATCGTCACCGCCGCACATGCCGCGCAGCGGGTGCGCCGCCGACACCATCCACGCCATCGCCATCGTCGGCACCAGCACCTGCTTGACGTTGAGACTGCCGGGCTGGCCGCGCCACTGGCCGGCGCCACCGCCGTCGATGGTCATTTCGCGGCTGATGTTGATGACCGGGAAGCGGCTCTCGGCATCCTCGGCCTCCGACAGCAGCAGATTGCCGAGCGCCGACGGGCACGAGCCCCAGCCGTCGATGCCCTGCACCGCCGACGAATCCATCGAGCGCGCATCGACGCCCTGATCCATCCACATGCCGCTCTCGTCGAAGCCGATGACGGCATTCGGCATACCGATCTTGTAGACCTGCGGCTGCGCGCGACCCGGCACGACGTTGGAGAGCGCGACGCAGACCGCCTCGGTGATCTCGCAGGCCGGGTGGAACGAGCCGAGCGCAGCCGGTTTGTTCGGCGGCGGATGGGCGATGCAGCCCTCGGGAATGATCATCTCGACGGCGTTGAAGAAGCCCTCGTTCTTCGGAATCTCCGGGTCGACCATCGCCACCAGCTGCGTCATCACGTAACCGCGGCTGTTGCCGAAGGTGTTCCAGACGCCGACCAGTTCGGGGCGGTCATCGGTACCGGTCAGGTCGATGGTCAGGTCGTCGCCCTTCACGTTGCAGGCGACGTGGACCTTGACGTCCTTGGTGCCGAGCGTGTCGTGGTCGATGAAGACGTCGGCCTCGTAGGTGCCGTCCGGCCACTTCGCGACCTCTTCGCGGAAGCGCTTCTCGGTGTGCTCGATGGTGTAGTTGACCGCGGCCTTGACCACGTCGGCGCCGTACTTGCGGACCAGCTCCTGCATCAGCCGCACCGCGTGCTGCACGCCGCCGATCATCGCCGCGAGGTCACCGGAGAAGGTGGCGAAGCGGTTGTTGCGCTCGATCAGGTGGATGATGTCGCGCCGCTTCTCGCCGCGATGGACCAGCTTGATGCACGGGATCGCCAGCCCTTCGGTGAAGATGTCGGTCGCCTCCAGCGTGAAGCCGCCCGGGTCCTTGCCGCCGGTGTCGCCCTGGTGCGCCTGCAGCGCCTGCACCAGCACCAGCTCGCCGTTGTCGTCGAACACCGGCGCGTAGACGTTGTAGTCCGGCAGGTGGCCGCCGCCGTGGTCGGGGTCGTTGCCGAGAAAGACGTCACCCGGGCCCCAGTCGTAATTCCTGAAGTGATCGAGGCCGTAGCGCACCGTCAGCTGGGTGACGAAGGTCAGGTGTGGCGTGCCGATCGAGCCGACCGCGAGGCGGCCATTGGCGTCGATGATGCTGGCGTTGCGCTCGTTGGACTGGTTGATGATCGGCGACGACGCCGCGCGGCCAAGGAAGGTGGCCGCTTCGAAGCAGATCGTCTCCAGCGCGCCGCGGATGATGCTGGCGGTGACCGGGTCGACCGCCGCCGCGGTCGGCAGGGGCGGCCGCTTCACCGCCAGCTTTTTGTTCAG
This sequence comes from uncultured Verrucomicrobiaceae bacterium, assembly GCA_964515735.1. Taxonomy (GTDB): domain Bacteria; phylum Pseudomonadota; class Gammaproteobacteria; order Pseudomonadales; family CAMLJR01; genus CAMLJR01. The sequence continues at coordinate 20,736 of CAZEVP010000004.1, read as the reverse complement.
CTCAAAGGACATAGGGGCATTCCTCGGTTGGCCTGACGCGCAGGTGCAGGCGGCCGGTCCGGACGGACAGCATTGGCGACCATATATACCAAGGGTCCGCCCCCTATTCCCGACAGCTGGTGTGGGGTTTTCGACAGTTCGGACATGACCTGCGCGATCGGTATAACGAACGCGCCGGCAATGCCGAAAAGGGCCGGTTGCAGGCTCAGAGCAGCGGCGGATTGAGGCGGCGGAACGCCTTGTCGATGCGGTAGGAGAAGTAGGGATAGGCGGGCATCACGTCGGAGGCGACGTCGAGGCGGGCGATCTGCTCCGGCGTCAGCGACCAGCCGACCGCGCCGAGGTTGTCGCGCAGCTGCGCCTCGTTGCGGGCGCCGATGATGACCGACGCCACCGTCGGCCGCGCCAGCAGCCAGTTCAGCGCGACCTGCGGAATCGTCCGCCCGGTCTCGGCGGCGAGGGCATCGAGCACGTCGACGACGCCGTAGAGCCGCTCCTCGTCAACCGGCAGCCCCCATTTGGCGACGTCGTGCAGCCGGCTGCCCTCGGGAAACGGCTGCCCCCGCCGCACCTTGCCGGTCAGCCGGCCCCAGCCGAGCGGGCTCCAGACCAGCGCGCCGACGCGCTGGTCCTGCGCCAGCGGCATCAGCTCCCACTCGTAGTCGCGGCCGACCAGCGAGTAGTGCACCTGATGCGCGACGTAACGCGGCCAGCCGTGGCGGTCGGCGCTGGCCAGCGCCTTCATCAGCTGCCAGCCGGCGAAATTCGACGCGCCGACATAGCGCACCTTGCCGGCGCGCACCAGCAGGTCGAACGTGTAGAGCACCTCGTCGACCGGCGTGAAGGCGTCGAAGCCGTGCATCTGCAGGATGTCGATGTAGTCGGTGCCGAGCCGCCTCAGCGCCGCGTCGACGCCGGCGATCAGCCGGTGGCGCGACGAGCCGATGTCGTTCGGGCCGCGCCCGGTCGGCAACGAGAGCTTGGTGGCGATCAGCACCTGATCGCGGCGGCCGGCGACGGCAGCACCGAGGATCTGCTCGGAGGCGCCGTCGGAGTAGACGTCGGCGGTGTCGAACAGGTTGAGGCCAGCGTCGAGGCAGACGTCGATCAGGCGTCGCGCCTCATCGACATCGCTGTTGCCCCACGCCGAGAAGAACGGCCCCTGACCACCGAAGGTGCCGGTGCCGAAACTGAGCACCGGCACGCGCAGGCCGGAGGCGCCGAGAATGCGATATTCCATCGAGTTCGATCTCCCGACCGCGATCAGAACAGGTCAAAGCCTGTTCGCAGGACGTCAGCGCAAGGCGCGGTGCCGTACATGTCGCCGGGGGACGCAACGACGTCCATCCATGGACAGGCTCGGGTGTCGCCCTCCCTGGCGACACACGCCCCCGGCGACATGTACGGCACCGCACCCGGCAATGTCAGCGCGAGTGTCGGCGCCGGACACGCCAAGCGCGAGGATCAGGGCTTGCGACGATTGGAACGGCTCATCCGCCACTCCGGCGGATACTGCATGTCGATGTCCTTGACCACGTTGTTGAGCCCTTCGCCGAACACATCGTCGCCGAGCTGCACGTCACTGGCGCGATCGTTCTTCATCATCGGCAGCATGCCCTCGACGAAACCGGTCAGCAGGCTGCCCATGTATTCGCCGCGATACTGCTTGTAGATTTCGAGGAAGGTCTTCTGCACCTGCACCACGTCGGTCGGGCGCGAGCGCGAACAGGCCAGCGCGTACTTCTTCGTTTCGTCGGCGAGATTTTCCAGCGGCACCACGCTGTTGACGAAGCCGCTGTCGTACATCTCCTTGCCGGTGAACGGGCGGCCGGTGAACAGCATCTCCGAGAAGCGGCGCAGGCCGATGGTCTCGACCCAGCTCCACAGCCGCGGACCCCAGCCGGCATAGCGGAACGCCGGGTGGCCGAACAGCGCCTCATCCGACGACACCACCAGATCGGCATCGGCGGCCTGATAGAAGTGCCAGCCGTAGCAGTAACCCTTCGCCTCAATGATGCTGATCTTCTTGAACTCCTGCAGCGGCCGGTTGCCGGCCGGTGCCTTGGCGTAGTGGTCGGTCAGACCGTGCAGGAAACGGAAGCTGTCCTTCGGCGGATATTTGACGTTCGGATTGTTGATGCCGAACTCGTGCAGCAGCGACACGTCCTCATTCTTTTCCGACAGCATCTCCGCCTGCTCCGGCAGATCGCCACCGCCGCCGAAGTGATCGCCCTCGCCGCGAATGACCAGCACCTTCACCTCGTCATCGATGTTGGCTTCCAGAATCAGATCGGCGTAGACCTGCCGCATACCGATGGTGGTGGCATTGAGCGCATCCGGGCGATTGAAGGTCAGATAGGCGATGCGATTCTCCACATCCTTTTCATAGCGGATGTACTGCCGCGCCTCTTCTTTCAGCTTTTCGAAATCGACCATTGTTATTCACCTGCCAGTCAGATCGCGCAACGTCACGAAGCCGCAGCGCGAAGGTTGAAAAAGAGTACCGGCTCGAGGCGCACAACTCGCGGCGCTGGCGTCGAAACCGGTCATGTGGGTGGCCGGCCTGTATCCCACAGCCCCGTTATTTACGTCAAGACAGCCACCGTGCTAGTGTCCCGGCGCTGCACGGGCACGCCCCCATTCATTGCACGACCAGACAAGCCGATGTGCACACAACGGCAACAGACCGAGGAAACGATGGCGTGAGCGAGCCGGTTTTTTTCAGCCTCGACGGCCCGCTCGATTCGATGCCGACCGAGCGGCAGCTGCGCGCCGCCAACCTGAGCGGCCTTCCCAGCCTGATCCGCTCGCTCGGCACCGACCCGCGCCCGATCCTCGAACGCTTCGGCATCGACCCGAAGGTGATCACCGACCCCGACCACTACATCGACTGCAAGGCGGTCGTCGATCTGCTCGAATACTGCAGCCTCGAATTCAACGATCCGATTTTCGGCCTGCGTCTGGCACAACTGCAGGAGCCCGACGTATTCGGCTGCGTCACCGCGCTGTGCCGCGCGGCGCCGACCGTGCGCGAGGCGATCAACTGCTTCATCCACTACATTCCGGTGTCGCACTCGCCGGTGCCGGTGCTGGAGCTGAGCGAAGGCCCCGAAGTCGCCGAACTGCGCTGGTGGCTGCGCACCGAGCTCGGCATCAACACGCAGGCCAACTACCACGGTGCGCTGCTCGACCTGAAACTGCTGCACCAGATCGCCGGGCGCAACTTCCGCCCGAGCTACGTCAAGCTGGCGGTGGAGATGCGCGGCACCGAAATCGCCGACATCGAGAGCCGCATCGGCTGCCGCTTCTTCTGCACCGTCGACGAGAACGCCATCGGTTTCCCGGTCGGCGTGCTCGACCAGCCGGTCGCCAGCGCCAACCGTTTGCTGTTCCGCCTGCTCGGCGGCTATCTCGAACGGGTCAAGGCCGCCTCGCGCATCACCATCGTCGAACGCGTGCAGGATTACGTGCGCGGCGCGCTGTCGTCCGGCAACTGCACCATCGAGCGCGGCGCGCAGAAGCTCGGCATCTCGGTGCGCACGCTGCAGACGCATCTGAACGAATCGGGGCTGAAGTTTTCCGACATCCTCGAAAAACACCGGATCGAGCTGGCGAAAACCTATCTGGAGCAGGAACAGCTGACGCTCGACGAGGTCGCGCTCAATCTCGGCTACTCGGAGCAGTCGAGCTTCGGCCGCGCCTTCAAGCGCTGGACCGGGCTGACGCCGAAACTCTACCGACGCAACGTCACCGCCGCCCACGGCACTGCGTCTGGAGACAACTCCGCCTGACGCGCGATCTGTCGATGGCTCGGCGCGATTTGTCGACGTACAACGGCTGCCGCGCGCGCCGACATGGCCCAGAATAACCGGCCGATAACAGCTCTCAGAAAACCCACGCGGAGGCGAAATCGTCATGGGCCAGACTTCCCCGAAACCCGTCGTCCTGATCACCGGCGCCAGTGCCGGCATCGGCGAGGCGATTGCCAAGCGCTTCGCGCACGCCGGCTGGCGCATCGTCGCCGTCGCGCGCCGTCCGGCGCCGCTGGAAAAACTCGCCGGCGAACTGTCGGCCATCACCGAAGTCCGCACACTGGCGGTCGACGTCTCCGCGCCGGATGCCGGTGACCGCGCCGTCGCACTGGCGATCGGTGAATTCGGCCGTCTCGACTGTCTGGTCAACAACGCCGGCGCCGGCCGCTGGGCGCCGGTCGGCGACACCGACGACGCGACGATGAACGAAGTCATCGACATCAGCCTCAAAGGACCGTTCCGCTTCAGCCGCGCCGCGCTCAACGCGATGCAGCCCGGCGCGTCGATCGTCAACGTCGGCTCGGTGTTCGGCATCATCGGCGGCATGACCGGCGGCATCTACTGCGCGGTGAAAGCCGGCCTGATCGGGCTGACGCAGGCGATCGCCGCCGACTACGGCGCCAAGGGCATTCGCGCCAATCTGGTCGCGCCCGGCGTCATCAAGACCGACATGACGAAAGACTACTGGGACGCCGATTTCTTCCGCCGCGCCAACCACGAACAGACGCCGTTCAACCGCGACGGCACGCCGGAAGATGTGGCGAATACCGTCTTCTTCCTCGCATCGACGGAAGGCAGCTACATCAACGGCCAGACCATCGCGCTCGACGGCGGCTGGAGCACGACCAAGTTCCTGACGCAGGAAGCACTGACCGCGAAACGTGTACCGGGCTGATACGGAGGGCACACCGATGGCCACCAAACTCGACGACTACCGCCTGCTCGGCCGCTCGGGGCTGCGCGTCTCGCCGCTGTCGCTCGGCACCATGACGTTCGGCATGCCGGCCGGCTGGGGCAGCAGCGATGACGATGCGCGCCGCATGTTCGACACCTACGTCGAGCGCGGCGGCAACTTCCTCGACACCGCCAACTTCTACGGCGGCGGCGGTTCCGAGCGCGTCGTCGGCGAGCTGTTGAAAGGCCGTCGCGAACGGATGGTGGTCGCCACCAAATATTCGCTGACGATGCGCCAGGGCGATCCGAACGGCGCCGGCAACCACCGCAAGAACATGGTGCGCGCGGTCGAGGAGAGTCTGCAGCGACTGCAGACCGACTACATCGATCTCTATTACCTGCACATTTGGGACAGCCGCACGCCGGTCGACGAGATCCTGCGCGGCTTCGACGATCTCGTGCGCGCCGGCAAGATCGTCTACGCCGGCATCTCCGACACGCCGGTGTGGCAGGTATCGCGGATGCAGGCGATCGCCGACCTGCGCGGCTGGGCGCCGCTGATCGCGCTGCAGATTCCGTACAACCTGACCGAGCGCACCGTCGAGCGCGACTTCTTCCCGATGGCACGCGAAATGGGCATGGGCGTGCTGCCGTGGTCACCGCTGGCCGGCGGCGTGCTGTCGGGCAAGTACACGCGCGACGATCTGAAAACACCGGCGGAACAGTCGCTCGGCGCGCTGAACTCGCGCAAGAGCATGAATCTGGCGCGTGGCCGGCTGAATGAAAAGGCGCTCGACATTGCCGATGCCGTCGGCGTCATTGCCAAAGAGATGGGACGTTCGCCATCACAGGTCGCGCTGGCGTGGACGCTGCTGAATCCGGCCGTGACGTCACCGCTGATCGGCGCGCGCACCTACGAGCAGTTCGAGGACAACCTCGCGGCGCTGGAGATCACGTTCAGCGATGAGCAGATTGCGCGGCTCGATGACGTGAGCCATATCGAGGTCTGTTTCCCGCATGACATGTTGAGCGGGGAGATCAGCAAGGGGTTGTTTGGCGGGGTGGATATAGAAAAGCCAAGTCATCGGTGACAGTGCCCGGAGTCGCGGGCTGCCGTTGAGTCTGAAAGACCGCGACCAGCCCGCTCACTGGTAATCAGTTGTCGTTGAGACCGAACTCCCTCGTCCCCAGACACGTCTTCCAGCGATTTTCCCTGGCAATCACATCGTCTGCAGACATCGTGGATGGGCATATCTCCAAGATGGAAAACTCGAAGTGATGTGGATCGAGCGCTTTGAGATATTTGTTTCCAGCGTGCCCCGACCTGGCATACGAAGCCCAACGCCCCAGTATCCCGCCTTTCCCATACGCCGATCCCACGTACAGCCGACCATCCATCTTGTTCTTGATCAGATACACGCCATTGACCGATGACAGCGCATTGACCCACGAGGCATTCGATCCCGTATCACTGATCAGTTTTTTCAGATCCCGGTACGTGAGAAGAATGCTGTCATACGATGTAAATGCACCAATCGAGTTTACCGGCTTGATCTCGACGATGCTCTTGTCCTTCGCCTGCACCCAGCTGACCGTCGAGTGCCCCCAGTCGATGACGAGGCGCTGACTCAGATCACCCATGACACTGATCGCTTCCAGATCGTAACGATCAGACCGCTCAAACCATTTTTCCGGCAATCTGAATCGCTTCAACAACGCCATGTGCCTCTGCGTCAAATCGGCGTTCTCCGTTACCCCATTGACTCGCCACAACCCAAGAAACAACGACGTCGTACCTCGCGCCGGAGAAAACAAAGCCAAATATCTAGAATTCCCATAGCGCCCAGGTTTTTGCCACGCGGTGTACTCTGTAAACCTTTCAGGCTCGTCCAGATACGTCTCCAGCACACTTATCTCCTTGTTGCCGTGACGAATAAGCCGTACCTGTAAAGGTTCGATGCCATATTTATGCAGAAAATCAAAGAACGTCAGCACCATTACCAATCCACCACCCTTAAAGTCTCTTCCATCTCACGAACAGGGTCACAGGTTGCATCTGAGCGTGCAAAAATCGCGATTACTGCGAATTAGCCGTATGTTGGGCTTCGCAGGCTCAACCCAACCTACGACACTCATGCGACTATTTTCTGAAGCACTTCCTGAGCCAGCGTATTGATACTCTTCCCTTCAGCCTGCGCAACGATGGCCAGCCGCTCATGCAGCTCGGGAGAAATTCGGAGGTTGAATTTTCCAGAGTAATGGCGACGCGGCTCGATGCCCTTCTCCTTGCAGGCCTCAAGAAAGAGATGCAGGGACTTTTTGAACTCGGCACGCAGCTCCTTGGGATTGCCCCCATAAAAATCCGCGCCACCATTCAGCCCGAGGATTTCTCCCCGGAACTGATCCAGCTCCGGGTCGTACTCGATCCTGGCGTGATAGTCCTCGACCGTCATCGTATTCATGGCACGACTCCATGCTGCTCAAACCATTTGAGGATGCTGGCCTCGGCCGCACGCTCCGCCCACCCTGCGACTTACGAATCTGCGCGATCTTCCAGATGATGCCAAACGCGCAGCACAACAACTGATTCCGATTGCGCCGCATAGCGAACGACATAACTGCCAAACACCATGTCACGCACGACACCCGGCTGCGGTGCCTGCTCGACCTCGACACCGAGATGGGGAAATAGTCGGAGATTCTCTACACGCGCGACCAACTCCGCAGCAATGCGCGATGCCGCAGCGGGATCTTTCTCGGCAATGAATGCACGAAGGCGAACGAGGTCGGCGACCGCCTCCTCGGAATAGACCAGCTTCATTCGCCGGACTTCGGCGGCGGCAGTTCGTCAGCGGTACCCCAGCTATTCAGCCAAGCGTGAACCGCCTCGCCGGAAACGACCCGTCCCTGAGCTACCGAATCCATCGCTTTCAACGTCTCCTGCCAACGAGCCTGCGCCTGTTCCTGCCGCGCAAGAAACTCTCTGAGCGCCTGATTGATCAGCCAGCTTTTGCTCCGGTGGAGCCTGTCAGCCATCTCCTCCAACCCCTCTTCCACTTCGGGCTGGAGCCTGACAGTAGTGACACTCATGGGGGCATCCTCCCTACAGAAGGATACAATGTATTACATCGTATTCAGCGATGGCAATCTGACTGGATATCGGGCACCGATCTACCGCCCGTCGTGGTTCTCCGACCCCAGCGCGAGGCCTCCACCCACCCCGATACCCGCCATGCCGCCGGCACCACTCCCGCCGCCGCCCTGCTTCCCACCGGCCCGACCACCACCGGCTTCGCCTCCCTTGCCCTTCCCACCACCGGCGCCACCGGGACGGGTCGGCCCTTGACTGGGAATGGCCAGCCCTGCCGGCACCGGTTCCAGGTCGAGCACCCGGCGAATGAAGTCGCGCAGCGACACCACCAGTTCATCGGTGCGGATCGCCCGCCCTGCGACGAGGTCGGCCGCGGCCCGCGCCGCGAGCCGCACCTGCTCCTCGGTGCCGAGCAGAATCACATCCGACAGCGCCGCCTCGACCGCATCGCGGATGCGGCGCGAACGATCGGAAGAGCCCGACATTTCCTCATCGATCTCCGCGCCCCGTTCTTCCGGGGTTTCAGCCGAAACCTGGCGCCGCTGCAGATCGCGCAGATGCATCGGATCGACCGCCAGATCGCCGGTGAACGAGCCGCCAAGGGTTTTGTAGGCTGCGATCAGCGTGCGCAGGCGCTCGTTGATCTGACGGTTCTCGCGCTCGCGGCGCTGCTGCACCGTCTGCATGACCAGCAGACGAACACCGACCATCACGAACGTGATCACCACCAGCCCGAGCAGCGTCGAGATCACCGCCTCCCAGGAACTGAAATCCAGATTGCGCATCGTTCAAACCCTCGTGGAGTGGGCCGAGCCTGCACGACCCAACGCCGTTACGACCCAATATTGGTGACATTGATCGGCTTTACCCTCGACGCATCGATCACCTTCCAGATTCCCTCCACGCTGGCGACGACACGATCCTTCGTCTCCAGCAGTCCGCGCACGAACACCACCGACTTGCTGGTGCGCGTCACCTCGGGATAGCAGTAGAGGAACTCGCCGACATGGACCGGGTTCAGGAACTGCGTGGTCAGCGAGATCGTCGAGCAGTTGCGGTTGCCGTCGAGCGCATCGGAGACGCCGATACCGAGCGCCATGTCGGCGAAGGTCATCACCATGCCGCCATGGATGGTGCCGATGTGGTTGTTGCAGTGGCGCGCCTCGATCTGCACACCGAGCCGGCGACGACCGTTTTCCGTAATCATCCAGAACGGCCCGGCGACGCCGGAGAAACCGTCGAGACCGACCATCTGCCAACCCTGAGACTTCAGCGTTTCGGCATCCATCGATTCAGCACCTCACAGTTTTCGTAACTTTATTTTCGGAGCTCTGAAAGCAAGATGGCCCCAACAGGGGCCATCTCGTTTCGCGTTCGACTCATGCGGCGTCGAAGCATTTCTCCGCGACCACCGTCGCCTGCCCGGCGCGACCGCCGAGTTCGGAGAGCAGCGCCTTCATCCGGTAGGTCCACAGGTGCAGCGACATCTCCAGCGTCATGCCCATCGCGCCCATCATCTGGTGCACGTCGTAGATCACGCGCGTTGCGCTGTCCTGCGCGTACAGCGCAGCGACCGCCGCATCACCGGCATCGCCGGACCACGCCGCCTTGCGCGCCAGCAGACGTACACCGCCGGTCAGCACCGCGCACTCGGCCATGCGGTGGCGCAGCGCCTGAAACGTGCCGAGCGGTCGACCGAACTGCTTGCGCACGCTGATGTGCTCGACAGTGGCGTCGATGGCGCCCTGAAGCAGGCCGGTCATCTCCGCGGCGAGTGCGACTCGCAGCCAGGTTTTCACTTTCGCGCCATCTTCCGCCGACAGCGGTTTCACCGCCGGTTGCTTGATGAAGCGGCCCATCGGGTAGGCGTACAGCGATTCAGGCAACGCCTCGACATCACCCTCGGCCGGATGCGCGATGCCCACCCCCTGTCCGTCAAGAGAGTCGCCATCGATGACGATGACCGTTTTCGCCGTCGGCAGATACCGACCGGGGCGACCGTTTTCAACGACCGAGAACGGGCGCGGCAATTCCATGTCGAGCAGCGGCCGCACGATCATCGACAGAGCGGTCTCGACCGTGTACGGCAGACGCGCCAGACGCTCGACCGCCAGCGCCGCCGACAGTGCACCCAGCTCCGGAATGGCGGCGATATCGAAGTACTGCCCCTCTTCCAGCTCTTTCTCCAGCTTGTCGCCGAACAGCGCGAACTTGTGGAACTCGGCGGGCACCAGCGCGAACTCTTCGGCCAGCTTGTCGAGCGCGCCCTGAATCGCGGATTGATCTTCGCTCAGTGTGAAATCCATCAGCGCGGCTCCCGTGGCAGTTGCAGCAGTTCGGTGGCAATCAGGTTGAGCTGGATTTCGGCAGCACCGGAAGCGATGCCGGCGACGATGCCGCGCTGGTGGTGCGCCAGCAGCAACGGATCGCCACCGGCCAGCGATTCGGGCACATGTTCGACAACGAACTCGGCGACGAGACGCTCGCAGATGACCGTCGAGAAACGGCCGGCGCTGGCCTCGGGGCTGGTCGCCTGACCGTGCACGCGCTGGTCGATGATGCTGTAACTGTAGAGGCGCGACACTTCGCAGGCCGCGTGTGCCTTGGCCGCCTGTTCGGCAACACCCGGCGTGAAGCGACCGGCCTTCTTCAGCAGAGCGACGGCGCGATGCAACATGCGCGAGGCCAGCGCGAAGCGCGGAATACCGACGCGCTCCAGCGACAGCGAGATGCGCACGATCTCCCACGCCTGCCCCTCTTCGCCGAGGCGCGCGCTGACCGGTACCTCAACGTCGTCGAAGAACACTTCGTGGATGTCACCGTCGCCGATGATGCTCGGAATGTTGCGCACGGTGATGCCGGGCGTATCCATCGGCAGCAGGAAGATCGAGATGCCGCCCTTGCCCGGCGAGGTGCGCGCCAGCAGGAAGCAGGTCTCGGCATCGCCGGCATACGAGGTCCAGATCTTCTGGCCGTTGATGCGGTAGATATCACCGTCGCGCTCGGCGCGGGTGCGCAACGAAGCGAGATCCGAGCCGGCCTCCGGCTCGGAAAAACCCTGACACCAGATCGTCTCGCCGCGCGCCATCGGCGGGATGTAGCGCTGCTGCTGCTCTTCCGAGCCAAAGCGCATCAGCGTCGGGCCGATCCAGTTGACGTTCATGTACTGGCCGCCGCGCGGCTCGCCGGCCATCCACATCTCTTCGGCGAGGATGAACGAGATCCACGGGTCGGCATCGCGACCGCCCCAGCGCGCCGGCCAGTGCGGTATCAGCAGCCCCTCTTTGGCGAGGGCACCGCAAAAGGTGCGGGCGAAGGAGGTCTGCTCCTTCGACGCCGGACCGTGCGCCAGCGCTTCCCAGTCGGCGGGGAGATTGGCTTTCAGAAAATCGCGAACGGTGGCGCGAAAGGCCAGCTGTTCTGCATTCCAGGAAAAATCCATCGGGTCTGTTCCGGGTTGGTCAGATCGGCGGGGCGGGCGCCCCGCGATATTCGGGTCTTACTCGCTCTTGCCTTTCGAACCGATGCTGCCGATGTGGCGCTCGATACCGGCGAGGTAGTCGGGGTTCAGCATCAGCGCGCTGTTGGCGAGGCGCTCGACGTTGCGCGCCTGCGCCAGACCGACGTCGTGCGCCAGTTCGATGGCGAGCTTGGCGGTGCCCATCTGCTCGGCGTGCTGCTGCGCGAGATGGCGGACGAACTTCATCACATCCTCCTCGAACGTCTCGTCCGGGAAGACTTCGTGCACCAGACCCATGACGTAGGCGCGGTCGGCGTCGGCCGGCAGGTTGGCCATGATCAGGTAGCGGGTCCAGTGCGTACCGATGATGCGGGCGAGACGGCTGACGCCGTTCGACGCCGGCAGCGTGCCGAACTTGCCCTCGGGGAAGGCGTAGCTGGCGCTCCTGGCGGCGAGGCGGAAATCGCACGACAGCGACAGTTCGAGACCACCGCCGACGCAGGCGGCGTGATGCGCGACGACGATCGGTTTCTCGATGTGCTCCATCTCGTCGTAGATGCGGTGCATACCGTGCAGGCGCAGGCGGTGTTTCTCGCGAATGTCAGTGCCGGTACGCGCCGGCTGCGCCGGCTCGTCGGAGCGGTCGCGCAAATCGGCACCGGCGCAGAAATAGCGGCCGGTGGCGCGGATCAGCATCACCTTCAGTTCCGGCGTATCGCGGAAGCGGTGCAGCGCTTGCTCGAACAGCGCCATGGTCTGGCCGGTCAGCGCGTTCAGTTTGTCGGGACGGTTCAGGGTGCAGATGAGGATCGCGCCCTCTTCGGCAACCAGCAGGTGCGGAGCTTCGGTCATGGTCACCCCCTCCTCAACCGCGCGAACGCGGCAGGCCGAGCGCGCGCTCGGCGATCATGCTGCGGTGAACTTCGCTGGTGCCGCCGTAGATCGTCGTGCCGTGGGCATGGCGATAGGCGAGGTTCAGCTCGCCGGCCGGACCGTGGCGTTTCGACAGCGAGTGCGGCGCGGTCAGGTGCAGCAGGTCGCGCGAATCGGACTGGAATTTCTCCGACGAGAACATCTTGATCATCGGACCGTAGGCGAGATTCTCCAGCTTGTTGACGCCGACCCACAGCGCACGGTTGGCCAGCACTTCGGAGATGAAGAAGTGCGCCCAGGTACGCGCCAGACGTTTCTGTGCATCGCTCTGCTCGATCAGCGGGCGACCGTCTTTCTGCACTTCGCGGCAGAGATGTTCAGCAGCGACGGTCATCGCGCGCTGGCTCTTGTTGAAGCCGCCACCGTGTTCGAGTTCAAGCGCCGCCGCCATCACCTTGACGCCGCCATCGACCGGGCCGAGGCGATAGCGATCGGGGATCACCACGTTGTCGTAGAAGGTGGCGTTGGTGCGCTCATCCTGGAAGGTGTAGACGGGGTGGATCTCGATGCCCGGCGTGTTGAGCGGCACCACGAACATGGTGAGGCCCTTGTGCTTCGGCACATCGGGGTTGGTGCGGGTCAGCATCAGCACGTAGTTGGCGATGTTGGCACCGGAGGTCCACATCTTGGCGCCGTCGATGCGCCACGAACCGTCGGGCAGCTGCGTCGCTTTGGTTTTCGCCGCGAACACATCGGAGCCGCAACCCGGCTCGGAGTAGCCGAGGCTGCAGACGGCGTCGCCGCTCATGATCTTGGTCAGCACTTCCTGCTTCAGCTCGTCGTTGCCGGCCTTGCGGATCATCGTGCCGACCAGGTCGGTGGTGCTGACCGGGTGCGTGGTCCAGCCATGTTTTTCCCACACCGCGCGGAAGGCGTTCAGCACATACGGTTCGGCTTCGCGGCCGCCGTACTCTTTCGGCCAGGCCGGGAACAGGAAATTGCGCTCGGCCAGTTTCTTGTGCACGCCGGCGTCGTAACCGTCGAACGAGTAGTGCGCTTTCGCGCGCAGTTCGGGGGTCAGCGTCTCGTTGAAGAAATCGTCGAGCTCTTTCGCCAGGGCACGCGCGTCGTCGCCGAGATCGAAGTCGAGTTCGACGGCGCCGACGTCCGGCAGCTCGGCGGTTTCACCGGCGTAGAGACGGCGGCCCGCTTCGGCGAGGAAATCGGTTGGATCGCCGTAGACCAGCGGCCACGCCTTGGCGCGCAGGTTGTACAGGTGCACGTCATATTCGGTAGCGAGACCGTAACCGCCGAAGGTGTGCAGCGCTTGCGTCACCGCACGACCGGCGGTTTCGGCGTTCCACCAGATCGTCAGCGAAATTTCGGAGGCCGCTTCCGGCAGCCCTTTGGCGATGTCGTGGATCGCTTTCCAGGTCAGCAGTTTGCCGCCGTCGGTTTCGGTGATCAGGTCGGCGAGCGGATGCGACAGCGCCTGATAGGTGCCGATCTTCTGGCCAAACGCTTCGCGCTCGCAGGCATAGGCGGCGGCGAGGCGGATCGCTTCGCGCGACAGGCCCGACAGCGCGACAGCCATCAGCAACTTCCACTCTTCGAGTGCCTGCGCGAATACCTTCAGCGCATCAGCGCCTTCGCCGAGCACGACGCGCTCACCGGCATTCAGTGCCAGTTCGGCGATCGGCGTCGACGCCAGGTTCGATTCACCGCACTCGCCGGCCGGCAGTTTCACCAGCACGACCTTGTCGCCATCGCGGGCGACGATCGCGTCGGCAACGGCGCCGCCGGCCACCCACTGCAGCGGTGCCTGCGCGACGTCGTGGAAGGCGATGGTGACGACGGCTGCGCCACCGATGATGCTTTCGAGCAGTTCACCCTGCTTGTCGCCACCGAGCAGCGCGACGACGCGCGCGGCGACCAGCGCCTCGGCCAGCGGACCGGAGACCAGCGTGCGGCCGGCTTCTTCGAGCAGGACGGCCGCGTCCATCAGACCGAGCCCGAGGCCGCCGGATTCCTCCGGCACGCGCAGGCCGAACGCGCCCAGCTCGGCGAGGCCACTCCACAACTCGGCATCGAAGCCGCCCTTCTCGGCGGCAGCGCGCACGCGCACGGTGCTGCTCTGATCGTCAAGAAAACGCGCGAACGACTCGCGCATCATCCGCTGGTCTTCGGATAGCTCGAAATTCATCGTGGGGTGACTCCGACTTGATGAGCAGGTTGCTTACGTCGACGAAGCGCCACCGGACTCGCATCCCGAACGGGACATGATGGATGACGCCATCGACCGAATGAATGAGTGATTATCTGAGCCCTGCGATCTCTGATTCTCCGGCAGGCGCGGCGCCGTCCCGAGTCGTCGCGCCCCGCTTCGGGAGAACCCGCGGATCGCAAGAAAAACCCGCGAAATGCAGCGATCCGACCGGGGCCGAGGGGTTGGCCAGCCTACTACGCAGCCTCGTATTTGGTCAACGATGGTGAATAGTTGCCACGGCTGCCCGAGTCCCGGGCGCGGCATCTTCACACACTTCAAATGCGCGTCGAAGAGACCCGCGCGACGCAGCCGCATGGCCGTGCACGTCAGGCGCCGAAACGGCGCCGATATTCGCCGGGCGTCAGGCCGACGATGCGCGCGAACACCTTGCGGAACGCGCCCGGGTCGCCATAGCCGACCTCCCACGCGACCCGGTCGACGGAGAGCGTGCTGAACTGCAGCAGCTCGCGCGCCTTGCCGACGCGCAGCCGCTGGCAATACTCCGTGGTCGTCAGCCCGGTCGCCCGCCGGAACCGGCGCAGAAAGGTCCGCTCCTCCAGCCCGGCCTGTGCGGCGAGCACCGCCAGCGCGGTCTCGCCGGCGTCGGTCGCCTGCAGCCAGTGCTGCACTTTCAGCACGGCCGCATCGCCGTGCGTCAGCCGTGGCGAGAAGGTGCTGTAGTAGCGCTGCTCGCGACCGGGCGGGTCGACCAGCAGCAGCCGCGCCGTCTCGATCATGACCGTCGGCCCCAGGAAGCGATCGACCAGCTTCAGGCCCAGATCCACCCACGCCATGACGCCGCCGGCGGTGATGATGTCGCCGTCGTCGATGACGAGCCGGTCGGTGTCGGCGCGAACCGCCGGAAAGCGCAGCTGGAACGGTTCGCCGTAGATCCAGTGCGTCGTCACCGTCCGGCCGCCCAGCAGGCCGGTCTCGCCGAGCAGGAACACCCCGGCGCAGACCGAGCCGAGCGTGACGCCGGCAGCGTGGCAGGCGCGCAACCAGTCGTTGAAAGGCGCCGCCGTCTGCGGCGACGGCGGATCGTCGAGGCTCGGCGGCAGAATCAGCACGGCGGGCGCGCCGCCGCTGCCCGGCGCGGTATCGAAATGGCGGGTCGGCGGCTGCCCCGGCGCGTCGATCTGCCAGTGGCTGACCCGCAGCGGGCTCGCTGGCTGTTGCCGATGCTGCGTCGCCAGCCGCTCGGCGACGACGAACAGATCGGTCAGGCCGAGCACCGCCGCCTGCTGCGCGCCGGGATAGATCACCAGACCGATCTCGGTCGGATCGACTCGCGCCATCTGTCGCTATCGCCCCCTGTTTTGTCGGCATCGCCCATGTCGGCGATCCGTTTCGCGCCGCATGATCTCCGGAAATCACTTCGCGCATCCAGACAGGGGGAATCCGATGAGCAAGCGTGCGGTTGTCGTCGTCGATCTGCAGAACGAATATTTGCCGTCAGGGAAACTGCCGCTCGCCGGCATCGGGAATGCGCTGGCCAACGCGGCCCGCGTGATCGCCGTCGCGCGTTCGAGGGGCGATGCGGTCATCCACTGCCGGCACGAGATTCCGGCGCCCGATGCGCCGTTCTTCGTTCCCGGCTCGGACGGCGCGCAGATCAATGTCGCCGTGCGGCCGCTCGACGGCGAGCCGGTCGTCGTCAAGCATCATCCCAACGCCTTTCGCGACACTGCGTTGAAACAGCTGCTCGATGCGAGCGGTGTCGTCGAGGTAGTGATCGTCGGCGCGATGAGCCATATGTGCATCGACGCGACCAGCCGCGCTGCCGCCGATTTCGGCTACGCCACGGTCGTCGTTCACGATGCCTGTGCGACGCGCGATCTGGAGTTCGGTGGGTTGGTGGTGCCGGCAGAGCAGGTTCACGCGGCGTTCATGGCGGGGTTGGCGTTTGCTTATGGGGAGGTGGTGGCGGTGGAGGAGTTTGTTGGCAGATAAAAAATCTCGTTGGCAGGCCACGGTGCCAACGGGGAGACGGGATTGACTCGTGGGCTTCGCCCACTCGCCCCTTCGGGGCGCCGTCGCTTCGCTCCGGGCGTCCAAAACTGCTTTGCAGTTTTGTCGAACCCTGGCGAGGGTTCTCTTACCCTCCCTCTCCGCCATATACAAAAAACCCGGCTTAAAGCCGGGTTTTTTGTATATGGCGGAGAGGGAGGGATTCGAACCCTCGGTACGCTTGCACGTACGCCTGATTTCGAGTCAGGTACTTTCAACCGCTCAGCCACCTCTCCGGGTCTCTGACACCCCCAACAGGGGTGGGTCGAAGGGCGCGTATATTAATGACCAGCCCCGACGGAGGCAAGCGAATGTCCACGCTCTTTCATTTCGAACAGCCGGCATGGCTGCGCCGGTTCATCGACGCGCAGCCGCGCCACCACGACAGCGATGCCGCCCGCATCGATCTGGCCATCGCACTGAGCGCATTGAGCATCGAGCACGACAGCGGCCCGTTCGGCGCCGCGATCTTCGCCGCCGACGGCGAGTTGCTGAGCGCCACCTGCAATCTGGTCGTCAGCGGCGGCTCGTCGCTGTGGCACGCGGAGACGCTGGCCATCCTGCTGGCACAGCAGAAACTGGGGGATTTCGATCTCGGCGGCCGCGATCTGGTGCTGGCCAGCAGCTGCGAGCCGTGCCTGATGTGCATGGGCGCGCTGATGTGGAGCGGCATCGACCGCCTGCTGTGCGGCGCCGGCGATGCCGATGCCCGCACCATCGGCTTCGACGAAGGGCCGAAACCGGAACGCTGGATCGATGCCTTCGCCAAGCGTGGCATCCGCGTCGAAACCGGTCTGAGCAGGGAGGCGGCACAAGCCGTGATGCGGCGTTACGCCGACGGCGGCGGCGCGATCTACAACCCCCGCCGCAACGGCTGAGGCGAACCTCACTCCACCTTCACGACGACGCGGCGCGCGCTGGACTTCTCGTCACCGTGAAACCGCAGCGCGATCCGCCCGGCGTCGACGCCACCCGCCGTCAGCAGATCCCCGACCGCCTGCGCCCGCTTGCGCGACAGCTCCAGGTTCAGCAGCCGGCGATAGCTGTCGTTGCCGTAGCCGTCGACCGACACCCGCAGCGATGAATCGGCCAGCAGCAACTGCAACACGCCCTGCAGCGCGGCTCGCTGCGATGGCTGCAGCTGCCATTCGCCGGGCGCGTAGTCGAGCTTCACTCCCCCGGAGCCGGCGTCGGTACGCACCGGGCTGGCGGCCGCGACGGTGGCGACGGCAGCAGCGGGCCTGACCGCCACCAGTGGACGCGGCGCCGGCGGCAGCTTCTGCACACAGGCGTCGTATTCGCGCCAGGCTCGCTCGAAGTGGACCGGCAGCGCGACCACCTGCACCTCGGCCGCGCCGTCGCGCGTACGGCCGATGACCGCCGCCGCCAGCCCCTCCTTCAGCCCGCGCAGCAGCTGCCCGACCTGATCGCCCTCGATGTCGACCAGACGGTCGCCAGCGGCGACCGCGACACTGCCGAGCGGACGGGCTTCGCGCCCGGGGTTCCAGAACGGGGCCGCCGCCGCCAGCTGGGCACTGCCCGGCATCATCGGCAGCGGCCGGTCGGCCGCCAGCTGCAGAAAGAAGCGCTCACCGCCACCACTGGTCTCGATGACGGCAGCCCCGAAGTGCGGGATGGACTGGCGCAGGCGACAGCTCTGCGACGCCCGCTCGACCTTCCAGTCGGCCCCATCCAGCGACGCCTGATAGTTCAGCGCGGCGGCTGGCACGGAGGCCAGCAGCAACGACAACAGGCCGAATCGGATCGGGACGAACATGCGGGAACAGACCTCGGGTGGCTGAAGGCAGCGACGGCCGCGCGGAAGATGCCGACACCAGACAGCGTAGACACAGCCCCAGCTATCGGCCGGACGCGGAAGAGCTGAAGCGCGACGGAGGCCACAGCCGCCGCGTGAGGTTCCGCGCCTGTTACCGAATCGGTAACATGCCGGCTTTCCCGCCGCCGCCCTCCCGGACATTCGCTTTTGATGAAAGAACTCCGCATCACCCGCCCTGACGACTGGCATGTCCACCTGCGCGACGGCGATGCCCTGCGCGACACCGTGCCGGCCCAGGCGCGCTACTTCGGCCGCGCCATCGTCATGCCCAATCTGGTGCCGCCGGTGCTGACCGCGGCGCAGGCGCTGGCCTACCGCGAGCGCATCGACGCCGCCCAGCGCGACTGCCCGCGCCAGCTGCAGCCGCTGATGGTGCTCTACCTGACCGACAACACGGCACCGGCCGAGATCGAGGCGGCCAAAGCCTCCGGCGCCATCGTCGCCGCCAAGCTCTACCCGGCCGGCGCCACCACCAATTCCGACTCCGGCGTCACCGACCTGCAGCGCATCCACCCGGTGCTGGAGACGATGCAGAAGGTCGGGCTGCCGCTGCTGGTCCATGGCGAGGTGACCGACGCCGCCATCGACGTGTTCGACCGCGAGAAGATCTTCATCGAACGCCACCTGCAACGTGTCGTCGCCGACTTTCCGGCGCTGAAGATCGTGTTCGAGCACATCACCACGCGCGATGCCGCCGAGTTCGTGCGCGAGGCGCCGGCCACCGTCGCAGCGACGATCACCGCGCACCACCTGCTCTACAACCGCAACCACATGCTGGCCGGCAACATCCGCCCGCACTTCTACTGCCTGCCGATCCTGAAACGGAACACGCACCAGCAGGCGCTGATCGAGGCGGCTACCTCCGGCAGCCCGAAGTTCTTCCTCGGCACCGACTCGGCGCCGCACGCGCGCAATAAAAAGGAGGCGGCCTGCGGCTGTGCCGGCTGCTTCACCGCCCACGCCGCCATCGAGCTCTATGCCGAGGCGTTCGAGCAGGCCGGCGCGCTCGACCGGCTGGAGGGCTTCGCCAGCCTGTTCGGTCCCGACTTCTACGGCCTGCCGCGCAACGGCGACACGATCCTGCTGCGGCGCGAAAACTGGACCGTGCCGGAGCAGTTCCGCCTCGGCAGCGAACCGCTGGTGCCGCTGCGCGCCGGCGAAACGATCGGCTGGCGGGTTGTCGGCGCATGAGCTCGACCACCGTTAAAAGTTCGCTCGCACAACGCTTCCGCGGCTTCCTGCCGGTGGTGATCGACGTCGAGACCGGCGGCTTCAACTGCCGCACCGACGCCCTGCTGGAAATCGCCGCCACCACGCTGACGATGGGCGACGACGGCGTTCTGCAGATCGAGAAGACCTTCGATTTCCACGTCGAACCGTTCGCCGGTGCCAACATCGAACGCGCCGCGCTCGACTTCACCGGCATCGACCTCGAACACCCGGATCGCAACGCGCAGCCGGAGGCGATCGTGTTCGGCGATCTGTTCCGCGAGATTCGCCACCGCGTGAAGCTGCACGGCTGCACTCGCGCCGTGCTGGTCGGTCACAACGCCCATTTCGACCACGGCTTCCTGATGGCGGCAGTGGAGCGGCTCGACATCAAACGCAATCCGTTCCACCCGTTCTCGGTGTTCGACACCGCGACGCTGGCGGGCCTCGCCTACGGCCACACCGTGCTGGCGCGCGCCTGCGCGCTGGCCGGCATCGCCTTCAGCAACAGCGACGCGCACTCGGCCGCCTACGACACGCTGAAAACGGCCGAGCTGTTCTGCGGCATCGTCAACCGCTGGCGCGAGCTGGGCGGCTGGCAGGAGATCGCCGACGGCGGCGACGCGGACAACGGCGAGTAAGCAGCGGCCACTTTCCGGAACGCGCCACGCGAAACGAAAAAAGGCAGCCTTGGCTGCCTTTTTTCGCCTTCGCCGTTCTAGCGAGTGTCAGGTGCTGAGCACCTTCTCGCCGCGCGCGATGCCCGAAACACCGGTGCGCACCACTTCGAGAATCGCCGCTTCGCCGACCGCTTCGAGGAACGAGTCGAGCTTGCTGCTGGCGCCGGTGATCTGCACCGTGTAGACGGTCGGGCCGACGTCGATGATCTGGCCGCGGAAGATGTCGGTGCAGCGCTTGATCTCGGCGCGCTGCGCGCCGGTGGCGCGCACCTTCACCAGCATCAGCTCACGCTCGATGTGCGCCCCCTCGGTCAGGTCGACCAGCTTGACCACGTCGACCAGCCGGTTCAGGTGCTTGGTGATCTGCTCGATCTTCTGGTCGTCGCCGATCGTCGTCAGCGTCAGCCGCGACAGCGTCGGGTCCTCGGTGGCGGCCACGTTCAGCGTGTCGATGTTGTAGCCGCGCTGCGAGAACAGCCCGACCACCCGCGACAGCGCACCCGGTTCGTTTTCCAGCAACAGGGAGATGATTCGCCGCATGATCAGGTCCGCTCCGTTTTGCTCAGCCACATGTCGCGCATCGAGCCCGGTGCCACCAGCATCG